>CAZSXX010000009.1:0-27156 GCA_964611245.1 uncultured Verrucomicrobiota bacterium | reverse complement strand
CATTTGACCGTGCCGGGCTGCCATTTTAGGGCGTTGTCGGTGAACAATGGCCAGCCGCCAATCATGGCCCAGGCGGTGATGTCCGGATTGGCTTGCATGACCTGCTCAACCTTGGCGGCGGCATCCTGCGGCGTCTCTTTGTGGTAGTAGGTGTCGCGGATTTTGATGTTCGGGAACTTCTTGGCGACATTCTTGACGCCCTGCACGCGCTTTTGGAGATTCGGCGCGGTTTGGTTGCCCGCGAGGATGGCGACGACCCCTTTTCCGCCCATGATTTTGGCGAGTTCCTCCATCACCTGCTCCCCGCACTTGATGTCATCCACACCGAAAGTCACAAATCGCCTGCTGCTGGGCGCGTCGGAATCGAACGTCGCGACCGGGACGCCATTCTTGACCGCTGAGTTGATGGCGTCCGTGAGTTTGTTCGCGTCGGAGCAACTGACGGCGATGCCATCGGCGCCCGCAAGGGTCAATTGTTCGATGGCCTCAGCCTGTTTTTGGGCGTCCTCCTCGTTTGGGGTGCGCCAATCAATCTTGATGGAAACGCCATGTTTCGCGCCGAGTTCCTTCGCGGCGTCCATGGCGCCGACGCGGGCGGCCTGGAACACCGGGTTTCCCTGTGACTTGGCGACAAGGCCGAACGTGTAGCTTTTCTTCGTTTGCGCCGGAACGGTCAGCGTGAGGGCGCAGAGGAGCATCGACTGCAAAAGCGGCAATTTCATGGTTGAAAAAAGCTTACTGCGCGCCGGCGCGGGCGGCAAGGCGGCGTTTGGCCAACCAGGCATTCACTTGGTCGAACACTACCGCGATGATGACGACCGAGCCGATGATGATCTGGCTGTAGTTCTGGTCGATGCCGAGGATGACGATGCCGCTGTTGATCATTTGGATGACCAGCGCGCCCAGCAGGGCGCCGAGGGCCGAACCCTTGCCTCCGGTCAGGCTGGCGCCGCCGACGACGGCGGCGGCAATCACGTTCAGTTCATAGCCGGCGCCGTCCCCGGACGTGGCGGCGCCATAATAACCAATGGAGAGGAGGGCCGCGATTCCAGCGGTGAGGCCGGTCAGGAAAAAAACGCCGAGCTTCACTCTTTCCACACGGATGCCGCTGTAACGGCTCGCCAATTCGTTGCCGCCCACCGCGTAAACGCGCCGGCCGGCCCCCATCCAGCGCAGATAGACGCCGCCGGCCACGGTGACCAAGAGCATGACCAGCAGCGGGACGACGCTGAGGCCCTTGAATTCCCAGCGAATGGCATCGCGAAACAGCGCGGGGAAGCCGCCCACAGATTGGCCGCCGGTGATGACGAACGCGATTCCCCGGAAAATTGCCATGGTGCCCAGCGTGATGATGAATGGATGCACCTTGAGCGCGACGATCAAGGCCCCGTTGGCCAACCCACACGCGGCTCCCGCAGCGACGCACAGGACGATTCCAGCGGGAACCACCCAGAGCGCCTCCGTCGCACGGGGGCCTTCGGGGCCGAAGGAATGAAAAAACAAAGCCCCCAAAATTGAGGCAAGCGCATAAATTGCGCCGACTGACAGGTCGATCCCCCCCGAAATGATGACGATGGTCATTCCGACGGCCATGATGGCGATGAAGGAGGTGTCCTTGGCGAGCTGCGTCAGGTTCTGGGCATTGAGGAATTTGTTTTTCTCGGCCACGGCCGGTTCTTGGTCGCCTTGGGCGTTGGTGATGAACACGCGTTCGCGCTCGCCGTTGGCGTTGACCGTGAAAACGGGCATTTTCACGCGCCCGCCGAATATTGTCAGCAAGGCGCCGAGGGCAAGAATCACCAGGATCAGCCCGCCTTCCGGAAACCGGAACGCGCGCTGCTCCCGCTTGGACGGATAGGCTTGCACGCGGAGGTCTTACCAAAAGCGGCGGCAGGTGGACAAGCAATCGCCGGGCGGGAATGACAACAATGACCGCCAACCCAGCATTTTCGGGCTGCCCATTCACTTCCCGGTCAAATACTTCAACAACTCCAGTTGTTCCCTCGGCGGCAGCCCGTCCAACAATCCTTCGGGCATGATTGATTTGTCCGACAAGGCCCGCTTGGCGACTTTGGTTTTCGGAAGAGTGATTTTTTCGGTTGGGGTGCGGATCGTGACAGTGCTGTCCGTTTCGTCCGCGAGCAAGCCGCTGACCAACTCGCCGTCCGCCGTGTCAATGCTGGTCATCTGGAAATCGGAGCCGACCACCGCGTTGGGGTCGATGATGTTTTCGAGGAAGTAACGGATGCCGTGGCGGGCGCTGCCGGTGAGTTCGGGACCGAATTGCTGGCCGGCATCGCCGAGTTTGTGACATTGCGCGCAGAGCTTCTGGTAATGCTCGCGTCCCGCGCGCGCGGAATAGGCCCAAAGCGGCGCTTCGTTGAAGGTCTTTTCCATGGTGTCGATTTGCGCTTTCTTCTCGTCGCTGGTTTTGGTGATGCGGCCGTAAACGGCGGTGGCTCGTTTTTCGACTTCGGGATTGTCGAGTTGTGTGAGCTGGCGGATGTGGAAGGCGCTGAGTTGATCACGCGTGATCCTGTTGGCGGCAACAGCATCGAGCAATGCGAGCGCTGAAGCGGGGCGCGCGGTCAGAACATTCAGCGCGGCGGCGCGTTGGTCGGGGGAGAAGGCGGCAAAACGTTCGATCAGCGCTTTGGGAATTTCCCGCGAATCGTAGCGGGCGAGTTGGGGAATGGTGGATGACTGAAAATCTTGGTCGTCGAGCAGCGCGATGAACGCGGGCAACGATTCAGAGTCTTGTGCGCGCGTGAGAACCTCGAAGGCGTGGCGGCGATCTTCGATTTTGCCGGTCGCAGCGAGACTCGTGCGCAGTTGGGGGAATCGCGAACGATCGCCGAACGCGGCGGCGATTCGCTCGGCAAGCCGAACCACGCGAGCATCGCTGTGTTCATAAAGCGCGCGCGAAAGTTTGGCCCAAACCTCCGGCGCTGAGACACTCGCGCGCGTGGAAAGCGCATGGGCCACAACCGAGAGCAACCGCCGTTGATCCTCGCCCGAAAGCCCGCCCACACGCGCCAACGCGACGTTCAACCCCGGCCCTTCCATCGTGGCCGCGTACCAATAAATCCAATCCGCGATCTGCGGAATCTTCGTTTCCTTCGCAATCGCCAAAGCTTTCCTGACATTCGCCGCATTGGTCATCCGCTGTGCGATGCTTTGGTAGAGTAGTTTGGGAATGTTCCGGTCGTCTTTGTCTTCCGCGCGCTGTGCCAGGGCAGCGGCTACTTCCCAGGCGGAAGCCCCAGGCTCGCGCTGTATCGCAGAGGCTAAATAACGTCTCACCACAGCAGACGGCTCCGTTTTTGCCATTTGGACAAATTGCGTGGAGGCCCAGTCTCGATGAGGATAATCATTCTCCGCCATAAATTGGACTGCCCAACCCCGAACAAATTCGTCAGCGTCTCGAAATCCTCGCAAAGAGGCAACACGACGATCTCCTTGGTACGCCCACAGAAGATTCAGGCCGGCGCGCGCGCTTTTATCTAGTATTAGATCCGCGACCTTCAGTCCGGCATCTCCGTCATCAAAGTTGCGTGGTTGTTCACGGGTCTTATTTCCCGCTAAATGGGTCAACCATCGCTCAGAGTAGAGGCGCCTCGCGGTTCGTTCGTTCCATGAATTGGCGTTGGTTAATTGTAAGAGCAAATCGCGATTACTGAGGAGGCTCAAATCGACGGTTCGCGGTTTATATGTTTTCTCCCAGAGCATCCGGTACATGCGGCCGTTGGTGCGGTCCCAACGTTCGGTGTTGGGGTTGTGGCAGTGTTGTTGGTCGTACCAGTCGATGAAATAGACGGCGCCGTCGGGGCCATATTTCAGGGCGACGGCGACATACTTGGGATCGGTGTTGAAGAGCATGTCGTTTTCGGCGTGGACGGTTTCGAAGCCGCTGCCGTCGCGTTTGTTGATCTCGCGGTTGATCTGGTGGCCGCCGAGGTTGTGCGTGAAGAGCTGGCCACGATACTCGGCGGGCCAGTTGTCTCCATAGTAGATCATCGTGCCGACATGGCTGTGGCCACCGAAAATGGCGTCGGTGCCGCGCGCGCCGGCGCCCCCTGCCCCATGGTCGTGGCGCGCGCTCGCGAGCAGGTAATTCTGCAGCTCTGGAAAATCCTTGGGTGGATCGGCGATGATGTAGGGGGCGTAGTTGGCGTTGGCCTGGTTCCAGAATTGGCCGCCCTGGATCACATGGGTGGTCCCTCCCCTGCCCCAGTAGCTGCGGCAATGAGTCATGAAAAGCTGGCCATGTTCATCGTAGTCCAGGCCCCAAGGGTTGCTGCCGCCGTGCGCGAACACTTCAAATTGGTGGCGCACGGGATGATACCGCCAGACGCCGGCGCGGAGCTCGGTGCGTTCGGAGGCGGGGGCGCCGGGTTTGCCGATGTGCGCTAGGTTGAAGACCCCTTGGATGCCGTAAAGCCATCCATCTGGGCCCCACAGGAAACTGTTCAGGCATTCGTGCGTGTCCTGATAGCCAAAACCGTCGAGCAAAGTCTGCGGCTCGGAATCCGGGATGTCATCGCGGTTTTTGTCGGGAATGAAAAGGAGGTCCGGCGCCGCCCCAACCCACACGCCGCCGTAGCCAACCTCAAACCCGCTCACGAGATTCAGCTTTTCGGCGAAAACTTTGCGGGTCTCGAATTTCCCGTCGCCATCCTTGTCCTCGAAGATGACCAGCTTGTCTTCGCCTTGGCCGGGCGGCCGTTTGGTTGGGTAGCAGTAAGCTTCCGCCACCCAGATGCGGCCGCGTTCGTCGAACGTGAAGGCGATCGGCTGATGAAGGTCGGGCTCGGACAGCACGAGGTCCACGCGGAATCCTTCCGGGACGTAAAACTGCGACACGGTTTGCTCGGCGGGGGTCTTCGGGGGCGAGGAGATCGGATTCTTCTTCAAGTGGCGAAGGACCGGCGAGGATTGGAGGCGGGAAACATCCGGCAGGGGCTCCTCGGCGCGCACCGCGACGGGGATGAGGGCCAACGCGCACAGAATCGTATGCTGCTTCCGGATTGCGCCCAAGGCGCGGGTCAAGAACGAGGGCATGGGCTCATTGTATGATGCCGGGCCGTTTCTGTGAACGGGATTTCTCCCCGGTCCAGCGCCGTGGGTCTCCGATTGACTTTGAGGACCGGGAATCATTACAAAGTCGCCATCAACACCAAACGCGCTTTTGGGACCGCAGCCTGCGTCTTTTTAATTCAGGGCATCAACGCTTTCTCCGCGGAGCCGTTGAAGTGGAACACCCATGGAGGATTGCAGGATCAAACGGTGTCGCTGCGAATCGAGGCGGGGCCTTCGGGCAAGGTTTACTATACGACCAACGGGTCGCCACCCAGCCCCAAGGCTGGGCAGGAGCTCGTTGGTTCGATAGCCATCGCCCGCTCGACGGTGATTCGCGCGGCTGCGTTTTCCGGAGCCACGGCAATTTCGCCGACGGAGACCCGGACGTTTATATTCCCGGAGAAGGCAGCGACCCAAACAGGAACGGGCTTTCCTGCAACTTGGGGAAGCAACGATGGCAAGGCGGTTCCCGCGTATTATTCCGTCAAGGATCACCCTGGATTGGCTGATGGATTGCGGTCGCTTCCCACGTTGGCGCTCACTCTGGAGCCAGAGGACCTTTTTGGAGCCGAACGAGGCATCTATGCGAATCCGCTGAAAACCGGCGCCGAGTGGGAACGCCCAGCCACACTGGAATACTTTTCGACGAATCGAGGCGAGATCGCGCGGGTCGAATGCGGCGTGCGAATCCAAGGCGGGTGGAACCGCCGGCCGGAGGAATCGCCCAAGCACGCGTTCCGGGTTGTGTTCCGGAAGAAATATGGGCCTGGCAAATGGCGGTGTCGGCTGTTCGACGGCGCCGCGCCTCAGGCGTTCGATGAATTGGTCCTTCGGGCCGGCTGCAACAATTCGTGGCTGCATTGGAGCGGCGAGGAGCGACTGCGCGGCGACTACATCCGCGACCAATGGATGCGCGACAGCCACCGCGCGATGGGGCATCCCGCCGCGCGCGGCGAATTTGTCCACCTCCACTTGAATGGCCTGTACTGGGGTGTCTACAACTTGGCGGAACGCCCGGCGGAGGATTTCGCCGCCGCCCATTTCGGGGGCAAACCAGGGGAATACGACGCGCGAAACAGCGACAACATCCTGTCCGGCGACGCAACGCGATGGAATGAACTTTTCGAATTGGCGAACGCAGGGGTGTCGGACCCGGCGCGCCACAAAGCCGTGGGCGAACTGCTGGACCTGCGCGCGTTCGCCGATTACATGCTGTTGAACCTCTACGGCGCCAATGCGGATTGGGACCGCGCGTCCAATTGGTATGCCGCCGCCCGCCGTTCGCCGCCGGGCAAATTCCATTTCTTTGTCTGGGACGGGGAACGGACCCTGGAGGACGCGCGGGCAAACACGATCGCAGCCGACGACGACCAGAGCCCCACGCGCCTGTTCCAAAAATTGCGGGAGAATCATGATTTCAAAGCGCTCCTCGGGGAGCGCGCGCGGCTGCACCTGACTGGCGACGGCGCGTTGACGCCCGCGAAATCGGCGGAGCGATTCAAGCGATGGGCAGACAGGTTGCACGGAGGCATCGTGTGCGAAGCGGCGCGGTGGGGCGCGTATCGGCACGATGTCCACCAATACAAAACGGGGCCCTACGAGATTTACACCCGGGAAAAACACTGGTCCCCGGAAGTGCGCCGCCTTTTGGAGCATTATTTCCCGCAACGTTCCGAAGCGACCGTCCAGCAACTGCGGGAAGCGCGGGCGATTCCTTGATTTTTCCCGAAACTTTTCCACGCGCGGCGCCGTCTAAGTGATTATGCTGCGAGTTTTGCCTTCCAATCGATGGAGTTACACAACGGCGGCCCACCTCCTGAACCGGGCGGGGTTTGGCGGCACACCGGCCGAAATTGAACAGGCGGTCCAGGCGGGGATGGAACGCACTGTGGACCGCCTGGTGAATTTCGAGGGGGAGCCCGAGCACTCGGCGAATCCGAACTGGGCCAAGCCGGACCCCGAACGGTTCAAGCGTTTGCGGGAATATCGGGATGCGCCGGCCGAAAAACGCAGGGAATTGCAGCGGATGGAACAGAGGGAGCAGCGGGAAAAGATTGGGGAACTGCGCCAATGGTGGCTCGAACGGATGGCCAGCGGAAAGCGCCCCCTCCAGGAGAAACTGACGTTGTTCTGGCATGGCCATTTTGCGACAAGCGCGCAAAAAGTGAAGGACGCCTACTTGATGTGGCGCCAGAACGACATTTTTCGCCGGAACGCCGCGGGCAACTGGCTGGCGATGCTGGAACAGGTTTCAAAAGACCCCGCCATGCTGGTCTGGCTTGACCAGGCGCAAAGCCGAAAAGAGCATCCAAACGAAAATTTCGCCCGCGAGGTGATGGAGCTGTTTGTGCTGGGCGAGGGAAATTACACGGAGCGCGATGTGGCCCAAGCGGCCCGGGCGTTGACCGGCTGGTCCTACGACCGCGGAGCGCAGGAGTTCACCTACCGCTCGCAGGCGCACGACAACGGCAACAAAATGATCCTCGGGCAGATTGGGAATTTCAGGGGCGAGGACGTTTTGCGAATCATCACCGGGCAGCCGCAGGCGGCCCGCTTCATCACCGCCAAGCTCTGGCGGTTCTTCGTGGAGGACAGCCCACCGGAGGCGATCGTGAACGCGCTGGCGGCGCATTTCCAAGCCGCAAAACTGGAGTTCCGCCCCGTACTGAGGGCGATGTTCACCAGCGAAGAATTCTATTCGCCGTCCATCATCCGCAACCAAGTGAAGAGCCCGACGCAGTGGCTGGTGAGCAGCGTGCGTCTGCTCGAGCGCGATTTGCCGCCACCCGCAATGGCCGCCAACGCGCTGCGCACCCTGGGCCAGGAGCTGTTCATGCCCCCCAATGTAAAAGGCTGGGACGGCGGGATGGCATGGATCACCACGAACAATTTGCTCAACCGCTACAACATGAGCGCCTACTTGGTGATGGGCGAGAATCCAATGATGCCCGCCGCCGGAAAAGGGAAAAAGCCGGCCGGCCCGCGGCAGAGACGTTTTCGCCCAGGCACGCCCACCCAAGTGACCAAACTTTTCACAGACGCGGAGCGCGCCACCAAGCCGCGGTTGGTTGAAGCGCTGGAAAAACGATTCATTCAAGGGCCGTTGAAAGAACAGCAGCGAAAGGCGCTCACCGATTATTTGGACGGCTTGGGGCCCTTGGATGAGGAGGACATTTTGCATGCGATTCGGCTGGCGATGTCCACCCCGGAATTTCAACTCGCCTGAGTTTAAACCACCGCAGAAGAGAGAACTTTTATGGAAGAAACCTTTAGGACCCGCCGCGAATTTCTGAAAACTGGCCTCGTTGGGGGCGCAATGGCCTGGACCATCCCGGCGTTTTTGTCCGAAACCATGGCCTCATTGCACGCAGCGGGAGCCGCGGATGACGCCAAGCCGATCCTGGTGGTCCTGCAGATGGCGGGTGGGAATGATGGATTGAACACCGTCGTCCCGATCACCAACGACTTTTATTACAAGGCGCGTCCCTCGTTGAGTTTGAAACCGGACGCCACACTCAAGTTGAACGCCGATTTTGGCCTGCACCCCTCAATGACCGGTTTCAAGGAACTTTTTGACGCAGGGATGTTGAGCGTGATCCACGGCGTGGGGTATCCGAACCCGAACCGCTCGCATTTCCACTCGACCGACATTTGGCAGACCGCCAGCCCGGAAAGCGCGAAAACGCAGGGATGGATCGGCCGGTATTTCGACAACGCATGCAAGGGAGCGGACCCGACCGTTGGCATCAGCGTGGGACGTCAGACGCCTTTGGCCTTCCAGAGCGGGCGTCCGCTGGGGATTTCGCTGGAGAATCCGGAGAGTTACCGCTTTGCCAGCGGGGATGAACCGGGCGAAGGCGAAATGAGCAGCGAAGCATACTATCGGAAACTGAACGGGCCCCAAATGATGGAAGGCGACGGAACCGAATTGAATTCGGGCGGGAGCATCGGTTCGGCCCCGGGGACGGCCGTCCGGCAACACCGCGGCTCCAGCCTTGATTTTCTGGAACGCGTGGCGCTCGACGCCCAGGTCAGCTCCGACAAAATCCTCGCCGTCACGAAGCGCGTCCGCAATGCGGGAAACTATCCCGGGACGCAGATCGCCGGCTCGTTGAAGCTGGTCGCCCGCCTGATCGCGGGCGGGCTCCCCACGCGCGTGTTTTACGTCTCGCAGGGAGGCTATGACACCCACACCAACCAAGTCCCAGCCCATCAACGATTGCTCGGGGAAATGGCGGGCGGAGTGAAGGCTTTTTTTGACGACTTGAAGGCGCTTGGCCATGACCAGCGGGTGACGTTGATGACCTTCAGCGAATTTGGGCGGCGCGTGGGGCAGAACGCCAACAATGGGACCGATCACGGCGCCGCGGCGCCCATGTTCCTGGCGGGGCCCAAAGTTCAGGCCGGGCTACTTGGAACGGCTCCAAGCCTTGCGCCAAAGGATTTGCACAACGGAGACGTCCGGTTCACCACCGATTTCCGGTCCATTTACGCCAGCTTGCTGGAGCAATGGCTCAAGGCCGAGAGCGGCGCGATCCTTGGGAAGAAATTCCCGACGTTGAAATGCGTGGCCTAAGCGGCGCGCCTTGATTTTTCCTTGCCGGGAAAAATCGGTTCGCCGGCGGATTGGACCAATTCATGGTATTTCTTCACCAGTTCCCGGGTGACGGGGCCGGGAGCTCCCGAGCCGATCACGCGGCCATCCACCTTCACGACGGGAACGACCTCCGCGCCCGTTCCGGTCAGAAAAACTTCATCCGCATTGAAGACGTCGTAGCGGGTCAGGTTTGGTTCAGAAACCTGCAGGCCTGAGTCACGTGCGATATCCATCACCGTGGTGCGTGTGATGCCGTACAGGGCGCCGGCGCTCAGCGGAGGGGTGAGCAATTGGTTGCCCTTCACAAGGAAAATATTGTCGCCCGTGCATTCGGCGACGTAGCCATCGCTGTTGAGCATGATCGCCTCCTCGCACCCGCCATTGTTCGCCTCAATTTTCGCGAGGATGTTGTTCAGGTAATTGAGCGACTTGATCGCTGGATTGACCGCGTTGTGGAGATTGCGAGTGGTGGCGACGGTGATGATGTCGAGGCCCCGATCGTAATATTCCTTTGGGTAAAGCTGGATTTTGCCGGCAATGACGATGACCGACGGGTTTTTGCAGCGGTTGGGGTTGAGGCCCAACGTGCCGGGGCCGCGCGTCACGACGAGGCGGATATAGCCGTCGCGCAATTTGTTGGCGCGGCAGGTGGCGGTGACCGCGTCCATCATTTCCCGGTGCGAAATCGGAATGGTGAGGAGAATTGCCTTGGCGGAATAAAACAGCCGGTCGATGTGCTCCTTCAACTTGAAGACGCGACCGTTGTACGCGCGAATGCCCTCGAAAATGCCGTCACCATAAAGCAAGCCGTGGTCGAACACGGAGATTTTCGCTGTCTTCTCGTTAAAAAACTTCCCGTCGATGTAGATTTTCATGCGATTTCGCGGCCCGGAACATTAAGGGGGCGCCTGCGGGGGCGCAATTGGATTTGCGCCCGCTTTTTCAACAAGTCGGGTCAACGCCACAAACTGGTCCAATGTCACGGCTTCCGCCCGAATCTGGAGGGGCAGCGAGAGCTTGGCATAAGCGGCGGCGAGGCTTTCCGGAGCCCATTCCTGGCGCAACAATTTCATCATCATTTTCCGCCGCTCAGAAAACGCCTTCTTCACGATCCGCTTGAATTTCGGGAGAAGGTCCAAGGGGAGGAGGGGCTCGGATCGAAGCCGCAGCGAGAGGCACGCGGAATCGACATCGGGCGGCGGAAAAAAACTGGCGGCCGGGATTTTGAACATGGCGAGCGGTTCATAGCGGACCTGAAGCAGCAGACTCAGCAGCCCGTAATCATCCTCGTCCGCCCGGGCTTGAATTCGCTCCGCGACCTCCAGTTGCAGCGTGACGGTCATTGATTCGGGGGGCCGAGGGCTCTCCGCGAATTCAACGAGGATGGGCGAGGCGACGGAATACGGCAGGTTCGAGACCAGCTTCCAGCCCGTCCAATCCCTGCTTTTGTCGCGTGCCAAGGCAAGGGCATCCCCGTGGAGGAGTTCCAGCTTCGGCGTGTTGAACCGTCCCTGCAGGATGGCGACGAGCCGTTGATCCAGTTCAACCGCGATTACTTGTTTCGCTTTCTCCAATAGAAGTTCGGTCAACGGCCCAAGGCCGGGCCCAATCTCCAGCACGGAATCGGACGGTTTCACCGAGGCGGCTTCGACGATGCGGCGCAGTTGGTTGCCGTCGTGAAGGAAATTCTGCCCCAGCGACTTGGTGAGCTGGATGTTCCGCTCGGCGAGAAGCTGCCGCATTTCTGTCAGGGTCATTGGAGGCGCTCCAGTTCCTCGCCCAGAGCCGCAACGGAACTGCGGATCTGGCGGGCGCCAATAATCAATGGCGGCGTGAAGCCAATCACGTTGGCGTGCTCGCCTTCCGGCAGAAAAATAAAGCCTCGGTGGAGCAGGTTTTTCACGGCCGCGAGCGAGAGCCCCGTGGCCGGTTGGTTGTTTTCATCGCGGAGTTCAATTCCGGCCATCAGTCCCCGGCCTCGAATGGAATGCCGCACGCGCGGGATCGGTTTCATTTTCTCCAGTTCATCCAAGAGCAAAAAACCCGCACTTTTCGCCGGCGCCAAAAGCCTTGGGATTTCGTCGATCTGAGCCAGGGCCATCGCGCAGCCCACCGGGTTCCCGAGGAACGTGCTGGTATGGATTGCTTCGCCGTCGGACCGAGGCCACGCGCGGTCCATCACGTCCGCGCGGCCCACACAGGCGGAAAGGGGAAAGCCACCCGTCAGCGCTTTGCCCAGACAAATCAGGTCTGGGACAACTTGCTCATGCTCGCAGGCAAACCACCGGCCTGTGCGGCCAAATCCGGTGTAAATCTCATCCAGGATCAGGAGCAGGCCAAATTCATCGGCCACGCGCCGGAGCAACGCGAGGAAGCCATCCGGCGGAATCCGAATGCCCCCGCGCGCCTGAATCGGTTCGGCCAAGATCGCGCCGAACCTGCCTGTGGCGGCTGCCTTGCGAAGGCTCGCCTCCGTTTTTTCGAGGCCCGACTCCGGCCATGGAATCACCTTCCCGAAACGCCCCAGTTGCCGGTGGAACGGCGCCCGAAAATGCGCGCGATGCGTGGCGTTCAACGCGCCGTATCCCAATCCGTGGTAAGCGCCCGAAAACGCCAGCAAACCAGCCTTCCCCGTCGCCAGGATGGCCGTTTTCAGCGCCGCCTCGACCGCCTCAAAACCGGAACTGCCCAAGATCGTTTTCCCGTGCATGCCCCGGCCCAGCCAGCGCTCAAATGTAATTTGGCTCAATTTCCCGACAAGGGCCGCCTTGAGGGGATGCGGATGGACATCGCCCATGGCGTGAGGCAAGCGGCGCATTTGCCGTTGCCCCGCCCTGACGACGCGGGGATTTGCATGGCCTGCGGCCGCCACACCGAAGGCGGCGGTCAGGTCGAGGTATTTTTTCCCATCCGCATCCCAGACGTGCATTCCGGCGGCCCGGTCCCAAACGATGGGCCATGACCCGTCACCTTCGATGAACGTGATGTTCCTGGACTCATAGAGTTCCAGCAATTGCAAGGTGCGGTCCATCATCAGACTCCCCGCTCGTCCGGCGGCCAGATGAACTTGTGCATTTGCAACTGGAAACGGACCGGCAGCGCGTCGGCCACGATGCGTTCCACCAATTCGCGGCGGGTGATCGGGGTTTGCCCCTCAGGCACCGGTTTCAGAACGGAGGCGCGCTGATGCTCCAGCAGGGGCGACACCCACGAAAACAGGACTGGGCAAATGGAGGAGAGCCGATGCCGCTCCAATTGCGCCTTGGCCCATTCATAATCCTGAGCGGTGCCGATCACAAATTTAACCTCATCGGTCGGGCGCAAAAGGGGGATATTTTCCGCCCGGTTGCGCGAAACCTCACCACTGGAGGGGCATTTCAAATCCATGATGCGGTGGACGCGCGGATCGACCTTGCCGATGTCGAGCGCGCCGCTTGTTTCCACGAGCACGGTGAATCCACTGTCACAAAGGAGCCGCATCAAATCGAGGGAGCGGGGCTGCAAAAGAGGCTCGCCGCCGGTCAACTCAACGAGCGGCAACCGTTGCGATCCCGCGCCTCCCGCGTATGGCATCGCCAAGGCGGAGATCCTCTCCATCATCTGGTTGATGGACCATTTGGATCCCTCGGTGAAGGCATACGCTGTGTCGCAATAGGAGCAGCGAAGGTTGCAGGCCGTGAGCCGGACAAAAATGCAGGGCAAGCCCGCAAAGGCGCTTTCGCCCTGGAGGCTGAGGTAGATTTCGTTGACGACCAGCGTGTCGGACATGGACGGAAGGAGTATGCGCCTTACGGATTGGAAGGAAAGGATACAGCGAGGCGGCACAGCGGAAAGATTCATGCGGTTGGAGCAACTGGAGCGAGGGGAAACTCTTTGCGGGACTGGCGCATCGGATTGCCTTGGGACTCAAGAGTTTCTCAAGGTTGATTCAGGGTGATCCCTATGGAGACAAGCCGCGGGGTGGTGCATGTTCAGGGCGTAACGAAAGCATGAAAGCAAACCGACAAGTTGAAGAACAGTTGGCCAGCCTTAGGCGGGAACTCGCCGGCATCCGCCGCGCATCATTGGCGGCATCGCGCAAGGGGGATTACATGAGGACAGCGCGATTGACGGCGATGGCCGCCGGGCTGAACCGGTCGATCATTGAGGCCGAGGGCCTGATATCGGCCGACCTGTTCTGAGGAAACGACTTGGCTGAAGAAGGCAAAGGAGGGAAAAAAGGGGAACGGAGGGGGCGGACTCATTCATGAGGAGGGGGGTCCGCCCCTGTTCCGTTTGGGGCCTTCGTAAGCACCGCTGGGTCGACACTCACGGCGTCAAAGGGATTCCCCGCAAAAAGTCGCGGCAATTTCAGCGACGCTCCGACAAGGAAGATCCAGCCGATCAGGAAATGCAGGAACCACGCGGCGATCAGCTCCAACAATCGGATTTGGTTCATTCCATATAGCGAAATGGCGATGGCCATCAGGACTGCGCCGGGCAACAGCGCCGCGATTGCCAGCTTGAACGAGCCCCAAAGCGTCACACGGCGCCCAGTGAACAAGGCAATCAACCTCGGGACCGGGGTGTAGACGAGCCCCAAGCCCATCAAGCTTGCGAACATGGACAGGATCACGCCCCCCGCCGCATATGCCAGGACGGCAGGCTTCCATGCGCCCCACCAAGGATCCGTTTCGGCCGGGCTCAAATGGAACGTCCAGTGGACCGGGTATCGGGCCGCCGCGGCGCCGAAGATCGACCGGAAGCGGACAACCTCCTGGTCCAGGACAATATTGACGTCGGCGCTGGAGGCCGGGCCGTACCCCGCCGCTGGACCCAGGTGAATCGCGAGAAACCGACTTTCCGCCAGGCGGGCGGCCTGGACGAAACGGAGCCGTCCACCACTGAGCTCGACTCCGGCCGGGAGATTCTGGATCGCCGAGTCGATGGTGGGAACCCAAACGCGGGTGGCGGTCCAAACCACGGCGCCGGCCACGAGCAGTGAGACGATCAGGCAGGTGAGGAAGAGCTTGCCAATCCAGTCGTGGGCGTAGCGGGCCACTCCCCCGAAGGTCAGCGGCTGCCAAGCATGGATCGGCTCTTCCTTCACGGATGTTTAGGAATGCGCGCCCGTCGCGGACGCGGATTATCCCTCTGGAGCCGGCTGGGGCTGCTGCTGCCCCGCCGGGGGAGCCACGACGCGCACCGGGATTGGGAAGCGAATTTTCATGACATCATCCACCAAGACCTCAATGTAATAGGTTCCGGCGGCCTCAAATTTGAGTTGGCCGAAGAGGGTGACGTTGGTGGCGTTGTGGGAGGGATCCTGGAGGTTGAACTTCACCTGGCTTTGCCGGAGCACGGTGGTGGAGTCGGGCGCGATGAGGCGGACCGATTCAGTGAACTGGCCGATGCCCGCCGTCCAGCGGTTGAAAACGCACAGCTTGAACGCGGTCACCGGGAGCTGGGGCACATTCACAAAGCCGATGATGCCGATGACGATGAAGTTGCCGCTGGTTTCCTGGCGGACATCTTCGCAAAGGAGGGAACATTGGAGGTCTGGGAGGATTCTTGTTGCTTGCATATAGTATCAGTTATTTCGCGAAAAATTCGGCGGCGCGGACGGTGTTGCGCATCAACAGGGCGATGGTCATGGGGCCGACGCCGCCGGGATTGGGAGTGAGCTGGCCCGCGATTTCGCGGACGGCCTCGAAATCGACGTCCCCGACGAGGCGGGACCCGCCTTTGGCGGAGGGATCGGCCACGCGGTTGACGCCGACATCAATGACGGTGGCGCCCGGGCGGACCATCTCCTTTTTGACAAATCGCGCCTGGCCCATGGCGGCGATGATGACGTCGGCCCGGCGGCAATGCGAGGCGATGTCCCGGGATTGGGAATGACAGATCGTCACGGTCGAGTTGGCATGCCTCGCTTTCTGGAGGAGAATCGCGGCCATCGGCTTGCCGACGATGTTGCCGCGGCCAAGGATCACGACCTCCGCGCCGGAAAGGTTGACCTGCGATCGAACCAACAGCTCATGGACTCCGGCGGGAGTGCAGGGAACAAAACCAGTCGGGTCCCCGAGGAGGAGCTTTCCAACGTTGATGGGGTGGAAGCCATCGACATCCTTGGCGGGGCTGACGGCGGAATAGACTTTGGAGGAGTCAATGTGGCCCGGAATGGGGGCTTGGACGAGAATGCCGTGGATGGCGGGATCGGCGTTCAGCCTGGCAATCAGGGCGAGCAGGTCCGCCTCCGACGTTTTCTCAGGCAGGACATGGGTCACCGAATGAATGGCGAGCCGACCCGCCATCCGTTCCTTCATGCCGACGTAGACTTGCGAGGCTGGATCCTCGCCGACCCGCACGAAGGCGAGGCCGGGCTGAAGGCCACGGTCCTTGAGCGCAATGGCCCGCCGCCCCGTTTCGGCGTGGAGTTCCTCCGCGAGGGCGCGTCCGTCGATCAAGTCGGCAGCCATCAGGGGGCGACTTCGATGGTTTCGATTTCCAGGAGAGGCCGGTCCGGGAAGCGGGCATCGATTGATTCCTCGCCGGTGACGACCACGCGAAGCCCCTTGTAATCCTTGAGTTTGACGCCGATCTTTTCGCCGCTGAGATAGTTGATGACTTTGCCTTTTTCGGCGACGAGTTCGAAGTAAGTCGGGGCCTGGATGTTGAATTTGGTGGAGCGGACTTCGCCCTCGCGGCGGATGATGCGCTTGCCGTAAATCAGTTGGCCGGATTGGGCGACCGGGGCGGCGACGTCCGGGAGAATGCGGGTGACCTCGGGGGCCAATTCCACGGGGGCGGACTGGGCCGGCAGCTCGGCGGGTTTGGCGGCGTTTTCCTCGGGCTTGGCCGGCGCGGCCGCAGGGGTGGATTTCTTCTCCTCCGTAGGCGCCACGACCAGAGGCTCCTCCTTGATGACGACCGTTTCGGCGGGCGGCGGGGTCCCGGGCTGGGGCTGGGGAGTCGGCTCAACTTTCGGAGCTTCGAGGGCGACGGCGGGTTCGGGCCTGGGTTCCGGGGTTTTTTCCGCTTTGGCAGCCTCCGGGACAGCCGCGGGCTTGGAATCCGCCACGGCGGGCTCGCGTTTGGCGGGGGGCTCGAAAAGGTTGAGCTTCTCCTCGAAAGCCGGGACTGGGGCGGGCGCCGGTTTGGCGGCGGCGACGGCAGGGGGGGCTGATTCCTGGGCGGGGCCGTTCGGGCGGTCCAAGTAGGACAGGTCGACATACGCGCGCGCCGAGGCAGGGGCTTCGATCTCCATCCAGTTTTCCACCGTGCGGATTTCTTTGACGGAATCGCCCTTTTCGAGGCGGCCGACGACACTGAAATTTTCGCCCGGGCCGGCGCGGAGATTGAGGCGTTTGACCTTGACGGTTTTTTGGTCGAGGAAATCGGTGAAAACCCAAGCGTGGGTGTTTGGGGGAAGCTTGATGACGGCCCAGCGCGCGGGCTCGCCGGCCTTGGGCTTCTCGACGGGAATCTCGTCGAGGAGGGTGACTTGGTCGCCCTTTTGGAGCTGGGTGATGACCTCGCTGGCGAGGGAGGGGCCGCCGCGCACATTGACTCGGGCGCGATTGACCGTCGCCGTCTCCCCGGCGGCGAGGATGGAACCCAAGGCGCCGCCAAGGACGGCCAAAATCCAAAAATATTTCTTCATGAGCGCGTCGCCAGGAATTGGCAGAAAAGGCCGCAAAACACCGGCGCTACTGAGCCGGAATTAAAGATTTTATTTCCGCGGCTGTCAACGTCCGCCATTTGCCTTTGGGGAGCTCCGCCAGCTTGATGGGGCCGATTTGGGTGCGCTGGAGCTTTTCAACGAGCAAGCCCTGGGACTCGAAGAGGCGGCGGACTTCACGGTTTTTTCCTTCGCGCAGGGTGAGCTCAACGAGGCTTTTGCCCTGGACCGCGCGGAGAATGCGGACGGATTCGGCCTTGAGCATTTCGCCCTCGTGATAAATGCCCTTGGCCATCAACGCGGCGATCTCGGGGGTCACTTCGCCCTGGATGGACGCGCGGTATTTCTTTTGCACGCCGTAACGGGGATGGGTGAGCTTGAGGGAGAAATCGCCGTCGTTGGTGTAGAAAATGAGCCCCTCGCTCATGAAATCGAGGCGGCCAACCGAATAAAGATTGCCCCACTCGCGGGGAAGAAGATCGTCGAGGGATGGGCGGCCCTCGGGGTCATTGCGGGAGCAGATGCAGCCCTTGGGTTTGTGGACGGCGAGGTAAAGCTTGCGCTTGGGCTTGAGCGGGCGGCCGTCGACGGCGACGCGGTCCTCCCCGGGCTCGACTTTGGAGCCGAGTTCCTTGACCGTCTTGCCGTTGACCGTGACACGGCCTTCGGCAATGATTTGTTCGCTGGCGCGGCGGGAGGCGACGCCCGCGTCCGCCAGGAATTTTTGGAGGCGGATGGGCATAAAAAATTTAGCGATCTTGCCGCAGAAGCGTCCTGCTTCTGTTCATTTTCAATGACTTACGTTGAACAATTGTAACGTTAAGCCACCGCCAAGCATACTTCGACGCTTAACGTTAGACAGCCAAAAGGGGTGATTAAGCGTCCGGCTTGGTCTTGCGAAGGCCGATCACCCGTTCGCCGTCCTTCCATTGGCCGCGACGTTTGAGGATTTCAACCCGTTCAAACCGTTTGAGGACGTTGCGCTTGGCGCCGAGGGCGCTGGCGCCCTTGAGACTGGAATGTTGACCCATAAAAATTTGTTTTTCCCGGCGCTTTCCGCGCGAGGGACGGGACTTGTACCATAGCGGGATGAGATTGCAACAGGTTATTCCACGAAGTTTTTGATTCGGTCGACCTGCGCAGCGGTCTCAGACGTCAAATTTGACTCGCACAGAGGCGGCGATTGGGGGCCTCACTCCGCCCTTTGCGAATCAACGGCGTTTGGAGGGTTTGTTTTTTTTGGCGGCGGCGTGGACTTGGGCGGCGACTTTGAGGTGCAGGCCGTTGAGGCGGATGAAGCCGGTGGCGTCGTCCTGGTTGTAGGCTTTGGTCGGGTCGGCCTCCATGGTGGCGATGTGGGGGTTGTAGAGGCTGATGGGGGATTTGCGCCCGGCGTTGATGATGTTGCCCTTGTAGAGCTTGACGCGGACAGAGCCGGTGACATGTTTCTGGCTTTCGGTGACGAGGGCCTGGAGGGCGAGGCGTTCCGGGGCGAACCAATAGCCGTAATAGACGAGTTCGCCGTATTTGGGGATGAGCGAGTCGCGGAGGTGCATGACTTCGCGGTCCATGGTGATGGATTCCATCTGGCGGTGGGCAAAGTGGAGGATAGCGCCGCCGGGGGTTTCGTAAACGCCGCGGGATTTCATGCCGACGTAGCGGTTTTCGACGAGGTCGACGCGGCCGACGCCGTGTTTTCCGCCGAGTTTGTTGAGGGCGCGCATGATGCCGAGAGGGTCCAGGGCCTTGCCGTTGACGGCGACGCAATTGCCCTGCTCGAAGTCGAGGGTGACATATTCGGACTGGTTGGGGGCGTCCTCCGGGGCGACGCTGAGGACATACATGGCCTTGTGCTCCGGAGCGGAGGCGTCGAGCCATGGATCTTCCAGGATGCCGGCCTCGAAGGAGATGTGGAGGAGGTTGCGGTCCATGGAGTAGGGTTTTTTGGCGGTGGCCTGGACCGGGATTTTTTTCGCCTCGCAGTAGGCGATCATTTCGGCGCGGCCGGGAAATTGCTGGCGGAACGATTCATCACGCCATGGGGCGATGATTTGGAGATCGGGGGCGAGGGCGGCGGCGGTGAGTTCGAAGCGGACTTGGTCGTTGCCCTTGCCGGTGGCGCCATGGGCAATGTATTCGGCGCCCTCCTGGCGGGCGATTTCAACCATGCGCTTGGCGATGAGGGGGCGGGCGATGCTGGTGCCGAGGAAGTATTGGCTTTCGTAAACGGCGCCCGCCTGCATCATGGGGAAAATGAAATCGCGGGCGAACTCCTCCTGCAGGTCGTCGATGTAAAGCTTGGAGGCGCCGGTTTTCATGGCCTTTTTGTCGAGGCCCTTCAACTCCTCCTCCTGGCCGATGTTCGCGCAGAAAGCGATCATCTCGGCGTTGTATTTTTCCTTGATCCAGGAGAGCAACACGGAGGTGTCCAAGCCGCCTGAGTAAGCCAAAACAATCTTCATAAAATAAAAATCCGGAAGGGGGAATACGCCGCGTGCGGGGAAAACTCAACCTTTTCCCGCCGACGCGCGATGGGACAGTTTGGAGGGGCCGCGCCGATTCTTTCGAGCGCGAAGCTGGCGGCGCTTGAAAGCCAAGTTGGATGTGGACAACGGAAAATCCCGCCATGCGGAGCAGGCAAGAGGGTTGCCGAGAACTCCCGGGAAATACTTATCCTCATCAGCGCCGACTTCCCGCAGACGACGGACCACTTCTGCTTCCGGAATCTTGTCATTCATCGCAGCCAAAGAATCGGCGTGTCACGAGGATTAATCAAGTTGTCCCTGCACTTTGTCTCGAAAACTTCTGCGGCACTGGTCGAAAGTTTCGCCCCGAATGAAGAAGTGGTCCGCAATGGAAGGCTGCTGAAGGATTTGGGCATAAAACGGAGCGGAATTCGCGGTCGCTTCGCCCCAAATCAGTTTGACATCGAGCTGAGCGGCGACCTCGATCAATCCATAAAGCAGCCCCGTGCCAACGCCCATGATGCGCGGCTCGATCCGTCCAACGATCGCTGGATGAACAGAAAGAAACTCGAGGACCAGATGATTGCAATAGGTTCGGCGGCATTGGGCCAGACCCAGCACCCGCGAGCGCCGAAACCAGTTCGCCCGGACAACCAGCAGGATGGCTATTTCCGCCTGGGGATTTGCGGAGGTGATCGATTTAAACTCAGAAACGCTCGACGCTGAAGGCGCGGAGCGCATGTAATGGCGGTGGCGTTTCGCCGCGAACCGCGCGAATTCGATCGTGTCGCGGACTGAGGAACGGTGGGAGACCAAGGCAGGAACTCGCCAGTGACTGATTGTCCGCAAGTCCT
Source organism: uncultured Verrucomicrobiota bacterium (assembly GCA_964611245.1). GTDB lineage: Bacteria > Verrucomicrobiota > Verrucomicrobiia > Limisphaerales > SXQI01 > CAZSXX01. The sequence continues at coordinate 6,501 of CAZSXX010000009.1, read as the reverse complement.
GCAAGCCCCCAAATTCCAATTGGACGGTCCGGGGTTTGTCATCCAGCAGGACTTGGAAGCGCACGCTATTCGTCCACCTCAGGATTTCGCGAAGATGCGGTTGGCTTCCTCGAGGGTTTCCTTGGAGCCGATGTCGTACCAGAGGCCGGGGACGGTCCAGGTGTAGACCGGGGTGCGGGTGTAGAGCCATTGGACGAGGCGGCCGGGCTGGTCGGGATTGTTGCCCTCGGCGACGTATTGCTTGATCAAGGGGAGGGTGGCCTTTGGGTAAAAATAGAGAGCGATGCCGGTGAGGGTGCTGGTGGGGATTTTGGGCTTTTCCTCGAAGTAGGTGATTTTGCCCTGGGCGTCGATGGTGATGGCGTTGTATTTTTTGATCTGCTCGAGGCTGCCGACGTCGTAAACAGCCAGCACGGGGGCGTTCTTTTCGCGGCAGAACTTGCCGAAGGCCTCGACGCTTTCGCTGAAGAGGTTGTCGCCGGCGACGACGATCAGGTCGTCCTCAATTCCCTCTTTTTCGATGACAAGATTCATGTCGCCGATGGCGCCGAGCTTGTTGGAGTCGTCGGTGGAGCCGTCGTTGACGATGGTGAAATCGAGCTGGGCTTTTGTGCGCCGGTATTCGTCGGCCCAGCGCTGGAAATGGCCGGCGAACTTGGCGTTGGTGACGACGTAGACGCGGTCGACGCCGATGGGGGCGATGTTGTCGATGACGTATTCGATCATCGGCTTGCCGGCGACGGCGAGCAGGGGCTTGGGTTGGGTGAGCGTCAATGGGTAGAGGCGGGTCGCATAACCCGCGGCCAAAATCAGAACCTTCATAAATCGTTATCCCTGATTCTCAAAAAGACTCGGCGCGACGCCCTGGGCAAAGGCCTGGACGCGGGCGCGAATTTCGGCGCCGCTTTCGCATTCCAAGGCGAAGGTGGCCAACTCCTGGGCCTCGCTGATCTTGGTCCGCCGAATCAAATATTTCACCTGCGCAACGTAGGGAGGGGCGACGCTCAGTTCGTCGACGCCCAAGCCGAGCAGGAGCGGGACCATGCCGAGGTCGCTGGCGATCTCGCCGCAGACCCCGGTCCAGATCTCGCGGCGGTGGGCGGCGTCGACGGTCATTTTCACCAATTTAAGGAGGGCCGGGTTGGTCGGCTCATATAGGTGCGCGATTTTTTCGTTCAGGCGGTCGACGGCCATGCAGTATTGGATCAAATCATTGGATCCAATGCTGAAGAACTTTGCGCGTTTGGCGAGGGTGTCGGCAATCAGGGCGGCGGATGGTATTTCGATCATCAGGCCGATGTCCATTTCGGGGTTGAAAGGGATGCCCTCTGATTTCAACTCGGCTTGATATTGGGCGACGAGGGCGTTGGCGGTCTCGATTTCATGGAGGCAGCAGATCATGGGGTACATCATTTTGATGTTCCCGAAGGCGCTGGCGCGGAGGATGGCGCGGAGGTGGCTGCGGAAGATTTCCTTTTCCTGCAAGCAAAAGCGGATGGCCCGCCAGCCCAGGAATGGATTCATTTCCATTGGGACCTGAAGGTGGGTGGCGAATTTATCGCCGCCCAGATCGAGGGTGCGGAGGACGACCGGGTCGGGCTTCAGGGCCTCGGCGACTTCGCGGAAGGCCTCAAATTGCTCGTCCTCGGAGGGAAGGGTGTCGCGGTTGATGAAGAGGTATTCGGTGCGGAACAGGCCGACGCCTTCGGCGCCGGATTTTTTGACGGCGGCGATGTCGGAGGCGGAGCCGATGTTGGCGGAGAGAATGATGCGTTTGCCGTCGAGGGTGACGGCCGGCTTGCCCATGACGTCGCGGAGCTTCTCCTCGAGGTTGACCTGGACGCGGACGAGGCGGCCGTATTCGAAGAGGGTCTGGTCCGTCGGGTTGACGATCAACAATCCGTTGTAGCCGTCCAGGAGGACATATTCGCCGGTCTCCAACTGTGGGCTGACGTTGACCAAGCCAACGATGGCGGGGATTTGCATGGAGCGGGCCATGATGGCGGTGTGGGAGGTTTTGCCGCCGATGTCGGTGGCGAAGCCGAGGGCCTTGGACTTGTCGAGAGTGGCGGTGGTGGAGGGGGAAAGGTCGTGGCTGATGATGACGCAGGGCTCTTTGAGCAGCTTGAGTTCGGAGTCTTGGCGGCCGAGCAAATTGTTGAGGACACGGGAGGCGACGTCGCGGAGGTCGGAGGCGCGCTCCTTCAAATATTCGTCGTCAAGGGCCGCCAGCGCGGTGGCGTATTTGTCGACCGTCAGTTCGAACGCTTTGTCGACGTTGATTTTCCGGGCGGCGAGCACGCGGCCGACTTCATCGAGGAGGGTTTGGTCCTCGAGGAGGAGGAGGTGGGCGTCGAAGATGGAGGCGTCCTTGGAGCCGAGGGCAGCGCTGACCTTTTTCTGGACCTCCAAGATTTGCCGGCGCGTTTGGATCAACGCGTTTTCGAGGCGATTGAGCTCTCCGGGCAGGTCCTCCTCCGCGACGGGGCGGCTTGGAACATTGTCGCTTGCACGTCCCAAAACAAGCGCCGGTCCCTGGCAAACCCCGCCCGAAACAGGAATCCCTCGGAATACTCGCTCTCCCTTTCTGGGCAGCTCGGGCATTCGCTATCAGTAACTTCGTGGAAGTCATTTGGAAAGCAAATCTTGGGGAAGCTGGCAAATTCAGGCGCAGAAATTCGATCCTTTGACTGGATTTTTCAAAAAGCGGCGGGCATTCTGACAACATATATGAAGTTGATTCTTTCGACGCATAACTTGACGTTGACCGAGGCCATCGAGAGCCACATCCAATCGCGGATCCACAATCTCGAGCACCTGGACCGGTTTGCGATCAATGCGCGAGTCACGCTGGAGCACGACAACACCAAGGCCGCGGAGAAGCAATTCCGCTGCTCGATGAGATTGGTGGTCCCGGGGCCCGACCTTTTCGCGGAGGACTCGGAGAGCGACCTTTACGCGGCAATTGATTTGGTCACCAAGAAGGTGGAGCAGCAAATCCGGAAGCGGCACGGGAAGTACAAGGCGCGGAACCACAGCGAAGCCGCGATCAGCAAGCGGAAACGCCAGAACGGGGAATAATGGGGCCGGAGGGAGCCCGAAATTCCGATCAATCCTGAATTTTTGTGGGATTGAACTCCGGCCTTGGCCCGCAGGCCAAGGCGGAAATCACCGCGTCCGCATCATAGACGCAGCCGCCCCAAGTTCCGCCGGAGAGTTGCTGCAAGGCGGCCCAAAGGCGGGTGTCCTCGGGGAGGGAGGGGTTTGGAGCCAGACCGGGATGGGGCGGCCGGGCGGCGAGGATTGCGGCGCCTTCCTTGCGGGTTTCCACACCTCCGCCCGGGGGGATGAAATCGACGGAGCCTTCCAAGTTGACGCGGTCGACGACGATGCGGATGCGGTCGCCATCCTGGAGCTTGCCGATGGGGCCACCGGCGAGGGCTTCCGGGCCGACATGGCCCACGCACGCCCCGGTGGAGACGCCGGAGAAACGGGCGTCGGTGATCAGGGCGACCTCCTTGCCGTAAGGGAGGTGTTTCAACGCGGAGGTGAGCTGGTAGGTTTCCTCCATGCCTGTGCCGATGGGCCCACAGCCGGCGAGGACCATGATGTCGCCGGATTGGATTTGGCCCGCTTTGATCGCGAGCATGGCGGCGCGCTCGGAGGTGAAGACGCGGGCGGGGCCTTCTTTCCGGTAAACTCCATCGGCGTCGACGACCGAAGGGTCGATCGCGGTGCTTTTGATCACTGATCCCTCCGGGGCGATGTTCCCCTGCGGGAAGGTGACGGTGCTGGTGAGGCCGCGTTGGCGTGCGCGGGCGGGTGGAAGGATGACATCATCGGGATCGACGCCGTCCTGCTCCAGGAGGATGCGCCGGAAGTTTTGGCGCCGTTCGGATTGCTCCCACGCGGCAAGGACCTGGGCCAACGTCCCGCCGGTCACAGTCAGGGCCCCCAGGTCCAAGACGCCCAGTTCGCGGAGGTGAAGCATGACCTCGGGGACTCCGCCCGCGAGGAAGACTTGGACCGTGGGATGGTGGCGCGGGCCGTTGGGGAGCACATCCACGAGGCGGGGGACGGCGCGGTTGACCTCCTCCCAATCCCGGACGGTGGGGCGGCGCAGGCCGGCGGCGTGGGCGATGGCGGGGATGTGCAGGAGGAGGTTGGTGGAGCCCCCGAAGGCGGCGTGGAGGACCATCGCGTTGCGGATGGAGGCGTCGGTGAGGATGGAGCGGGTTTTGAGGCCGCGCCGCTCGAGATCGACCAGGGCGCGGGCGGAGCGGACGCCGATCTCGGTCCAGACGGGTTCACCGGAGGGGGCGAGTGCGCTGTGGGGCACGGCGAGGCCGAGGGCCTCGGCGACGACCTGGGAGGTGGCGGCGGTGCCGAGGAATTGGCAACCGCCGCCCGGGGAGGCGCAGGCGCGGCAACCCGCGTCGGCGGCCTCCTGCAAGGTGACGAGGCCATGGGCGAAGCGGGCGCCGAGGGTTTGGACCTTGCCCGCATCCTCGCCGGAAATGGGGGGGAGCGTCACGCCGCCGGGGGCGAGGACGCAGGGGAGATCCCGGGCCCCGGCGAGGGCCATCATCATGGCCGGAAGGCCTTTGTCGCAGGTGGCGACGCCGAGGACGCCGCGCCGGGTGGGGAGCGAGCGGATGAGGCGCCGGAAAATCACGGCGGCGTCGTTGCGGTAGGGGAGGCTGTCGAACATGCCGGTGGTGCCCTGGGTGCGGCCATCGCAGGGGTCTGAACAATAGGCGGCGAAGGGGAGGGATTCGAGGCGGCGGAGTTCGTCGGCGGCCGCCTTGACGAGCAGGCCGATTTCCCAGTGGCCGGTGTGGAATCCGAGGGCGATGGGGGAGCCATCCGCCGCGCGCATGCCGCCCTGGGTGCTGAGAATCAGGAATTGCTTGCGGTTCAACTCGGCGGGATTCCAGCCCATGCCGGCGTTCTGGGTCATGCCGAACACGTCTCCGCTGGGGCGTTCCATGAGCATCTCGGACGTGAGCGGGAGGCTGCCCACGGGGCCAGCCGCCTTGGTGCGCACGCGGTAGATCGAGGGGTCCCCGGAGAAAATGTCGGATGTCATGGCGGCGCCAGTAAACTACAACGCGACGCCAAATCAAAGGCGTTCGGCGCTTGGCCTTCCGGCGAGCGCGTTTTGCACGCCGACCGTCGACTCGACGGTGGGGGGATTCCTGGGGGGAACCGGGAGGAATGGGGCCATGCCGAGGGGGATTTTCTCCTCCTCGAAACGCTGCTGGACCTTGAGGTTGAGCTCCTGCAGGCCCGCCATGTAGGGCTTGAAATCGCGGCCGTCCCACCAATGGATGACGCGGATGTTCAGGACCATGGGGGCGAATTGGTTGAAGCCGACGACCAGATCCTTGGTGCGGGGATCGGAGCGGTAGGTTTCCGTGAGGATCTGAACGGCGCGCTGGACCTTGGCGGGCGGGGTGTCATAGGCGAGGCCGATGTCGAGGATGGTGCGGATGCTCGGGCGCTCGGTGACGTTGATGATGGTGGCGTTGCCCATGGTTTTGTTGGGAACGGTGATGAGGTGGCCGTCGGGATTGCGGATGCGGGTGCTGCGGAGGCCGATGGTTTCAACGGTCCCCTCGATCTGGTCGAGCTTCACGAAATCGCCGATGCGGAAGGGTTTGTCGGCGAAGACGGCGACCGCGCCGAAGAGGTTGGCCACGGTGTCCTGGGCGGCGAGGCCGAGCGCGAGGCCGCCGATCGACAGGGAGGCGAGCACGCCGGTGATGTTCAAGCCAAGGTTTTGGGCGGTGACCAGAAACGCGATGATGACGATGAAGGTCTTGGCGGTGCGGCTGATGACGGGGAAAAGCTGGTCGTTGAAGTTTTTGTCCTCGCGCGCGGCGACGCGCCGGCGGAAATGGGCGGCGACCAGATCGACCAACTTCAAGAGGACATAAGTGAGGAAACAGGCGACCGCGAGTTGGAGACCGCGGGAAATCCACGATTCAATCCAGGCGGGCCAGAGGAACAGCTCGAGGCCGAAATGGAGGATGATGACCAAGGAGATGATTTTGACGGGGCCATGCGCGAGGGCGATGAGGAGGTCGTCCAAGTGAGACGCGGATTTTGAGGTCCATTTTTTAAGTTGAACGGAAACGAGGTAATCCAGGAATCGCGCCGCGACGACGGCGAGGAAAACATAAAAGAGCGTCGCGAGGTATTGCCAGAGCTCGAACCCGAACAATTGCCGGCGCAGGTTTGGGACCTGGTCCAAGCCGAAGGTGAGTTGATGCACCTGCTTTTCCGCGAGAGGCGGAATGGGCAAGGCGTTGGTTGGAGCGGCGGAGAGGACCGCGTCGGCCCCGAAGCCGATTGAACAGAACGAGGCCGAAACCAGAATCAATGCCATGATCTTCATGGCGCGGGAGGGTAGCGCCGAGGCGGCGGCTGACAAGGAGGTGTGGAAAAAAAGGAGGATTCGGGCAGCAGACGCCAAGGAGGTGGGGGTGGGGAACCCCG
>CAZSXX010000008.1:20533-27533 GCA_964611245.1 uncultured Verrucomicrobiota bacterium | reverse complement strand
TGGTGGCGATGGTCTCCATCCCGGTCCCGCAGGGCGCCAAGATCGGAAACCGATACACCGTGGCGGTGGCGAATTTCACCGCGCAAGGACCGGCGGGCTCCCTCAAGCTGCGCGGGATGCCGAGCGTGGCGCTGGAGGTGAAAACGATCAAATACCTGGTGGGCGACACCTCGCCCCATTTTTGGTACAATGCGGGCGATTTTGGCGACCGGTACGCCAACGCGGAGGCGCGCGGGCGCGACCTGCCGCTGGACAACATTGACGTGAACAACGCGTTTTTCGCGACGATCAACCCGGGCGGTCGGATTCCATACAGTTCGAGCGACCTTTTCAACGCGATGGACGCGGTGTTTGAGGACGCGCAGCCCGACCCGAGCGGACCGGTCTCCCCCGGCGGCGACGGCAGCATCCGGTTTTTGGACTGGAACATCATCCTGCGCCGGGCCCTCGGCTTCAATCCGAACAATTGGCGGCGCTTCCGCACCAACGCGGGGTTGCAGGCCGAGCGCACGGAGAATTTGTTCCAGAACCTGTTCCTGCCGTCGCAGACCACGGAAGTTTTGACGGCCCGGGCATGGAATCGGCAGGCCATGCTGCAGGCGGGGACAGTCGTGAACGCGGTTCCGGGGGCGGTCATCAACGTCCCGGTTTACCTGAAGCCCAACGCGGGCGCGAATGTCGGGGCGCTGCAATTTGTGGCGCTGGTCGAGGGCGGGGTCGGCTCGCCCCCGGCGAGGAATGTGACGTTTGTCCCGGCGGGGGGAGTGCCCAGCCCGGCCATTTTGGGGAGCTCGACGCCCTCGGGCGAGATCGGGAACGGTTTCTACTGCGCGTGGAATTTGGACCAACTGCGCGTGACCAGCGCCCGGCTGCTTGGGCATGTGCGGTTCAAGGCGCCGGACGGCGCGGCGGCTGGCAGCGTGTACAAAGTCCGCTTCAAATCGCATGAAGGCGCGTCGGCGCAGGCGGCCGGGGAGCACGCGCAATACGATTTGGACAGCGTGGGCGGGAATGTGTGGATCAATTCGGCGGCGCTGGCCCCGGCGGGCGAACTGCCGGACGACTGGAAATTATTTTTCTTCGGGACGGTGGATGAACCGGCCGGTTTTGCCGATGAAGACAGTGACCATGACGGCTTCAGCAACCTGGCGGAATATCGTGGGGGACTTGACCCCGGGCAGGCGGACTGGCGCGTGCGGGTGGAGGGGAGCCAGGCGCGGGTGCGGTGGTTCGCGCGGGCGGGGATGCGGCATTTTGTGGACCGGAGCGCGGACCTGGCCAATTGGACCCTGGGGATCGCGGTGGTGAATGGGGACGACGCCCTGCATGAGCACGTGGAACCGGTGAACGGGGCAAAAACCCAATTTTACAGAATTCGCAGTGCACCTTAGCGACCAAAACAATCAGGGGCGCGCGCCGCGCACCACGCCATGGCGGGCCCCGGTGGCCTGGGGACGGCTGAGCCTTTTCGTGTCCATTCTCCTGGCGGCGGCCGCGCCCGCGGCCCGGGCGCAAACGGTGGAGACCCTGCTTTCCACCGGGCTTTTCGAGCCGTACGACGTCGCCGCCCCTGGCGCCCTTTATTATTTCAGCGACAGCGCAAACAATCGTCTGGCGGTCCTGAATCCCACCAGCGGCGGGGTGACGAACCTGGCTGGGTTGGCGGGCAATGGGGGAGCTGGGGCCCAGAATGGCTCGGGTGAGCAGGCGCGCTTCTACAGCCCGCAGGGGATCGTCCATACGACGTCCGGGCTGATTGTGGCGGATTCCGGGAACAACCTGATCCGCCGGGTGGATTTGAACGGGGTGGTCAGCACGCTGGTGGGGGACATCCGGTACCCGCAGCTTTCCCACGCCAACCAATTGCCGATGGACAACGCCGGGACCAATGACGGCCCGGGCGTGCTGGCGCGGATCAATGCGCCGTCCGGCCTGGCGCTGGAGACGAACAAAACGAGCATCCTGGTGGCCGACACGCTCAATGGGCTGGTCCGGCGCGTGAGTTTGCAGGGTGATTTTGCGGTCACGACGCTCAAGGTCAAAGACCAGGGGACGCCGGTGGTGGCGCGGTTCAACCGGCCCACCGCGGTGGCGGTGACCGAATCGGGCCGGATATTCGTGGCGGACGCGGGGCGGCATTCCATCTACGAATTGATCGAGGATGACCACATCGCGTTACGCGCCGGTTCGGGCAACGCGCAGTCCAGCGGGCTGAATGACAGCAGCATCGCGGCGCAGGCGCTCTTCAAGTCCCCACGCGGGCTGTTCGCGGACGATTCGCGGCGGGAAATCCTGGTCAGCGACTCGGGGAACGGGGTCCTGCGGCGGATCTCGGGCCTGGCCAGCGCGCCCGCCGGGGATGTGCTCAGCGTTTCGACCATTCCCGGCACCCGGGACGCGGGCCTCCTGAACCCTGTGGGCATTGTGCGCGACCGGGAGGGGGTCATCGTGTTCGCGGACCTGGACGCCAGCGCGATCAAGGCGCTCCGGCAAACCCAATCCCAACCGCAGGTCTCGCCGCCGCAGATCGGGAGCATCATCACCAACCAGTTCGCCTGTTGGCAGCTTTCCGTCGTGACCAACGCCACGTTTTACAACGAGCCGCTGCTGGGGATGTTGACGGAGGACAACACGGTGACCTATTTCACGTCGGGCCGGACGGAGGACGCGGCGACCATTCCCGACCCGAGCCCGGAAGTGGGATCCGCGCCGCCGGACTTTGAGAATTGCATGTCCAGCCTGCCCGTGAACTTGTTGTCGCGCGTGTCCGTGCGCAGCCCCCGGCTGACCATCAAGGCGATCAGCAGCGCGGCCAACCGGCGGCCGAGCGCGATCGTGACGGCGAATTTCGTTTTCCAGACGGCGAATCCCTCGATCGTCGGCGCCGACGCGACGTCCATCACCCTCAACACGGCCACGGAGGGAGCCCGCATTTATTACACGTTTGGCGTGGACCCGCCGGACCCCGATCCGGCCGATCCGCGCACGCGGGAGTACACGAGCGGGACGCTGAACATTTTTGACGAGCGCAACGACGTGATCATCAAGGTCCTGGCGGAGAAGGTGAATTACCTGCGGAGCTCGATCACCTCCAAAAAATACCTGAGGGCCGAGGTGTTGCGGAGCATTGTCGGGGTGCCCCGCAATTTCAACGCCGGGGTGGGCTCGACGATCATCGTGCCGATGACCCTGAGCGTGGCGCCGAGCAACGTGGTGAGGACGCTGCAGTACCGGGTTGAGTTCGCGCCGATCGGGACCGCGAAAACCAACGCGGTGCCGATTCCGCGCCTGTTGGCCACGCAGGCGGACGATTTCATCCCGCTGAATTTCCCTGGGGCGAACCTCGCCAGCTCCGCCTCGTATTCGGTGGCGCAGCGGGTGACGAACATCGTGGTGGCGGACGTGACGACGACCAATTTCACGACCAACCTGGCCCGCGGGATCGCCGTGGTGTTCCTCCAGACCAACGTGAATTTCGTGGTCACCAACCAAGTCACGCTTGGGGTCCTGGGCGTGGACATTCCCCGCAACGCGCGGGAAGGGGACCAGTATTCGATCCGGATTGTTAAGCCGACCGGGACTTCCGACGGCATTGACACGGAGGTGACGCTCGGGCCGGGGGCCGAGCGGGTGATCACCATCAAGAATTCCAAGTACACCGTCGGCGACGTCGGCCCGGCCACGTGGTACAACATTGAAGAATTTGGGACGGTGGACCATCCGGATTCGCCGACCATCGCGAACAACGATGTGACGCTGGCGTTCCGGGCGGCTTTGGGGCTGGCGGTGCCATACCGCTTTTCGGATGTATTTGACGCCATGGACGCGTATCCGGTGGACCAACCGGGGCAGGCGGGCGGGGATGGGCAGATCCGGTATTTGGACTGGCAGATCATCCTCCAGCGCGCGCTTGGGCTGGACCATTCCATGTGGCAGCGCCAGAGGGACGCCAATGGCAACGTTGTCCCGGTGGCGCTGGCGGGCTTCCCGCTGCAGCCGGTGGAAACGCTGATGGCCAAGGCCGAGACGCCGGACGTGTCCCCGGTGGTGTGGACCCGCGAAGTCCTACTTTTGGCCGGATCCCTCGAGGGATTGGACGTGGTGCAGGGCGGCACCGCCAGTGTCCCAGTTTACGTGCGGACCCGCCCCGGGGCCAGCATTTCGGGGATGCAGTTCACGGCCACGGTCTCGCCGCAGGCATCGGGCAACAATCCCCCGGTCGGTTCGGTCGGGTTCCAGCCAGCGCCGGGGATTCCAGGGACCTCGTTCGCGATTGGCGGCGCGGGCTCGGTCACGTGCGCGTGGAACCTGGACGCGTTTTCGCCGAATCTGAGCGGGAGCAACCTGCTGGGGCACATCCGATTCGCGATTCCGAACACCGCGATCACGGGGCAGGGGTATGTCATCGAGTTTTCGCGCGCGGACGGTTCGCCCAATGACCACACCCAGTATGAATGGGAAACGGCGCGGGGTTACGTGACCGTGCATGCCAATTCCGGCGTGGCCCGGGACACAATTTCCGACCAATGGAAGCTGCACTTTTTTGGATCGGCGGACGCCGCCTTGGCGTCGCCCACCGGGGATGTGGACGGCGACGGGGCGTCCAACCAAGCTGAGTTCATCGACGGAACCAGCCCGATCGCGAATGACCTCCACCTGCGCGTGACCCACCGGCCGAACGCCGGGAACAACCTCACGCTCACCTGGTTCGGCTCCACCGGCGTCAAGTATGCCGTGGAGGCCCTGGCCAGCCTGCAGGCCAATTCCTGGCAGCCGACCGCCGCCAACAGCATTCCCGGCCAGGGCGGGATGCTGCAATTCGAGCAACCCAACGGCCCGGCGCCGTCCCAATTTTACCGAGTCCGCATTGTCCCGTGAGAGCCCTTATCCCATCCAACCCTATGAATACAAAATCAATCGCAGCGCTGTTCAGCCTGGCGTTGTCGCTCCTCGTGAGCAGCCCGGCCCAAACGGTGGACTCGCTGCCCATCTCCAGCCTCTTCGAGCCCTATGGTGTGGCCGTCGATTATGTGGATGGCGGAGTCTATATCACAGACGGGTCCAACGACCAGGTGCTCCGGTTCAACCCGGTCACCGGCGAGACCACGATCGTCGCGACTCTCGCCAAGAGCCCCGAAGGGATTGTTGTGTACAACCACCCGACGCGCGGGCGCGGCCTGGCGGTCGCGGTGCCGGTGGATTTCACGGTCCAGTACATCCCGCTAGTGGATGGCGGCCCCATCGAGACGCTGGCCGGGCAGTCCGGCGTGCCGGGCGCAGCCGACGGCGACGCGGGGGTGTCCCAGCTCTTTTCGCCGGCTGGCTTGGCCGTGGCTCCGGACGGCCGGCTGCACATCGCCGACCTGAGCGGCGGAACGGTCCGCATTGTGGCGAACACCGCCGCCCACACCGTGAGCACGATGACCAACAACGCCGGCGTGGTGGTGCGGTTCAACCGCCCATCGGCGGTGGCGTTCGCCTCCGCCAGCACGATGTTCGTGGCGGAGAACCGCGCGAACCAGGTGCGCCGGTTCGTCAACAACGTCGAGACGGCGGCCATCACCGTGACGGCGCCGCGCGGCCTGCTCTGGCTGGGTGGGAACAGCGGGCTGCTCATCGCGTGCGACAACCATGTCATCCGCCGTGTGTTCGGGGCCCAGCCCGGGAGCCCGGTTTACGCGGGCTCGACGGACGTCGCCGGGTTCGCCGAGGGCGCGCTTGGATCCGCGCTGTTCAGCGAACCGGCCGGCTTGGCCTTGGACCGCGACGGGCAGGTCTTGGTCGCTGACCTGAAGAATGACCGCGTCCGGCGCATCAACCGCCTGGTCGCCGCCGCCCCCATCGTCGAGCCGGAAGGCGCCCTTTACACGAACACGGTGACGATCAAGCTCACCGCGCCCGTGCCGGATTGGACCCCGGGCTCGAAATTCCTCTTCACGGTCGATGGCAAGGATCCGACCCCGCTTTCCCCTGAGTTGCCGGTGGGTTACCAAGTGACCGGCGGGCCGACCCCGCTGAAAATCCGCGCGTTCAACCCTGACTTTGGCGCGAGTGGCATCATCAGCAACAATTACACCTTTGCCATCGCGCCCATCGCGTTCGACGCCTTGGGCGGGTTGACGGCGCACAGCAACAACGTGGCGGTCGCGGTCAACAGCGAAACCCGCGACGTGACCTATTATTACACGGTGGATGGATCGATCCCGACCAACAACACCCTCGGCTCCAGCCGCGTGTGGACCAACCCCACGACGTTGCAGAGCAACACGACCCTCCAAGTGGTTGGGTTCAAGAACAATTACAAGGAATCGACCCTGCTCAGCAACCGGTTCGCCTTCTTCGTGAACAAGCCGGCCATTTTCTTCCCCACCAACGTCAGCAACAACGACATTGTGATCCGGGTCGAGACGACGACGGAAGGGGCCAACCTTTTTTACACCACGGACCTGGGCAATCCGTCCTCGACAAACCTGACCCGGACCCAGATTCAGAACCGGACGGAATTCGCCTTGAAGCGAAGCGGGGAATTCCGGGTGCTGGGCGAGCGGGCCGGTTATGATGACAGCGAGGTCGCCAGCCAAGCCTTCACACTGAAGGTCGCGGACCCGACGTTCCGCGCCAGCCGGACGAATTCGAATGACACCATCAGCCTCACGCTGGAGTCGCTGACGGCGGGCGCCAAATTCCGCTACACCACGAATGGAACAGTTCCCACACCGACGGTCGGCACGCTCAACACCGGCACGCCCATCCTGCTGACGCAGAACGGGAGCGTCCGGGCGATCGCGTTCCGCGACGGCGTTGGCGACGCTTATGAGCCGAGCGGGGTGGTCGAGCAGTCCTTCGGCCTGAGCGTGGCCAAGCCGATCATTGACTCGGTCATTCCAGCCAACTCCTCCAATCCGGTCAGCGTGACCGTGCGGTCCACGACCCCGGGCGCGCAGATTCGGTGGATCGTGAATGGCGATCCGGAGGACACCGGCAACCCCGGCGTCGGGGT
>CAZSXX010000008.1:0-20523 GCA_964611245.1 uncultured Verrucomicrobiota bacterium | reverse complement strand
CACAGTGGTGACCAATGGCACGCTGAGCGTCGGCGCCGTGCGGGATGGATTCATTTCCAGCGAAGTGGTGAGCGTCCCGGTCCTGTTGCAGGTCAGCAACCCGGTCATTTCCTTCGCGCCGACGGAGGATGCCACCAACAGCGTGCAAGTCAGCATCACGTCGGCCACCGCCAGCGCGGGCATCGCGTACACCTTGGACGGCTCGAACCCGGCCACCAACGCGAACCGGTTGGTTTACTCGGCGCCGTTCACGATCGACACCAACGCGACCCTGTTGGTTGTGGCCACCAACACGACGTTCCTGAGCAGCGACATCATCAGCCGGACCGCCTCCATCCAGGCCGACGCCCCGACCATGACACCGCCCAGCGGATTTTTCCAGGACGGCACCACGGTGAGCTTCACCGTCGCGCGGACCTCGCCGGCGTTTTCGACCGCGTCCGCAATCCATTACACGCTGGACGGCAGCGCGCCGACCACCAACTCGCTGAAGTACACCGCGCCCTTCAAGCTGAACGCGGTGAATTTCCCATCGACGTCCCTGCGGACGATCCGCGCGCGGGCGTTCGCGGCCGGGGTTGACCCGAGCGGCGTCCGCGTGGGCGAGCTTTCCGACACGAACAAAATTGGGATTCAGCGGGCCGTGACCGAGGGCGGCGCGGGCGCGACCATCTACATCCCGGTGGTGGTCAGCCTCAAGGAGGGGATGGAGCTGCGCTCGATGCAATATCGAGTCCGCGTGTCGCCGAAAACCGCCGGCGCCCCGAACCTGGGCGCGACGGCGCTGCAAAACGTCCCCGTCCGCGGCACGGCGTTTGTGCCGCTCATTGGCAGCCTGGATGGCGACACTACCACCGTGGTCGCGACCTTCCCGCAGGCTGGGACGACCGTGAAGACGAATGAAATGGCGATCGCGTTCCTCGCCAACACCTCCAATTTGCGGATGCAGGAGTTCGGCACGATCAATTTGATCAGCGTGAAGATTCCGGCCAACGCGCGGACGGACGACGAGTATGACATTGAAATCCTCGAGCCGTCGGGCACCAGCGATTCCGAACAGACCCGCGTGGCGTTCGGGGCCACCGCCGAGAACAAGCGGATCATCAAGGTCGCCAACAAGCCGTACGTGGTGGGCGACAGCTCGCCCGGCAATTGGTACAATGCGGGTGATTTCGGCGACGGGGACCTGGACAACAGCGACGTCAACAACGCGCTCTACGCCACCCTCGGCGTGCGGGTGCCGGAGGTGAACAGCGACGTGTTCAACGCGATGGACGTCTTCCCGTTGGACGTGAACGGGAGCGATTCCGGCGGCGACGGGCAGATCCGGTTCCTGGATTGGAACATCATCCTGAACCGGTCGCTGCGGATCGACACCAACAATTTCATCCGCGTCTGGGACACGAACTTCCTGGCCCCGAAATCGACCCGCATCTCGGGGTTGACCAACGCCCCGTTGCCGCTGGAGCCGGTGGACGTGTTGACCGCCCAAAACGGCGGGGGAATCTGGTTCAGCCCGGTGTCGTTCGAGGCCCAGATCCGCCAGAGCGTCGAGCCCGGGGCCACCGTGCGCGTGCCGGTTGTGGTGACGGTCCGGCAGGACTACTCCGTGGCGGGCATGCTGTTCGTGGCGGTGGTGGAATCCTCGGATGGATCGACCCCGGCCCTTTCGTTCAGCCCCGCGCCCGGGCTGGCCACGGGGATGGCCGCGCCGGAATTGCCCGTTGGACAGGTTGGCTACGCCTGGCCAGTTGGGTCGGTGAACCTCGGCGGCGGAGTCCATTCGGCGGGCGCAATCTCCTTCACGGTCCCCGCCGGGGCGGCCCCGGGGACGGTTTACACCATCCGCTTCAAGACGGTGGATGGCGCGGGCGACATCAACACCCAGTACGACTTCGAATCGCTGCGCGGGGCGGTGGTGGTCCGTGGAACGTTGCCTCCCAATCCGTTTGGGCGGCAGAGTGACGAGTGGGTCCGCCGGTTCTTCGGCCGAATCGACAACGCCCTTGCCCACGCGAACGAGGACGCCGATGGCGACGGCATCAGCAACTTGGAGGAATTCCTGGCCGGGACCCACCCGGCGGAGTTGCGGATGCACCGCCTGGCGGAATGGCGCGAGCAGTCCAAAAAGGGCTTCCGCGTGAAATTCTTCGCGGCGGTGGGCGAAACCTACATTGTGGAATCGGCCGAATCCCTGCGCGGAACATGGACGCAGGTTGGGACTGGGGTTGTGGGCGACGGGTCCTTGAAAGAGGTCCTGGACGAAGCCGCCTCGGACACGACCAAGTTCTACCGGATCCGGCTCCAGCGGTGATTTGTTGGCAAAGCGAGGCTGCCCCGCGCAGGCGAGGCAGCCTCGACCTGATCACGCGGCGCCCGGGGCGCCCCAATTTTGAAGAGTAGTGTCATGAAGAGATTAGTCGCCTTTGGGCTGGCGCTGCTGGGGATGGCAGCCTCCTCACCGGCTCAAACGGTGAACACGATCGTCCCGTCGACCACCGGCTTGGCCGAGCCGCACAGCGTCGCCGCCACCCCGGACGACCAAGTCCTTTACATCACCGACGCGGCCAACAACCGCGTCGTGAAGTTCGAGACGGGCTCCGGCGCGGCCACCACCCTGGTGGGGCGCTCGGGAGGGTTCCTCGGGGTGGATGGCGCGTTCGCGCAGGCCCGTTTTTTTGACCCCAAGGGGATCGTGCTGGCCCGGGGCGGCCTGGTGGTGGCGGATTCCGGCGACAGCGCGCTCCGGTTCATCGACCTGACGAACAAGACTGTTTCGACGCTGGCCGGGCTCATTGGAGAGCCGGGGACCGACATTGGCGCCGCCGCCTCCGCCCGCTTCATCTCCCCGCGAGGCCTCGCCTTGGACACCAACGGCTCCATTTACATCGCCGACCTGGGCGCCAGGGCCATCCGCAAGCTCGACACCAACAACGTCGTCACCACCGTCGCGTCGACCAACCTGTCCGGCCCCTCCGGGGTGGCGGTGGCGGACGATGGGCGGATATTTGTCGCGGACCGCCGTGGCCATTCGATCAAGCTGGTCGCCACCGACGGGACAGTCTCGAAAATCGCGGGGGTTGGCGAGGCGGGCGCGGTTGATTCGATCTTCGGGTTGGAAGCCAGCTTCAACCTTCCAGAGAGTGTGAAGTGGCTCGGGTCCGCGTTCGGGCTGTTGGTCAGCGACTCCGGCAACCACGTCCTGCGCCGCGTTTACTACAATGGGTCCGAGGGCGTTTGGTCGGTCGAGACGTACGCAGGCCGGCTGGGCGAAGTTGGGGCGGCCAATGGGCCGCCGTTGGAGGCCCGATTCAACTTCCCGGCCGGCCTGGCCTCCTATTCCACGGGTTTCCTGGTGGTGGACGACCAAAACCGCTCGGTCCGGCAGGTCTTGGTTTCCTCCGCTCCGCCCCGCATCAACGATCCCCGGGTCGGGTATGTGGACTTGGTGGTAGACCCCAATTCCGGCAACCTCATCACGCAGTTTTTCCCGGTCACGGACTCGACCTTCAACAACGCGGTGACCATCGCGGTGATTGGGGACGAGAACGTATCCCACCACTACACCTTTGGGCCGGGCCGCACCAACATATTGCAGGCGGACCCCGTGGCGGCGCCGACGTTGAGCTCGCCAACCGCGCCCGAGTTTGTGCCCGGCGGAGGCCCTTCCACCATGCCCAACACCATCGCCAACCCGCTGCCGGTCCTCTCGCTCAAGGCGTTCAGCGCGGCGGAGGGGCGGACCTCGAGCGGCGTCGCCCAAGGAACATTTCGTTTCCAGGTGGCGACCCCGGTCCTGGACTTGGCCTCGTCCCCCGGCGCGATCACTTTCAAAAACTCGACCACCAATGCGGTGATTTATTACACCAAGGATGGGACTGACCCCACCGAAGGCGCGGCCGGCGGGAATCCCTCGTCGGTGGGGCCGTTTTTCCATGGCGACCGGCTGACGCTCGACATCAAGACCAACACCGCGTTCCGTTCCCGGGGGTTCCTGCCGAATTTTCAACCGAGCCGCATCGCCGCCCTGGAGTTGTCGCCGACGAACTTTGCCCCGAACCGGATATCCCTCGGCTTCGCCAACGGGGAGGCCTCCTCTGATTTCACCGGGTCCGCCGGGCAATCATTCATCGCGCCGGTGACGCTGGCCACGCTGGCCGGGCAAAAGATGTATGGCCTCCAGTTCAACCTGATCGTCACCAACAACACCCCCGCCACGCCCGCCGGCGCGTATGCCCCGCGCTTCCACAGCTTCCTGATGGAGCAGTTGCCCGGGAACATCTACGTCCCGATTTTGCCGCGGACCTTCCGGCGCACGGATGAGGTGATCACCACCAACGTGGTGGAGACCGCCACGTTCACCAACGTGTTCTTCACCACCAACCGGATCGCGATTTTCTCCAATTTGCTCGTGACGAACGCGGCGGGGAATTTCCTGGGGGTGGGCTGGTTGGAACGCGCCGGAACCACCAACCTGTACGACACCACGAAGCAGGATCTCATCAAGTATTCGCAGGCGCACGACTCGATCTTCGAAAGCGCGGGCCAGAAAGTCGTCGTGGGCGCCTTTTCCTTCCGCGTGCCGACGGCGGCGGCGATTGGGGACAGCTACCGCGTCACGGTGGGGCGCCCGTCCGCCAATGCGGACGGCGTCTCCGAGGACGTGTTGATCGAGGCTCCGGACGGCACGGATCCCACGATACCCATCTCCGCCAACCGGCAGTTGAACATCGCCTCGCGGCCGTACCTGGTGGGCGATGTGGCGCCGTTCCGGTGGTTCAACGCGGGCGATTTCGGCGACACCAACCTGGTCAACAACGACCTCCAGCAGCTCCAGCAATCCCTGATCTACGGATTGAACTCCCCGCCGGTGGAGAGCGATTTTTTCGACGCGATGGATTCGTGCTGCATCAGCACCAACGGCTCCAGCCTCAGCTCGAGCTCCGAATTTTACACGGACAGCAACCCGGTCCTCAATTCCATCGGCCATGGGGACGGCGCGCTGACGCTCGGCGACCTCTATGTTTCCTTCCGCCGTTCGCTGGATCCGACGCTGGTCCATTACATGCGCTATTGGTCCAACGGCGCGCGCGTCGCGGTGGTGGCGACCAACCGGTTCCGCGGGCTGCCGCAGGAAAAAGTCGAGAAGATCATCGCCCGAAGCGGCGGTTTGGTGGCCGACCCGGCGCTGGCCGGGCTCGCCTCCGGGGTGCGGCTCGCCGCGCCGAAAATCCGGAGCAGGGCAGGGGACGTCCTGCGCCTGCCGGTGACGGCCCGGGTGACGGGACCCTCGCCGGTCCGCTCGCTGCTGATGCGCTGGCGTGTCTCCAGCTTGGACGGGGCGAGCACGCTGGCCGCCGCGCCGGCGTTTGTTCCGGCGCCGATTTTGGGAGCGCCCACGGCGGGCGGCCGCAATGGCGCCACCGGGTTCGCCGGGGCATGGATTGATTTGCCTGAGGCGCTTCCGGCGGGCGAGCATGTCCTGGGGACGCTCGAGATTTCCATTCCCGCCAGCACGACCGCCGACGCCATCTACAGCATTCAGTTCGAGAGGGTCGAAGCGTCGCCGAACGGATTCGCGCAGATTCCCGTGACGGTGGAGGACGGGATCATCCTGATGGATAACCGGGCCGCCACGCCGTGGAACGACGAAATCCCCGACGCTTGGCGAATCCAGTATTTTGGTTCACTGATGAACATCCTTTCCGCCCCCAGCGCCGACGCGGATGGCGATGGCCTGAACAATCTCGAGGAATTCCGCGCTGGCACGAACCCGGTGGATCCCCGGTCCGGTTTCGCGGTTCGCGGTGAGTCCAGCCCGCTGGCGTCCATCCCGCTTGTCCTGAGCTGGCCGACGATCGCCGGAAAATTCTATCGCCTGGAAAGCTCCCCATCGTTGGCCGCCGACACTTGGACGGTCATCGAGGCGCGAATTCCCGGAACTGGCGCAATGGTCGAGCGCGGCCCGGCCGCGGATGGTTTGCCGACCCGGTTCTACCGCGTGCGCATCGTCGAATAGTGGGTTCTGGCCCGGCTAGTCCGCGAACGTCGCGCCCAAATTCTCCCGCAGGAACTCGCGCGCCAGCGCCATTTGCGCGGGTCCGTAAAACACCTTGCCGCCATGCGCGGCTCCGTGCAGGACCTTGAGGCGGGCGCGGAGCCCCTCCGCCTCGTAAGCCCCCTGCAATTCATGGGCTTGGTTGATTGGCATTTGCGGATCCTGGTCGCCGTGGAAATGGAGCAGGGGCGGGTCGGTTTTGTCGACGTGAAAGACCGGGCTGGCCAGGCGCGCCAGCTCCGGTTTTTGGCCGGGCTGTCCGCCAAGAAGGAGTTCCAAAGCGGGCACGCGGACGCTCAATCCGTGCGGGGTTGATTGATCCAGGATGGTGGCCAGGTTCGAGCCGCCAAAAAAACTGATGATGCCCTGGACGGCCGAGCTCTGGCCGGCATGCCCTCCGACGTTCCCTTCCAGCTCCGCGTGCCCGTTGCTGACGCCCACCAGCGCCGCCAAGTGCCCGCCCGCGGACGCGCCGGAAACCACGATCCGGCGCGCGTCCACCCCGAGCGCCGCCGCCTCCCCTCGCAGGAAACGGATGGCGGCCTTGAGGTCATGGACTTGCGCGGGAAAGCGGGCCTGGGTGGAGAGGCGGTAATCGACGCTGGCCACCGGGCATCCCGCCTCCACCAGCGGGCCCAGCGGCATTTCGTCCTTCGAGCCGCCGCGCCACGCCCCGCCGTGCACCCAAACGATCAGCGGTCCGGTTTGCCTCGCTGGCTTGTGAAGATCCAGTCGAAGAACAACGGCGCCCGCGCGCGCAAATTCCAGGTCGCGTGAAATCGAGTCCCCGGCGAACGAAGAAAGCAACGCACCGACGGGAATGAGCGCCGAGAGGAAAAAACGCCATGACAAGCCGCGTCGAAGGCGCCTCATGCGGTCAGCACGGTTGATGTCCCCAGTCCGACTCCTTCAGATCCTCCTCGAACTGCTCCATCTGCTCCTCGGGCGAAAGCGGTTTCTTCGGCTCGGGCCCGGGGTGGGCTGGGTCCGGATTCGAGTCCGTTTTGGCAGGGGCCGGATCGATCATGCGCGTCCGTTATTTCTTCTCGGCCCGCTTGCGGGCCCAGCGAGCCTTGGCGGCTTCGCTGATTTTCTTGCGCGCGGCGGCGCTCATCGCCCGTTTTTTGCGCATCACCGTGGCGATTGGCCCCGGGGAGATTTCGATCAGCAAATTCTCCAATTCCCGGTGAAGCGCCTCAATGCGTTCCTTGAGCGCGGACGCTTTCTTGAGCTTGGCGGCCGAGAGGTTCAAAAGAGTTTGTTTTGGGTCCATTTCCACACAGATAAGGCATTCCACGTCCATGGTCAATCATTCCGGGGCCGTCCGGGAAACCCGTGGCGGCCCGCCCGGCCGAAAAAAGAGCTCTTGCAAAAACCGCGCGACGTTCCTACATTCACGCAGTTCTTCGGAGCGCGAGCGTAGCTCAGTCTGGTAGAGCATCACCTTGCCAAGGTGAACGTCGAGGGTTCGAATCCCTTCGCTCGCTCCAATCCCCAATTTTTTCGCCACCCCCAAATTCGTCCGCGGCAAGCGGTTGGGCACATTTGGGCGGTGGCCCATCCGGCGGGTTTCAGGAAAAGTGATTTTGGATAAAAGTTGACAAAAAGGCGAATTCCTCGAGTGTCAATTTGATAACAGCCACCCGTGAACGGCCCGGGCGAAAACGGCCTTCATGGAAATCTGAGAATGATCACCGCAAAGCACCTCTTGGAACTGCAAAAGCAGGCCCCGTTTCAGCCGTTCCAAATCCACACAAGCGGCGGCAAGACGCTGAAGATCGACCATCCCGAGAATTTTTTTGTTTTCCGCGACAGTGTTTTGGTCGCGCGGCCTGGAAAAGACCGCTACGGCGAGCGCGTGGCAATGCTCCATATCGCCAGCCTTTCCGGAGTTGAAGTCTGACAGTTTGCCGCGACTGGACCGCCGCGAAGACCGGCGGGGGAAGCAGGGAAATGACGGAAGGGAAAAATTCGCGGATCTCCAAGTCCTTTGATTCGATTCCATTTGCCCGGGTCCAATGTTTGCTTCCGACGGGGTGGCCCGAACTGGGCAAATGATGTCCGGACCGCAGCAATTCAGGTGTGGCGCCGCCAAGGGTGGGGATTAGGTTATGGCAGTGGGATCAAACCATGGAGGCGGCAGGTCCGCTTTGGAAAGGAATGTAAATGAGCTCAGAGGCCAATCGAAAGGGGGGGGCGGCGAAGCCACCCGCGGTGGGAACGGGCGCCGGGACTGATTTGGGCATCGTCCGCGAATCGTGGCTCAAGCCCCGCGCGCATTTCCGCATCCGCAAGATCCTGGTTCCGGTGGATTTTTCGGAGCCTTCCCAGAAAGCCGCGCAGTACGCGCTGGCGCTGGCGGAGGATTACGGGGCGGAGTTGGTGTTGCTCCATGTGGTGGAGCCCTACCCGCTGCTGCCCGAGATGCCGGCCGCGTCGGCCGAATTGCAGGCCATGGCGGAAAAGGCGGCGGGCGCGCGCCTGAAAAAGCTGGTGAAATCGGCCGCGGCCGTACCGTGCCTGGGCCAGGTCCGCGTGGGCCACGCCGCCCGGACCATTGTGGAGGAGGCGAAAGTTCAAGGCGCGGATTTGATTGTCGCCTCGACGCATGGGCGGACCGGCCTGGCGCGCGCGGCGTTGGGCAGCGTGGCGGAGCAGGTGGTCCGGCGGGCGGATTGCCCAGTGCTGGTGGTGCGCGAGCAGGAGCGGGAAATTGTGGTGGTGGACCCGGACGACCCCGGCTTGAACCGGATCGGCCGCGTGGAGAAACGGAAGAAAGCGGGAAAGGAGAAATCATGAACACACCTTTGGAATGCCGAATCCAGTCCCACCCATTTTTCCACGGGATGAATGAGGCCCACTTGGCCCTGTTGGTGAAGGGGGCGTCGGAGAAGGGCTACGAGGTTGGGGAACTTCTCTGCCGCGAGGGCCAGCCGGCCAACGCGTTTTTCCTGATCGAATCGGGGGCGGTGGCGCTGGAGGTGCATGAGCCCGGCAACGGCAGCGCGCTGGTCAAAACGATCCGGGCCGGGGAGGTGCTCGGGTGGTCCTGGCTCTTTCCGCCGTTCACGTGGCACTTGCGCGCCCGCGTGGTGGAGCCCGTCACCGCCGTGGTCCTGAGCGGCGCGCACCTCCTGTCCGTGGCGGAGGCGAACCATGATTTTGGCTACGAGCTGATGAAACGGGTGGCCCAGGTCGTCGTGCGCCGGTTGCAGGCCGCGCGCAAGCAACTGCTGGACCACGGGGGCGGCTCGAATTCCGAAGGGCCCTGAAGGAGGGCTGGTTTTAATGAATGCAACCGGCGCCAAAGCAGTGCGGGCGGATTTGGCCCCGCGGTTTCATCAGGCGCTGGGTGGCCGACGGGCGGCTCCAACCGGGCACCGAACCCGGCAGCCCGCTTTGGCGGAGGCGCTCATCCACGACGCCTCGGTCCACGGAGCCTCGGACATCCACATCGAGCCGCAGTCATCCGACGCGCGCCTGCGGTTCCGGATTGACGGAATCGTCTGCGACGTCGGGATCACCGAAAAGGAGACCGCCCAGTTATTGATCAACCAGTTCAAAGCGTTGGCCGGCTTGGACCCGATCATCCGCTTCACGCCCAGGGATGCGCACGCGCACCTCCCGCTGCCCGGAGGCCCGATCGACATCCGGCTTGCCCTCACGCCCTGCCAGAGCGGCGAGGCGCTCGCGCTGCGCGTGCTGGACCCCCGGCGGCTGGAGCGGACCATCGATGATTTGGGCCTGACGGGCGCGAACTTGCGGAGGCTGGAGGCTTGGCTGGAGAACGTCAAAGGCATGTTCCTCGCCGCCGGGCCGACCGGCAGCGGGAAGACCACCACGGTTTATTCGCTCCTGCACGAGTTGAAATACAGCGACCGCGCGATCGTCTCGATGGAAGACCCGGTTGAGTATCAACTCGATGGGATCACGCAGGTGCAGCTTGATGAAAAGCACCATTTCAATTTTGCCGACGGCGTGAAGGCGACACTGCGGCTGGACCCCGATTACATCATGCTGGGGGAGATCCGGGACGGCCCCTCCGCGCACGCCGCGGTCAACGCGGCCCTCAGCGGCCGCGTGTTGCTCAGCACCATTCATTCGCGCGACGCGGTGGGAACGCTGACGGCGCTGCGCAACTGGGGCTTGGCGGACCATGAAATAGCGGAGTCGCTGACGGTGGTGGTGGCGCAGCGTTTGGTGCGGAGGCTTTGCCTGAAGTGCCGCCGCAAAGGGAAGGTGGACCCGGCGGAGGTGGCATGGCTTCGGTCATTCCACCTGTCCGCCCCGCGCACCGCCTGGAGGGCGGTGGGCTGCGCCGAGTGCCGCCAGTTGGGATATTTTGGCCGC
The DNA here is from genome assembly GCA_964611245.1 of uncultured Verrucomicrobiota bacterium. GTDB lineage: Bacteria > Verrucomicrobiota > Verrucomicrobiia > Limisphaerales > SXQI01 > CAZSXX01. The sequence goes on along the minus strand of CAZSXX010000008.1, from coordinate 10,115 downwards.
ATGGGCGTGTTCGAATTTTGGCAACTCGACGGCGCGGACTACGAAATGATCCTCTCCCATGCCCATGAGCATGACATCCGCGCGCACCTGGCGGCCCGCCAGCATGATTCGTTGGCGCTGGACGGACTGGGCAAGGTCCGGGCCGGGCTCACCAGCCTGGCTGAATTGCGCCGGATGGCGGGCGGCCCCATCCCCGCGCAGTTGCCCGCCGCATCCTGATCGCGGACCGCGACGGCCCGTTGGCAGAGTTGCTGCTAAACACCCCCTGGCCGGGGTGTTTCCCGGCAGGACTTGCCGATGTTTGATGTGCCGACATGGTTTTTGGCGTTCGCGCGCCTGAGCGCGATCCTGGCCTTTTTCCCCCTGTTTTCGGGCCAAAATGTGCCCGTGATCCTGCGGATTTCCCTCGGCGCACTGGTCGCTTTCCTTGTCGCGCCGGGCCTGCCGACCGTGCCGGTGGGCAACTTGGGGCTCGGCAATTTCTTCTTCCTGATGGCCATCGAAATCAGCGTCGGCCTGCTGCTTGGGTTCATTTGCCGGCTGGTTTTCTTCGCGATCGAGATTGGCGCCGGGATTGTGGCGGGTGAGATGGGCTTGCAGATGTCGAGCGTGTTCGTCCCGATGAGCCAGACAACCATTCCGACGCCCGGGGCCATCCTGTATTGGCTGGCGGTGATGATCCTGTTCAGCCTGGACCTGCACCATTGGCTGCTGGCCGGGTTCCAGCAAAGTTTTCAGGCCGTCCCCATTGGCGGGGCCGGATTGAGCGAGGAGCTGTACGCCGACATCATCCGACGCGGGGGGCAGGTGTTTGTGGTGGCCGTGCAGATGACCGCGCCGGTCGTCGCGTGCGCGTTCCTGATCACGCTGATTTTCTCCCTGCTCGGCCGGGCCGTCCCGCAAATGAACGTGTTCGCCGAGAGTTTCCCGGTGAAAAGCCTGGCGGGCATGTTCGTCTTCGGGATGACCTGCACCCTGATGGCGTCGCACATCACCAATTATTTGCGGAGATTGCCCACGGACTTCATGCGCGTGGCGAACCTGTTGGGCGGTGGCGCATGACTTTCCCCCGCGCGGGCCTCCATCCTTTGACCAGGCGGACGCATGTCTGAAAAAGCGGGCGAAAAGACAGAACAAGCCTCACCCAAGCGGCTGGAGGAGGCCATCAAGAAGGGCCAGTTCGCCCGGTCGGCGGAAGTGCAGACGCTCTTCGTCCTGATGTCCGGGTTGATGGGCATCAAGTTTGCCGGACCGGAAATCTGGCGCATTTTCACCGGCGCGCAGGTTTCGATCCTTGGCCACCTGCACGAGCTGCCCCTTTCGTTGAATTTGATGCAGGGATACGCCGCCGCCGGAGTTTTAGCCATCGCGGCCGCCACTGGCCCGGTGGTCATCGCCACCATGGCCGGCGGATTGCTGGCCGGGGGCATTCAGTCCCGGTTCCAGACCGCCTCCGAGGCGCTGGAGGCCAATTGGGCCAAGCTCAACCCGGTGGAGGGGCTGAAGAGGATGTTCTCGATCCGCTCCGCCATGCCGACGGCGCTCGCCTTGGTGAAGCTGAGCATCATCGGCGGGCTGACCTATTCGCAGGTCCAGCAGATCATCCAGGACCCGATCTTTTTCACCGCCGTGGACGTGGCAAGAATTGCCCAGTTCATGGCGGAATCTGCCACCCAAATCGCGGCGCGCATCGGGCTGGCCATCATGTTCCTGGCCGGGTGCGATTACGTTTACCAATTTTGGCAAACCTCGCGCGACATGATGATGACCAAGGAGGAGGTCAAGGAGGAGCTCAAGAATTCCGAGGGGAATCCGCAGATGAAAGCGGCCCGGCGGCGGCGCCGCCGCAATAAATCACAACGGCAAGCCATGCTGGATGTGCCTAAGGCTGATGTGGTTGTGACAAACCCGACGCACATCGCGGTGGCGCTGAGGTACGACCGGAAATCAATGGCCGCCCCAAAAATCGTGGCCAAAGGCACGCGCCTGAACGCCCTGAAAATCCGTGAAATCGCGGGCAAACACCAGGTGCCGATCATCGAAAACAAGCCCTTGGCGCGGATGATGTTCAAGTATGGAAAAGTGGGTGGCGAGGTTCCTGCTCAGCTCTACGCCGCGGTGGCGGAAATCCTTGCGTACGTCTATCGCGTGAATCGGTATCGATATTACGCGCAGGCCAACCAGGGCTAGGACCGCCGGATGAAAGATGGCTAAAGTTCAGAACAAAATAAAAGGATTCCTGAGCCAGGGCGACCTGTGGCTGGTGATGGGCGTGTTCGCGACCATCCTGGTCCTGATCCTGCCGATCCCGCCGTTCGTCCTGGACCTGTTCCTCGCCTTGAGCATCGCCCTGTCCCTGCTGATCCTGCTCATCATCCTGTACGTCGAGGAGCCCGCCGATTTCACCAGCTTTCCCACGCTGCTCTTGTTTGTGACGCTGTTCCGCCTGGCGTTGAACGTCGGCAGCACCCGCCTCATTTTGCTCGATGGCTATGCCGGGCACCTGATCGAGGCCTTCGGGAATTTCGTCGTGCGCGGCAACTACGTCGTCGGCTTGGTGGTCTTCTCCATCCTCGTCCTCATCAACTTCATCGTCATCACCAAGGGCGCCGGGCGCATCGCGGAAGTCGCCGCCCGGTTCACGTTGGACGCCATGCCCGGCAAGCAGATGGCGATCGACGCCGAGTTGAGCGCGGGGGTCATCACCGACGAACAGGCCCGCACCCGCCGGCGCAAGGTCGAGCAGGAGGCCGACTTCTACGGCGCGATGGACGGCGCCAGCAAGTTTGTGCGGGGCGACGCCATCGCCGCCGTGCTGATCACCGTCATCAACATCATTGGCGGGTTCGGCATTGGCGTCATGCAACGGGGCATGACCGTCGGCGAGTCGCTCGAGCGGTTCACCCTGCTTTCCATCGGCGACGGCTTGGTCTCGCAGGTCCCGGCGCTGATCACCTCCGTCGCCGCGGGCATGCTCGTGACGCGCGCCGCCTCGAACAAGAAGCTGAGCGAGGAGCTGATCAAGCAGATGACCTTTTATCCCCGCGCCCTGGCCATCCTGGCCGCGATGCTGGGCTTCATGGCGTTTGTGCCCGGGCTGCCGATGTTCCCGTTCCTGATCCTGGGCCTTGGGGCCGGATATCTCGCGCGCACCCTCCGCAAAACCGCGGCCACCGCCAGCCCGTTCGCCGGGACCGACAAGAAAGCGGGCGCGGCCGCGCCCGGCGCTCCCGGGGCGCCCAAGGAGCCGGAGAAACTTGAGACACTGCTCAACGTCGATTCCATGCAGATCGAGCTGGGCTACGGCGTGGTCAGCCTCGCCGATGTGCGCAAGGGCGGCGACCTGCTCGAGCGTGTGACCGGCGTGCGCAAAACCTTCGCCCAGGAGATGGGGCTGATCGTGCCGCCCATCCGGCTGCGCGACAATTTGCAGATCGGCGGCAATGAATACCGTTTCCTGCTCAAGGGCAACCCCGTCGCGCAGGGCAGCTTGATGCCGGGCTACTGGCTGGCCATGAACGCGACCAACAGCCGGGCCGTCCTCAAGGGCATCCCCACCGTCGAGCCTGTCTTCCAACTGCCCGCGACGTGGATCACCGACATGGAGCGCAAGAACGCCGAGGCCAACGGCTTCACGGTGGTCGACGCCGCCTCCGTGCTCGTCACGCACCTTTCGGAGATCGTCAAGCGGCACTGCCACGAAATCCTCACGCGCCAGGACGTGCAAAACCTGCTCGACAACCTCAAAACCACCCACCCCACGGTGGTCAATGAATTGATCCCCAACCTTCTCACCGTGGGGCAAGTCCAGCGCGTGCTGCAGAACCTTCTGGCGGAGGGCATTTCCATCCGCAACCTCGCGGGCATCCTGGAGAAGGTCGGCGATTTCGCCCAAGCGACCAAGAATCCGGACGAGCTCTCCGAGTACGCCCGCCGGGCGCTCGGGCCGCAGCTCGCCAAGCCCTTCCAGAATGAACATGGCTCGGTGCGCGCCATCACGCTCGATCCCAGGCTCGAACAGCAGCTTTCCCACGGCGTGCGCCAGACCCAGAGCGAAATCGCCCTGATGCTCGAGCCCAAGCTGGCCCAGCACGTGGTCAACTCCCTTTCCAAACACATCCAGCACATGCTCGCCGTGGGCCACCAGCCGTTGGTCCTGTGCGCGCCGCAGCTCCGCCTGGCCTTCCGCCGCTTTTTCGAAAGCACGTTCTCGGACTTGTCCGTGCTTTCCTACTCGGAGATTCCGCCCCGGGTGGAAATACAGGCCGCCGCGGTCATCCCGAGCTTTGATTAACGCGCCGAGGTGAAGATTTATTCTTTCATCGCCGATTCCGCCCCCGCCGCTGTGGCGCAGATACGCCGCCAGCTCGGGCCGGAGGCGGTGGTCCTCAACGTGCGCCAGCTCAAGCCGGATGGCCTCCAGCGCATTTGGCAAAAGCCGAAAATCGAGGTCCTCGCCCACCTTCCGGAGACGCCCGAACCGGCGGCGGATCCGCTGCAGGCGCTCACCGAACTGCGCCGCGAGATCGCGGACTTGAAGCAGCAGCTCCCCCTGGCCGCGCCCGCACGAGCGCCCACACCCGCCTATGCAGCGGCCCCCGCGCGAATGCCCGCGCCAGTGGAGCCCCCCGCGCCCACGCGCCACGGCTATGACGGATGGAAGGTCGGCGCGTTTCTTGAGCAGACCGGCGTGCTGCCCCGGCTGGTCCAGCGCATCGTCGACGGGATTGTGGACGAGCATGGCGCCCGCCCGCCGGAGTCGTTGGCCAAGGAATTTGACCTGGCGCGTTCGGCCATATTGCGGCTGGGGCAGGGGGGGGCCGCCTCCCACAGCGCGCCCAAGTTGGACGCCGCCAGCGTTCACATTTTTGTCGGCCCGCCGGGAACGGGGAAAACCACCGTCCTGAGCAAGCGGCTGGCCCAGGGGGTCCTGATCGAGAATTCCCGGGCCCGGGTGCTGCGGTTGGATGGCGCGCGCGCCAACACGGCCGAATCCCTCAGCGTTTATTGCGAAATCCTCAACGTGGCGGTGGACCGCTGCTGTGTGGACGCGAGTGAACTGTATCCGGGGGAGACGGTGTTCATTGACCTGCCGGGGGTTTCCCCCACGGACGCGGAAGGCCTGGCGGCATTGGCCCGCCAGATCGCCGCGTTCCCGGGGGCGCAGGTCCATTTGACGCTGAACGCCGCGTATGAAACTGGCACGCTGCAGCAGCAGGTGCGGGCCTTCAGCGCGCTGCCGCTCGCCGATTTGATTTTCACGCACCTGGACGAGGAACAGCGCTGGGGCAAGCTGCTCAATTTTTGCTTCGGCACAAAGGTTCCCTTGGCCGCGCTGGGCGCCGGGCAAAATGTTCCCGGTGAGCTCGCCAGCGCATCACTCGAAAAAATAGTTTCGCGTGTAATTCCTTCCAAATGAAGGAAATCCAGCGCTTAAGGGAGTCATTTTAAACGCTGGCAAACCTCCTGCTATGCCACTTTCTGTCGGATTCACAGCCAATGAAAAAACTGATGTTAATGGGTTGCTTGCTCGGGTTCCTGATCGGGACCGGAACGGGCGTGGCCCAAAACAGTCCCTGGCCCTCCATCCTCTGGCGCGCGAGCGTCGCGGCGGTAATCGCCGGCTTTTTGCTGCGCTGGTGGGGCCAAGCCTGGATCAACGGCCTCGCCGAGGTCACCCGGGAGAAATTGGCCGTGGCCGACGCGCTGGAAAATCAACGCGCCGAAAAAACTAGATAAGGAAATCCATGAGCACCTGCGTCGCACCTGTGGAAAACCCGCGCATCAACAAAGCGCGTGATTTTTCCAAACGCTACCGCCGCGTCCGCCCCGGCAACGCCGCCGAGGCGGAGTTAGTCGAGGAGTACCTCCCGTTGGTCAAGACCGTGGTCGGCCGGCTCGCCATGAGCCTTCCGCCCCACGTGGACATCGAAGACCTGTACAGCAGCGGCCTGGTCGGCCTGCTGAACGCGGTCCGCAATTTCGACCCGGAGGGCGGAAGCTCCTTCGAGAGTTACGCCCGCGTCCGCATCCGCGGCGCCGTCTATGACGAGCTGCGTCGGCTGGACTGGGTGCCCCGGTCCGTGCACGACAAAGCGCGCAAGGTGCAGACGGTCATGCAGCGGCTGGAGCAGATCAACGGACGCATCCCCACCAACGCGGAGATGGCCAAAGCCCTCGATGTGACCCTTCCCCAATATGAAGAGCTTCTCACAGAGATTCGACCCGCCACGTTCGTTTGCCTGGACTCCGCCCCGTGCGCCGACGAGGAGGGCGAGACCAGCCGCTATGAGAGCGTCGCCGACCACAGCCAGGAGAACCCGGTCGAGACCGCCTCGCGGCGCGAGTTGGCCCGGGTGATCGCCGAGCGGTTGGACCAGCTCCCGGAGATGCAGCGCAAGGTCCTGGCCCTTTATTACTTTGAAGACCTGCGCCTGCGCGAAATCGCGGAGGTTTTCGGCGTGACCGAATCGCGCATCTGCCAGATCCACGCGCAGGCGATCCTCTCGCTGAAGTCCTTCCTCAAGCAACACGAGGCCCCGTCCCTTTAACCTGCATACGCAATGATCGTAATCATCGGCGCAATCATCGTGACCGCCTCCGTGCTGGGCGGTTTCGCCATGGCCGGGGGCAACATGCTCACGCTCGTGCAGCCAGCGGAGTTTGTCGTCATTTGCGGTTCCGCCTTTGGGGCGCTCATCATCATGTCGCCCAAGAAAGTCCTCATCGACATGTGCAAGCAGGCCCTCGGCACGCTCAAAGGCACGCCCTACGGCAAGCAAACCTACGAAGATTTGTTCAAGGCCCTCTATGAATTGTTCATGCTGGGACGCCGCAACGGCATGGTCGCCCTGGAGGAGCATGTCATGAACCCGGAGACCAGCTCCATTTTCACCAAGTATCCCGGCTTCCTTTCCAACCACCACGCCGTCGGCCTGCTCTGCGGAGGCTTGCGCCCGATCATCGACGGCAAGGTCAAGCCGGACCAGTTGAAGATGCTGCTGGAAACCGAGCTTGACGCCATCGACGACGAGCACCACAAGCCCATCAGCGTCCTCACCAAAACGGCGGACGCCATGCCCGGCTTCGGCATCGTCGCCGCCGTCCTCGGCATTGTCGTCACCATGGGTTCCATTTCCGGCCCGATTGAGGAGATCGGCCACCATGTCGCCGCCGCCTTGGTCGGAACGTTCCTCGGCATTTTGATTTCCTACGGTTTCTTGAACCCCCTTTGCGTCAACATGGAATTTGTCGGCAGCTCGGAGATGGCGTATTCCCGCTGCATCGCCACGTCCGTCATCGGATTCGCCAACGGGATGGCGCCGGTGATGGCGGTCGAGGTCGCCCGGCGCGGGCTTTCCAGCGAAGTCAAGCCGACCGCGGACGACCTGGAGTCCATGCTGAAATCAATTGGCTCCGGCTCGAAGGCTTAGCGTTGTATGGCCAAAAAAAATCGACACGCCGCGCACGGCGGCGCATGGAAGGTCGCCTACGCGGATTTTGTGACCGCGATGATGGCCCTGTTCCTCGTGTTGTGGCTCACGTCCCAGGACGAGAAGATCAAGGAGGCCGTCGAGCGGTCCTTCAAGAATCCTTTCGCCAGCGTGACCAAGGAGTCCACCGGCATCGTTCCGAACAAGGACACCCAGGCGGTCAAGAACACCAACGGCAATTTTGACTCCGCCTCCGCCGTCGAATTGAACATGCTCCGCAAATTGGCCGAGGAGCTGGTCAAATCCCTCCAGGTCAACGACGCCAACGAGCCGGTCAAATTTGAGCCGATTCCCGACGGGGTGCGCATCAGCATTTTTGACAAGGCGCAGCAGCCTGTTTTCAAGACGGATTCCCCCGAGTTCACTGAGTTCGGGAAATGGGTCGTCTCCACCCTGGCCTGGCAGGTCGCCCGTTACACGAACAGCTTCCGGGTCGAGCTGGAGGGCCACACTGAGTCAAACCAGAACCCAAAGACCGCCTCCTATGGCGAATGGGAGATCACCACCGAACGGGCCAACGCCACCCGCCGCAAAATGATCGAGCATGGAGTGAGCCGCACCCAAATCCGGAAGGTCGCCGGCTACGCCGACACGCAGCCCATCATCGGCAAGGAAACGGCGGATCCCCTGAACCGCCGCGTGGCGGTCCTCCTTAAAATCAGCGGCCGCAAGAACGAGCTATGACCCTGCCGTTTGTCCCGATGATGCCTGGGTTGGCCGAGCCCCCGGAAGCCTCCAGCGTCGTCCGCCTCAAGCCTGTGGCCCACAGTTCGACTCCCTTTCAACCGACCTGCCCGGCGGCGCCCGCGCCGGAGGCCATCCAGCCGGAGACCGCACCGGCCCCTCCCGAGGCGCCCCCCGTGCATGTCCCGGAGCCTCCGCATGGCGACCCCAAGATCACGATCGAGCGCCAAGGAGAGACCATCACCCATATCCGCATTCAATGCGGGTGCGGCCAAGTGATGGAGCTCAAGTGCGAATATTGACCGAACGGTGTCCGCCGCCCCCCTTTTGGCTTTGGAAAACCTTTGACCCGGCCCGCTCAGTTGCTACGTTCGACGGCAACCAAATCTTCGGGAGATCGCATGGCAAAAATTCTTCTGGTCGAGGACAACGAAATGAACCGCGACATGCTTTCGCGCCGGCTCGAACGCAAAGGGTTCCAAGTGGTGATGGCCTTCGACGGAGGGCAGGGGGTTCAGATGGCCACCTCCGAGAAACCGGACCTGATCCTGATGGACATGAGCCTGCCCGTGCTAGACGGCTGGACCGCGACGCAAAAGCTCAAAGGCGACCCCACCACCGCGCAAATCCCGGTCATCGCCCTCACGGCCCACGCCATGGCCGGGGATGAGCAGAAGGCGCGCGACGCCGGGTGCGATGATTACGACACCAAACCGATTGAATTGCCGCGCCTGCTCGAAAAAATCCAGGCCTTGCTGGACCGCCCGGCCGCTGGTTGATCAGGCCAGTGGCGTGGGCGCGGCCATTTCAAATTTCGGGATGCGGGTCAGCACGGTCCGCCCGGTTCCATCAATGCCCAAATAGCTGCCCTGCGCGACGGCCCGCGGGGTGTTGAGCAAATGAAAGCTGTTGTAGCTGAATGAGCCCCCCGGCGGAATTTCCGGCGTCTCCCCCACCACTCCCTCGCCCTCCACCGCCGTGATCTCCCCCTCCGCATTGGTCACCACCCATTTGCGGCCCTTGATTGTCACGGAGTGCTCGGTGTCGTTGTGGATGGTGATGAAATAGACGAAGCAAAATGGCCGGTCCCCCGGCGTGGGCGCCTGGGGCTGGTAAACGATCCGGTCCACGGTCACATACAGTTTGGGCGGTTCGTGGATTTGCGTGGCGTTCACAGGCGCGCTTGTTCTAACGAAGTTCCCCCTGCCTTTCAAGGAACCTTCTGGGGCGCGGGGTTGACCAGCAGCGGAGCGGTGGTGTACACCGTCGCCGACAGGTCCTTGTAGGCCAGGCGGGCCTCCAGCGCTTTGATCTGGCTGTTTGCCGCCTCTTTTTTCGGGGCCTCCGTCAGCGCGGCAAGGCTCTCTTTCAGCTTCTTGATTTCCTCCTCGATCCCCTTGGCCTCCGCCATCGTCACGCGTCTGTACCGGCCCGGGGAGGACGCATAAATGGGAATGGAATGCAGCCCCGGCGCCAGCTTGGCCTGCCCAAGGTCCACCTCAAACACGGCGTTGGTGGCTTTGCCGTCCACTTCAAACTCCTTGGGCGGCTCGATCAGGGCCTTGAATTTCAGCGCGCCGTTGAATTCCTGGCGCCGCAGGATGGACAGCGGCACGTTCACCTTCGTCCCGGCCACCGCCTCAACCGGCTTTTCGCTGGCTGGGCGGATCGCCAGGGGCGCCAGTTCCTCGCCGCTGACGGCCAGGGCCAATTCCTGCGTCAACAATCCGGGCACCGCCTCGTTCGAGTAATCGCCGATGTTCCACGCCAGCGCGGCGCTCCGCGCGTTCCGGGCCAGCTCTTTGTCGCCAATCTTGGCCTTGCCGACAATTTGGATCGGACCGGTCCATGCCGGGGCGTCCTCCGTCGCCGTCAAAATGACCACGCCGGCGCTGGCGCCGCCCGCGATTTTGGCCGGGCTGGCCGACACTCCCCCCG
>CAZSXX010000007.1:27532-28679 GCA_964611245.1 uncultured Verrucomicrobiota bacterium | reverse complement strand
ATCGTCCGCCCTGCCGCCGACCTCGGCGGGACGGTCGAGTGGGCGGCGAGACGCGCGAAGCGGCGCCGGCTCGCGGAGAACCTCTGCCACGCGCTCGGCCGACCTATGTGCTGCCGTGGACGCAGTATAATGTGGAACGTCCGCACCAGCGGGAGAAATACCGAAAGGAACACCATGCCTACTGGGCCGCACAAAAAAGCTGAGGCCGCCCCTTGCGGAACGGCCTCGTTACTCCTTCAACACATGGTTGATGAGCTGATAGAACTATCGGCACACAAACGCCGGTGGTCAAGTCCGGCGTTTTGCCTGCCTGTTCTGCCGCCATGAGCCTGAACGAATCCATCGTCGAAGGCGCCGCCCTCGAATGGTTCGGGGAGCTGGGCTACGCGGTCGGGCACGGGCCGCATATCGCGCCCGGCGAACCGGCGGCGGAGCGGGACTCGTTTGGCGAGGTGGCGCTGGTGGGGCGTTTGCGCGAAGCGATCCGGCGGTTGAACCCGGCCATTCCCGAGGAGGCGCGGGAGGAGGGATTGAGAAAAGTTCTGCGGGTGGGGACGCCTTCGCTCACGCAGACGAACCGCGCCTTTTCGCTCATGCCGCTGGCCCGCACCGTTTCCTCCACCGCCGCGTTCACCGCGTGGAACTGATGGTAGCCCGCGATGATCTTGTGCAGCGCGCCCGAGTCCGGGTCTTCTTCGAAGACGATGAAATGGTGCACCAAGTCTAGAAACCGCTGCCGCTCAAAGACTCCCCGGATGAGCGTCTCCAATTCCAACGAACCGGGCGCGGCGTCACGCTGCCCGCCAATCGTTCGCCATACCTTGAACCACTCCTGGTTCGCCGTCAGCGATCCGATGCGCGCCTGCAAGCCATCGCTCACCACCAGCACGGCGTTGTAATGCAGCAGCGAGGCAATCTCCGCCTTGTAGGTTTGCACCTGCTTGTAGGCGCTCCAGATGGTCGTGTCCTCATCCGCCGCATTCTTCAACTCAATCAAACCCAACGGCAATCCGTTGACGAACACCACGATGTCCGGCCGCCGGTTGTGCTGCCCCTCGATCACCGTGAACTGGTTCACCGCCAGCCAGTCGTTCGCCCGCGCATCGCCGAAATCCACCAACTTGACGATGCCCCATCGTCGGAGTGG
>CAZSXX010000007.1:0-27522 GCA_964611245.1 uncultured Verrucomicrobiota bacterium | reverse complement strand
CTCACCCCCGGCCCCTCTCCCAGGGGAAGAGGGGAGATGAGCGGCGACCTCCTCTAAAACCGCATCCGTGTCCTTGAGAACCCGCGCATTCGGATACCTCAGCACCGTGAGGCCCTGCGACTTCATGTAGCCATCACGCTTCCGGTCATGCGCTTGGCTCTCAGGACTGTTATGGACTTCTCCATCGCATTCGATGACCAGCTTGGCCTCGTGGCAGTAAAAGTCGCAGATGTAGTCGCCAAACTGATGGTTTCTTCGGAACTTCGCGTCTCCAAGCTGACGATCCCGCAGCAACTCCCAAAGGAACGCTTCTGCTTCCGACTGCTTGGCTCGGAGTTCCCGTGCCTTCTGCTTCAATCCAGCAAAATCAAATCCTCCGCGATAGTGCACGTCGCTCCCTCTCCCCTTGGGAGAGGGCTGGGGTGAGGGTTCTTTTTGAATGTACTCGACCGGCACCCCGTCGCGCAACATCCGGTGCGGCGTATTGCGCGAGGAGCCGGGCGGGTATTGGGCCGGTCGGATGCGTGGCGGCAAGTCGGGCGATCGCCGGGCCGGCGTGGTTTGGCACACGCAGGGGAGCGGGAAAAGTTATTCCATGCTGTTTTATGCGGCGCGGGTGGTGCGACATCCGGCGATGAAGAACCCAACGCTGGTGGTGTTGACCGACCGCAACGACCTGGACGACCAGCTCTTCGGCCAGTTCCAGCGTTGCCATGAAATCCTTGGGCAAATGCCCGTGCAGGCGGGTGGGCGCGAGCATTTGCGGGAAATGTTGAACCGGGCGAGCGGCGGCGTGGTGTTCACCACCATTCACAAGTTCATGCCGGAAAAGGGCGATCCGACCCCGCCAAGGCTACGTGGGACGGGGGCGATGCCGGAGTTGAGCGCGCGCCAAAACATCGTGGTGATCGCGGATGAGGCGCACCGCAGCCAGTATGGTTTCGGGGGCAAAGTGAACGAGAAGACGGGCGAGATGTCCTACGGTTTCGCGAGCAACCTCCGGGACGCGCTGCCAAACGCTTCGTTCATTGGCTTCACCGGGACGCCGATCGAGAAAACCGACGCCAACACGCGGGCGGTCTTTGGCGATTACATCAGCATCTATGACATCCAGCGCGCGGTTGCCGACAGGGCCACGGTGCCGATTTATTACGAGAGCCGGATTTCGAAGCTGAGATTGAACGCGGCGGCGCTGCCGAGGCTGGACGAGGAGTTCGAGGAGATCACCGAGGGCGAGGAGCTGACCAAGAAGGAGAAGCTTAAAACCAAGTGGGCGGCGCTGGAGGCGCTGGTGGGAGATCCAAAGCGGATCGCGCTGATAGCGGCGGATTTGGTGACGCATTTTGAAAAGCGGGTGGAGGCGAAGGAGGGGAAGGCGATGATCGTTTGCATGAGCCGCCGCATCTGTGTGGACCTTTACAATGGGCTGATTGCGTTGCGCCCGGATTGGGCCAGCGCGAAGGATGACGACGGAGAAGCGGAGAAGGGCAAGAATTGCGTGGTGAAGGTGGTGATGACGGGCAGCGCCGACGATGGACCCGATTGGCAGCCGCACATCCGGAATAAGGAGAAACGCCGGACTTTGGCGAACCGGTTCAAGGACAGCGCCGACCCGTTCCGCATCGTGATTGTGCGCGACATGTGGCTGACCGGCTTCGACGCGCCCTGCCTGCACACGATGTATGCGGACAAACCGATGCAGGGGCACGGGCTCATGCAGGCCATCGCGCGGGTAAACCGGGTTTTCCGCGAAAAGCTGGGTGGCTTGGTGGTGGACTACCTTGGCCTTGCCGATCAACTCAAGCGGGCGCTCGCCACTTACACGGAAAGCGGTGGCCAGGGCAATCCGACCTTCGACATCAAGCAGGCCATCGCCGTGATGCTGGAGAAGCACGGCGTCGCCAGCGACATGATGCACGGGTTTGGCTGGAGCAAATGGACGACCGGAAAACCGACGGAGCGCCTCGCGCTCATCCCCGCCGGCCAGGAGCATGTCCTTGAGCAGGAGAACGGGAAGAAACGATTCGTGCAGGTGGTGACCGAACTCTCCCGCGCATTCGCCCTCTGCGCCGCGACCGATGAAGCGACCAAGCTCCGCGATGCCGTGAGCTACTTCCAGGCCATCCAGGCCGCGCTCAGCAAGCAGGCCACCAACACCCGGAAAACGCCGGAACAAATCGACGCCGCCATCCGCCAGCTAGTTTCCAGCGCCATCACCACGGAAGGCCAGGTCATCGATGTTTTCACCGCCGCTGGTTTGAAACAGCCCGACATCGGCATCCTTGACGAACGCTTCCTCGCGGAGGTGCGCGGCCTGAAGCACAAGAACGTCGCCGCCGAGCTGCTGGAGAAGCTGCTCAAGGACGAACTCAAGGTCCGCTCCAAGCGCAACCTCGTGCAGAGCCAGATTTTCAGCGAGAAGCTCAAGAAGACGCTCAACGCGTACCACAACCGCGCCATCTCGACGATGCAGGTCATCGAAGAGCTGATCAAACTCGCCAAGGACCTCGACGCCGCCACGAAGCGCGGTGAGGAAATGGGGCTGACGGATGACGAGATCGCCTTCTACGATGCCCTGGCCTCCAACGACAGCGCCGTGCAGGCGATGGGCGACGACAAACTGAAGCTGATCGCGGCGGAGCTGATCACCCAAGTGAGGAAGAGCGTCACCATTGATTGGACACTCCGCGAAAGCGCCCGCGCCAAAATCAAAGTCATGGTCAAACGCATTCTCAACAAACATGGGTACCCGCCGGACTTGCAGGAAGAAGCGGTGAAGACGGTTCTCATGCAGGCGGAATTGCTGTGCGCGGAGTGGGCGGCTTAGCGCCTTGTTGTGCAACGGTAAGGGAAGGTTGGCGCTGAGTCCTGGGGTGGGGAAAGGGAGGGTTCGGGTCCGGGGGCATTGGCCCCCGGTCGGAGCAAATTGGCGCCAAGCCCGCACGACTGTCCCGCGAGCGATGAAGCCGAACGTCGATTGGCCCGCGGAAAGTGGCGGATCGGGAGTTTATTTGGCGAATGGGTCAGAGGTTGCCGGACATGGCGGCGAAGAGAAAAAGCGCCGTAGCCGCGTTGCCACGCAAAGGAGGCCAACGCGGGTGATTGGGTTTTGAGCCATTTGGAGGACGATGTTTTCAGTTCCTCGATGAGTTTGGCGGTGGTGACGGTGCGGCCAAGGCGGATGGCGAGGTGGACATGGTCCGCGACGCCGCCCGCACGGAAACATTCGCAATCGGCGTTGCGGGCGACCGTGGCCAGGTAAGCGTGAAGGGCGGGGCGCACCGCCGGATCGAGGAGTGGGGCGCGGTCCTTGACGCTGAAAACGAGGTGGATGAGGAGGAAGGAGAGTGATTGGGGCATGGCGTGGTGTGGCGGGATGGATCGGGCTTTCAGCCCTCATGCGGTTTGGGGCGGTGATCCTGGGGCGATGCCCCAGGCTGGTATGGCGGTGCGCCGTTGGCGCGGGGGAAGAAGGCGGAATGACAGGGCCAGCGGCGTGGACGGGCGGATCGGAGATGAACCAAGGCCAACGGCCCGAACCCACACCGCCCGAAGACGAGGTGGATGAGGAGGAAGGAGAGTGATTGGGGCATGGCGCGGTGTGGCGGGATGGTTCATTGTTCGCCCAATTCTCCGTCCGTCAATTCGAAGCACACCCAGGATGAAGGGTGAGGGGTGAGGGGATGAGGCTGTGGAGGATGGGGAGGGGTTAGATGAGTTCTTGGATGGGGGCGCCGTTTTCGATGATGAAGCGGGGGCGGCCTTGGTGGTCGAGGTAGGTTTGGTCGAGGGGGACGCCGAGGTGATGGTAGATGGTGGCGGCGAGGTCGCCGGGGGTGACGGGGCGTTCTTTGATGGCGCCCCCATCGCGTTCGGAGGCGCCGATGACCTGGCCATGCCGGAAGCCGCCGCCAGCGACGCTCATGGACATGACGGCGGGCCAGTGGTCGCGGCCATCCGTGCTGTCTTGGGTGCCGATCTTTGGGGTGCGGCCGAATTCGCCCATGGCCAGGACGAGGACGTCGTCGAGGAGGCCGTGTTCCTCAAGGTCGGCGACGAGGGTGGTGATGAGGTGGTCGAAAATGGGGAGGAGGGGGCGGAGGCCATTCCAAATGCCGCCGTAGGGGGGGATGTTGTCGCCGTGGGTGTCCCAGGTGCCGGAGGCGGAGTGGTTGCTGAGGTCGATGGTGACGAAGCTGACGCCGGCTTCGACGAGGCGGCGGGCGAGGAGGGCTTGCCGGCACCAATCGTGGGCGCCGTAGCGGTCGCGGATTTTTTGGGGCTCTTGGGAAAGGTCGAAGGCGGTGAGGGCGCGCTGGCCGGCGACGATGTCGTAGGCTTGCTGGCCGAAGCGGTCCAGGGCGGCGATGGTCCCGGAGGCGTCGACCTCGCGGCGGAGGGTGTCCATTTGACCGAGCAGCGCGCGGCGGGATTGGAGTCGGTCCAGGGTCAACCCGGCGGGGAGGGTGAAGAGCTTGGTGGCGTTGTCGCCGCGGAAGGGGTCGAAGGCGTTGCCGAGATAACCGCCGGCGGCGACATGGGATTTGTCCTTGAGATTCAACACGACGTAGGGGGGCAATCCGGGTTGATTGGCGCCGCGCCATTTCGCGGCGACGGCGCCGATGGCGGGGTAGAGATGGCCCTTGGGGTTGAGGCGGGGTTCGGCCTCGAGATTGCCGGTCTGGAAAACCTGGTTGGGCTCGTGGTTGCTTTGGCGGGCGTCCACGGAGCGGATGACCGTGAACTTGTCGAGCATGGCGGCCTGTTTGGGGAGATGCTCGCAGATGTGGACGCCGGGGATTTTGGTGGGGATGTCCTTGAATGGGCCGCGGATTTCGGAGGGGGCGTTGGGTTTCACGTCCCACGTGTCGATGTGGCTGGGGCCGCCGGTCATCCAGAGGAGGATGACCGACTTGTTGCCGCGGATGGATTTGCCGTTGGCGGCGGCGTCGGCGCGGGCGCGCAACAGGTTCGGGGCCGTGAGGCCAGCAAGGCCGGCGAGGCTGGCTTTGAGCATGCTGCGGCGGCTGAAGACATTGAGGCCCTCGCGGACGCGCGGATGGAAATGGGCGAATGCGTGGCGCCCGGAGTGCACGTGGGGGTTGGACGGGCGCATGGGAGGAAACTACCCGCGGTTGGGCGGGGCGGTCAACGGGGAAGGATGAGTGATGAGGGGTTCAGGGGGAGCTTGCCAAGGGGGCGATTTGGGCGAACGGTTCTTTGCCGAGATGTTCATCCGATCCGCCATCCTGTGGTTCTGCGCTTTGGTCGCCGGGCTTGCGCCGTCGGCGCCCTCGCAGCCCGCCGCCGCGGCTTTCTTGGGGCAGGTCCGGGGCCGGGTGATCGACGCCCGAGGGGAACCCATCGCCGACGCGCTTGTTCAAACGCACGCGGTCAAGCGCGCGACCGGGGTCCGTTACGTGGGCAATGACGACATCACCCCCTCGGCGCGAACCGGCCCTGAGGGCGGGTTCACGATCCTTGGGCGCGACCCGTTCCTGGCGCTGACTGTCACCGTCGAGGCGCCCGGGCAGGCCAAGGGCGTTTTTCCGGACCTGACCCCCGGCGGCCCCCCGCACGAGCTCAAGCTTTTGGACGGCGCGGAAGTGACGGGCCGCCTCGTGCGGAATGGCCAGCCGATCGTGGGCGCGGTCGTCGCGCTTTCCGACCCCGACCAGAGCCCGGGCATTTTCGCGCTGCACCTCACCGCCGCCACCGACGAAATGGGGCGGTTCCGCATCCGGAATGTCCCGCCCAAACGGCGTTGCCTTCTCGCCGCCGAAATGGCGTCCCTTGGCCCGGGCGCCGCCCTTTCCGCCCGCCCGGTCACCGTGGGCGCGGACCGCTCGACGCTGGACTTGGGCGATTTGCCGATCGAGCCCGCCTTCACCGTCCAAGGCCGGCTGGACCTCCCCGCCGGAACGAGCGCCGGCGGCCGCCAGGTTGTCCTTGGCCGCAATGGTCCCCGGGACCAGCAGGAAACCCAAACCGACGCCGGGGGCCGATTCCAGTTCAGCGGAGTCCCCGGCGAAATCATCACCGTGCGCGTTGAAATCCCCGGGCACCGGCTCACAGCCCGGAACGGGAGCCTGGCCCCCGCCGCGCCGGACCATCTGGTGGGCCGAGTGGCCGCCGACAAGCCGGACCTCCTGCTCCAGTTCGAGCCGGGCCCCAGGCTCGCCCCACTCCAAATCAACGCCGAAGCCCAGCGGGAGGAGCCCCTGCGCGGGGCCGAGCGATCCGCCCCCGCGCCCAACACGCACCAAGTCACCGCCACCGTCGCCGATTCCGCCAACCGCGTTCCGGTCGAGAAATTCGACCTCACCGAAGGCCGCTACAACGCCGCCGCCGTGTTCGATTGGTTCTCCACCCGCCGCGAATCCATCACCAACAGCGCGTTCACCACCCATCTTCCCGCGGCCCGGACGCCGTCCGCCTTGGTCATCGAATCCGAGAACCACCTTCCCTGGATATCCGGCCCGATCCACTCCGACACCAACCTCACCATCCTGCTCCAGCGTGGTGACCGAACCGAAGGCGTCGTCCTCCGCACCGACGGCATGCCCGCCGGGGGGGTCGAGGTGTATTTGACCGACCTCGTCAATGGCATTTACGCCAACGGCCCGCCGATCCAGCTCGCCGATCCGGCGAACAAAAACCTCCGCGTCGCCACCACCGACGCCCGTGGCCATTTCGCCTTTTCCCCGCATCCGGGGGCGATCTCCGTCGCCGTTTTGGACGACGCGGGGTTCGCCCACGTCAAACTCACGGACCTCCCCAAAACCAAGGAAATCCGCCTCGTTCCGTGGGCCCGGATCTCCGGCAAACTCCGCGTCGGCTCCAGCCCGGGCGCCCATGAACCGATCCGACTGGTCTCCGCGCCGCCGCCCTACCAATGGTTTCCGCGTGAAATGCCCGCGTTCAGCCTGCTGCTGGCCGCCCGCACCGACGCCGACGGCGCCTTCACGTTCGACCGGGTCCCCCCCATCATGCTTGAACTCTCCCACTCGCCGGAGATCGCCGACGGCGCCCCCGGCTTGGTGGCCTTGACCCAAAGCCAGCGGGTGGTCCCCAAGCCCGGAGAAACACTCCCGATCACCTTGGGAGGGGAGGGCAGGGTGGTCGTGGGCCAGTTCAAGATCACGGGATATGAAGGCCCCGTTTCCTGGGCGAGCTCCCCGCAAACAATGGAAAACATCCTGCCCCACCGGGGCCCCAGCGACGCGGCCATGCAATCCTTGCTGGAGAAACTCCGGGCCACCGCCCCGGCGAGCGCCAGCCCGTCCGCGCGCGAGGAGGCCGAACAGAATTACCAGCGCGAACGGGCCGACTTCGCGGCGAAAACCCGCGAATACTTCGCCACCCCCGAAGGACTTGCCGCCCTGATGGCGTCGCGCCGGTACTATGTCCAAATCGCGGAGGACGGATCCTTCCGGATCAACGACCTGCCCCCCGGCCAGTACCGGCTCCAACTCCGTGTCCTCAATGACGATCCCGCGCTGCGGGGCTCCCGCCGGGCCACGATCGCCAACTTCGCCACGGAGATCACCATCCCGGAAGGCACCCGCGAATTGGACCTGGGCGTCATTCCGATCCCGGCCCGCGCCGCCGCGCCGCGCCGTTGAAGGCCTTATTTGGCCGGCGCGGAATCGAGCCTCTTCACGCGGATGTTCCGGTAGCGGACAAACTCATTCGTGTGGTTCCCCCCGCCATGCACCTGCAGGGCGATGCCCCCCGTGTCTGGATGCCGCTTCTCGGTCTCCTGGTGCTCCATGATCTTCACGCCGTTGATCCACGTCGTGATGCGCGGCGGATTCTGCTCAATCCGGGCCCGCAGTTCATTCCACATCCCATGCCGCCAAAAGAACGGCCATGACTCCGGGAGCACAGCCAGCGGGGTGCGCGGCTCGCCGGTTGGCTTTGGGTCGATCTCCGTCACTTTCTGCTTGAAGCTGTAATTGCGCAGGTGCGGCTTGCCGCCCAGGCCCTCCCCGTAAATCCCCATCAAATTTCCGCCGGAGTGGTAATCGATCATCGCCTGCCACGCCTTTCCATCCTCGGTGCTGCGGAGGAAGAGCCCGCTGTCCGGCCCGAAATCATTGTTCATCTCCAGGGCCACCTCGAAATCGCCGAACTTCTCGTCCGTCACCACGATCCCGCCGTTCCCGGGGATGTCCTGCGACCCGACGATGGCGCCGTCCTTCACGACCCAGCTGCCGCCCGTCGTGTTTTTGCTGGCCCGGCTATGGCCGGTTTGCGCGCTGACATGCCATCCCCGCAGGGATTTCCCGTCGAACAGCGAAATGAACCCCTCCTCCGCCGCCGACAACGAGAACGTCGTGGACAACAGCAGCGCCGTGGCAAATGTTTTCATGATGGAGCCGAGGCTATCCCGGGCCAGCACTGTTGACAATCCGAGTTGGCGCCGGTCAGCGCCGGCCCTTGCGGTCGCGGTCCTTCAGCCCGGGGATTTTGTTCGTGGCCAGCAGGACATGCGTGGAATGGTTCGACCAGGCGACCTCCCGGGTGTTGAGAAAGAGCGCGCGCGGCAGCATCTCCACCTCATGCCCAAACAGGTCCAGGGTGATTGTGCCGGGCAAATAGGTGAGGTCATGGAAGCGCACGCGGCCATAGGGAGTGGGGAGGGCAGCCGGATGCTCGAACCGAACCCCGTCCTGTCGGTTGGGGGCGGTTTCCACCGCCAGCAAAATCCGGACTTTCTCATTGCCCAGCGCGGGCTGATTGATGACGAGCAGCGGTTCCTGGTTTGTGGTCGTTTGAAAATCCACGGTCCAGGGCCCCTTTTGCGTGCGGAGCCGGGAGTCGCACGAATAGAGCAGAACATATCCGGCCACCGCGAGGGCGAAGGCGATGCCAACATGTTTGAAGATGGGGTCCTTGGGGGCGGATTTCATTGGTGTTTCACGTATCGTCTTCCCGGCAATGGGCGGGCCAGGCGTTTCATTTCCAGGCTCAGCAGGGCCACCGACACCGCCGACACCGGCAAGGCAGTCTGCTGGATAATGTCGTCGATGGACACCTCCTCGTGTCCCAATTTTTCGTAAACAAGCTGTTCCGTCTCCGAAAGGTCGAGCGCTGGCAGCACCCCGGTTTCGTTCGCCCCGGGCGGCCGGCTGCTGCGCGGAAACAGGTATTCAAACTCCGACAAAATGTCCTCCGCCCCCTCGCAGAGCTTCGCGCCCTTTTTGATCAGGTCATGGCACCCTTTGCTGCGCGGGGAATCGATCGACCCCGGCACCGCGAACACCTGCCGCCCCGCCTCGTTGGCGAAGTTGGCCGTGATCAACGCGCCGCTGGTCAGGTTCGCCTCCACCACCACCGTGCCGAGCGTCATGCCCGCGACGATGCGGTTCCGGATGGGGAAGCTCTGTTTGTCGGCCGGGCGGTTGAACGGGAACTGCGTGACAATCGCGCCATTCCCCGCGATCCGCTCGAACAACGCCACGTTCTCCACGGGCGTGACCAAATTGATGCCTGTCCCCAGGACGGCGATGGTGCGGCCCCGGGCGTTCAACGCGCCTTGGTGCGCCGCGGTGTCGATGCCCCGCGCCCCGCCGCTGACCACGGTCACGCCCACGTAGGCCAGTTGATACGCGAACTTCCGCGCCACATTGATCCCGTAATGCGTCGTCATGCGCGAGCCGACGATCGCCACGGAGTTCTTGTCCCGGGCCGTCAGCGTGCCTTTGACGTAGAGCAGGAACGGCGGATCATAAATCTGCTTGAGCAGCGGGGGAAATTCCTCGTCCCGCCACGTGACCACCTGGCAGCCGAACTCCTGGATGCTTTGCAATTCCCCCGCGAGGTCGACCGTCTTTTCCCATGTCACGATGGCCTCCGCCCCGGCCTCGCCGATGCCGGGGACGTTCAGGAGCTGGCTTTTGGGGGCGGCGAGAATCGCGGGCGGGGAGCCGAACCGCTCCAGCAAATTGCGCAGCCGGATCGGCCCGATGTGCGGGACCATGTTCAACGCGATCAGCGCTTCCCTCTCGTCCATAAAACTGCGCGCCAAGGGCCGGTCAGGCCAGGTACGGAATTGTCAGCGGACCCTGGGGCAGGGCCGCGATCCGGCCGGAGGCGCCGGCCCGCTGGCGGACGGCCGCGCCGATGTCATGGCAAGGCTCCAGGTGCGCGGCGCGGATCACCTCGTCCGGGAGCGACGAATAAACCAGCACCTCGGCGCGGCGCTGGATGAGCGCCTGGATTTGGGCCTGCCATTGTTCGGACCGCACAAAACCGGGAGTGGCGAGCATCGTCAATATTTCCGCCGGGCTGCCCGCCGAGCGCAGCAGCTTGTCGAGCGGGCTCCCCGCGGGCACGCCCTCGCGGCATTCGCACGCCAGGATGATCGTCCCCCGTTCCTGCACGATCCGCGCGGCCGCGCTCATGCCCTTGACCCCTTGGTACAGGTTCATGTCGAGCGGGTATCCGCTGTTGGTCGTGACCACCACCTCAAAGGGCGCCTTCACCTTTTGCATGGCGGCCCGGCGCACAAATTCGAAGCCTGCCCTGTGCGCCTCCAGCAGGTCGCCCGCGAACACGCCGGTGATCCCGCGCTGTTCGTTCAAGGTGACATTGAGCAAAAAGCTCGGGCCGACCCGGAGGGCGATCGTCCGGATTTCCTCCCAGATCGGGTTGCCCTCCGTGATCCCGAACGCCGCCTTCGGGTCGCCGATGTTGCGGGCCCCATGGTTGCTCATCACCGTTTTCAGGGCCGCGCAGCCGGGCATGATCCCCTTGGGGCCGCCGCTGAAACCCGCGAAAAAATGCGGCTCGATGAACCCGGTGATGATCCGGACATCCGCCTCCGCGAGGTGGCGGTTGATCAACGCGGGCGTGCCGTCGCCGGTCGTCCCGAACTGGACCATGGCGCCGTCGTTCTCCGGTTCATGGTTGACCACCCGGTAGTTCCTCACCACCGCCGGCGTCAGCAATTTTTCAAGCTCCGCCTGGGTGTTGGGGCGATGGGTGCCCAGTTGGTTGAGCAGGACGATGTTTTCGCGCGGATGCCCTTCGAGGTGGTCGAGCAGCCATGGGATGATCCGTTCATTGGGCGTCGCGCGGGTGATGTCCGTGAAGGCGACGCAAACGCGGTCGGCCGGCTTGATCCATTCGCGCAGCGGCTTCGCCCCGATCGGCGAGCGCAGGGCCTCGAGGACCGCGCCTCGCTCATCCGCCAGCCCGGGGGTGTGCGAGGGCTCAATGACGGTGGTTCCCTCGGGAAAATCGACGGCGAGCCGCCCCTGTCCATACGCAAGTTCCACTTTCATTGGATGGGCACGATTTTCACGTCGCCGTTCGCGGCGTTGTATTGATATTTCATTTGATAGGGCGGGGCGGGCAGGGCGGTGATGTACCCCTTGGTGATGAGCTCGTTCAGGTCCTTGGGAAACCGGTCCTCCTCCGCGTGGAACATCTGGATGGCTTGCTTGACCGAGGCGATGTCGACCACCTTGATGCCGGTTTTCTTGGCCTTCCCGACCGCCCCAAGGTAATCGACCGGCGCGGTGATGGGATTCCCGCCCGAGTTGTTTTGGCCATGGAGCTTGTTCCCGGGGGGGCTTGCCTTTTCGCCGCAGGCGGCCAGCAGCGCGGCCGCGGCCAGCGCCATCAGTAACGCTTTCATGGATCCAACCTACCAAAACACCGGTCCATTCCCAATGAATAATCTTGGCGCGACTTTCTTGTCATCCCGCGCGGTCCGTCGTATATCCTAAGCTGTGACCAGCAGCCTTTCGCCAGCCGTCCGCGCGCCTTTCCATCGGCCAACGTCCGCCGTGGCGGCGTTCCTGATCCTCCTGCAGGCGTTTCCGGGCCACGCGGCCGCCCCCATTGATTTCAACCGCGATATCCGGCCGATCCTTTCCGACAAATGCTTCACCTGCCACGGCCCCGACGAGGCGGAGCGCAAAGGCGGGAAAAAAGGGGCCCGCCTCCGGCTCGACACCGAAGACGGCGCGCGGGCAGACTTGGGCGGCTACCAAGCCATTTCTCCGGGGCGCCCGGACAAGAGCGATATGCTCAAGCGGCTCACCACGTCCGACCATGCCGACCTGATGCCGCCTCCTGAGTCCGGCAAAAAAGTCTCCAAAAGCGAAATTGCCCTCATCCGGAATTGGATCAAGCAAGGCGCCGGTTACAAGGCCCATTGGTCCCACGTCCCGCCCGCCCGGCCGCCGCTTCCGCCGGTCCGGCAGAAATCCTGGGCCAAAAACAGCATCGACCATTTCATTCTCGCCCGGCTTCAGCGCGAAAAGCTGCGCCCTTCCCCGGAGGCCGACCGTCCGGCCCTGATCCGCCGCGTTTCCCTCGACCTGACCGGCCTTCCGCCAACCATCCCGGAAGTGGAGCGGTTTGTTTCCGACAAAGATCCCCGGGCGTACGAAAACCTGGTCGACCGCCTCCTGGCCAAGCAGGCCTTCGGCGAACATTGGGCGCGCGTCTGGCTGGACCAGGCCCGCTACGCGGATTCCGCCGGTTACGCGGACGATCCGCCGCGCACCATTTGGGCCTACCGGGATTACGTGATCCGCGCGCTGAACGAAAACAAGTCCTTCGACCAATTCACGGTCGAGCAACTGGCGGGCGACCTCCTGCCCGAGCCGACCGAGGAGCAGTTGATCGCGACGGGGTTCCACCGCAACACGATGACCAACAACGAGGGCGGGACCAGCGACGAGGAATTCCGCAACGTCGCGGTGGTGGACCGGATCAACACCACCATGGCCGTCTGGATGGGGACCACGATGGCGTGCGCCCAATGCCACACGCACAAGTACGACCCGATCACGCAGGAGGATTATTTCCGCGCGTTCGCCATTTTCAACAACACGGAGGACGCCGACCGGACGGATGAGTCGCCGGTCCACACCCTTTGGACGCCGGAACAAAAAACGGAGCGCGCCCGCCTCCAGGACCAGATCGCCGAGCTGGAGAAAACCGTCTCCACCGCGACGCCCGCGCTGGAGGCGGCCCAAGTGGATTGGGAAAAGAACTTTCCCCGCGAGGTCAATTGGACGGCCCTGGCGCCCACGGGCCTGGCCACCAAATCCGGCGCGGCCATCACCACCAACAGCGGCGGCGAGATACGGGTTGAGAAGAAGGACAAGACGGACATTTACACGCTGGAGATTCCGTTTCCAGCCAAGCAGTCCCTGGCGGCCTTGCGCATCGAAGTCCTTCCGGACGGCGAGAAAGGCCCCGGACATGGCGGGGGCAATTTCGTCATCTCGCGCGTTCTCGCCACCAACCAGGGCGCCGCGATCCCATTCACCTCCGCGCAAGCCGATTACTCGCAGGACAAGTTCGAAGCCCAGTCGGTCATCGACAACAAGGATGTCAAAAACAAGGGCTGGGCCGTCGGCGGCCAGCCGGGCAAGCCCCATTCGCTCGCGCTGCTGCCCAAGGCGCCGGTTGGGATCGAAGGGCCGTTGACGGTTGTCATCGAGCACCTCTCCCAGCACGAGTATCACACCCTCGCCAAATTCCGCCTTTCCCTCAGCTCGGACCCCCGGGCCGCGGAGTCGGTGTTGATCCCCGCGAACATCGCCGCCATCCTCAAAAAGAATGACCGTTCCGGGGACGACCGGGCGCTCCTCCGCAAGCATTTCCTTTCCATCGCGCCCGCGCTCCAGGCGGACCGGGACCAGCTCGCCGCCGCCAAGAAACGGCTCGCGGACATCAAGCCCATCACCACCGTCCCGATCCTGCGCGAACTGGCCTCCGACAAGCGCCGGAAAACCCAAATCCAATTGCGCGGAAATCACCTCGTTCTCGGGCCGGAGGTCTCCGCCGGAATCCCCGCGGCGTTCAATCCCCCCGCCGCCGCGAACCCCGACCGCCTGACCTTCGCGAAATGGCTGGTGGGCGAAAGCAACCCGCTGACCGCCCGCGTGATGGTCAACCATTATTGGGAATCCATTTTTGGCCTGGGGCTCGTCCGCACGAGCGAGGATTTTGGCCTGCAAGGCGAGGCCCCCACCCATCCGGAGTTGCTCGACTGGCTGGCCACCGAGTACCGCGGCTGCGGCTGGGACACCAAGCACATCCTGAAACTCATCGTCACCAGCGCCGCCTATCGCCAGTCCTCGCGGGTCACTCCCGCCCTTTTGGCGCGCGATCCGGAGAACCGCCTTTTTGCGCGCGGCCCGCGTTTCCGCCTTTCCGCCGAGACCATCCGCGACCAGGCGCTGTCCATCAGCGGCCTGCTGAGCCCGAAAATGTATGGCCCGCCGGTGAAGCCCCCGCAGCCCAAGCTCGGGCTGAGCGCCGCGTTCGGCAGCGCCACGGACTGGGACACCAGCGCGGGCGAGGACCGTTACCGCCGGGCGCTCTACACCACGTGGCGCCGCTCCAATCCCTATCCGAGCATGGCCACCTTCGACGCGCCCAACCGCGAGGTTTGCACCGTCCGCCGCGAGCGCTCCAACACCCCGCTCCAGGCGCTCGTCACCCTCAACGACCCGGTTTACATCGAAGCCGCCCAGGCCTTGGCCCGCCGCATGGCCGCCGCCGCCACCGCTCCGGAAGCGCGCCTGGAGTATGGCTTGATGCTTTGTTTGTCGCGCAAGCCGTCCCAAGCCGAACAAGCCTCCCTGCTCGCGCTTCATGAACAGACGCGGGCCCGTTTTTCCAATGATCCGGAGAAGGCAAAAAGCCTCGCCACCAAGCCGCTCGGCCCCCTGCCGGACGGCGCCGACCCGGTGGATTTGGCCGCCTGGACGGTGGTCGCCAATGTCCTGCTGAACCTGGATGAAACGCTGATGAAGCGATGAAGCCCCCATTTCAATGAACCCGAAACTCGAAGCGATCGCCAAATTGCAACGGCTGACCCGCCGCCATTTCTTCGCCCAGTCCACCGCCGGCCTGGGCGCCATCGCGCTTTCCTCGCTTCTCGACCGCGACGCCGCGGGGGCCTCCGCGAAAGCCGCCGCGGCGCCCAATCCGCTGGCGCCCCACGCCCCGCATTTCCCCGGCAAGGCCAAGCGGGTGATTTACCTCCATTTGACCGGTTCCCCGCCGCATTTGGACCTCTGGGATTACAAGCCCGAACTGGTCAAGCGGGACGGCCAGGATTGCCCCGACGCCTTTTTGAAAGGCAAGCGGTTCGCCTTCACCAGCGGCGTCCCCAAACTCCTGGGCACGCGCCGCACGTTCAAGCAACACGGGAAAAACGGGGTCTGGCTTTCCGACGCCGTGCCGCATCTCCACGAAGTGGCGGACGAACTCTGCGTCATCAACTCGATGAACACCGACCAGTTCAACCACGCCCCCGCCGAACTGCTCGTTTACACCGGCTCCGCCCGCCCCGGACGGCCCAGCCTCGGCGCCTGGGCCACCTATGGCCTTGGGACCGAGAACCAGAACCTCCCGGGGTTCGTGGTCCTGATCTCCAGCGGCGTCCAGCCCAACGGCGGCAAAAACTCCTTCGGCGCCGGGTTCCTGCCCAGCGTTTACCAGGGCGTCCAATGCCGCTCCAAGGGCGACCCGGTCCTTTACGCGAGCGACCCGGAAGGGTTCGACCGCGACCTGCGCCGCATGAGCCTGGACACATTGCGCGACCTCAATGAGATGCAGGGCCGGGAAATGGGCCATCCCGAGACGCAGACCCGCATTGCCCAGTACGAACTGGCCTTCCGCATGCAGATGTCCGTGCCCGAGGTGATGGACATCAACCAGGAATCCAAGGAGACCATCGAGGCCTACGGCGCCAAACCGGGGGACTCGTCCTTCGCCAACAACTGCCTGTTGGCCCGCCGGTTGGTCGAAAAAGGCGTCCGCTACGTCCAGCTTTTCGACTGGGGCTGGGATTTTCACGGCACCGGGCCGCAGGAGGACATCCGCGATGGCCTGACCAAAAAATGCGCCACCATGGACAAGCCGGTGGCCGCGTTGATCAAGGATCTTCGCCAGCGGGGCTTGCTCGACGAAACCCTGATCATCCTCGGCGGCGAATTTGGCCGCACCCCCTTCCGCGAAGGCCGCACCGCCAAAGGCGACATTCTTGGCCGCGACCATTATCCCGACTGTTACTCGATGGTCATGGCCGGCGGCGGGACCAAGGGCGGCTACACCTACGGCGCCAGCGACGAGCTTGGCTTCAGCGTGGCCGAGAACAAAGTCCACGTCCACGACCTCCAGGCCACCATCCTCCACCTCCTTGGCTTCAACCACGAACGGCTCACCTTCCGCTTCCAGGGCCGGGACTACCGCCTCACCGATGTCCATGGCGAGGTGGTCAAATCGATCCTCGCCTGAGGCCGCATTTGCGCCGCGACCCCGCTTGACTCCGCCGGAAAAAAAAGGGCTCGCCCTCGACCGGGTCGTCCTCCTCGGCCGCACGCTCGAGGAATACGCGCAGTTCTTCGCCCTCGATCTTGCGTCCCTTCGCGGCAAGCCGATCCTCGATGTCGCCTCCGGGGTGAGTTCATTCACGGCGGAGGCGCGGGCGTTGGGGCTGGACGTCACCGCGTTCGACCGCATTTACCGCATGCCGGACGGGGAAATCCAACGGCGCTGCGGGGATGACCTCGCCGAGGTCACGCGCTCGATCGGCGACAAGCCTGTTTATCGTTGGGATTTTTACAAGAACCCCGCCGGCATGCAGGCCTTCCGCGCCCGCGCCTCCCAGGCTTTTCTCGCCGATTTCCGCCGGAACCCGGTCCACTACGTCGCGGGCGAGCTTCCCCGCACCCCGTTCGGGGATCGACAGTTTGGCCTCACGCTTGTCTCTTACCTGCTGTTCGTTTACGAAGACCAGCTTCCCTACGAGTTCCATCGGCAAACCGTGCGCGAACTTCTCCGGATCACCTCGGGCGAAGTTCGGATTTACCCCACCGTCACCTTCGAGGCCCAGCCGTCGCGGTGCCTGGCCCGCCTCCGCGCGGAGCCGGAATTTCAGCAATTCGACTTCGAGGTGGTTCCGACCTCCTTCGAGTTCCTGCAAAACTCGAACTCGTACCTGAGGATTGCCCGCCCGCCCATCCCGGAAAAGGCGCCGGCTTGAACGCGCCGGGCCGGGCCGCCCGCAAAAGGCGTGCGTTGACGGCGGAGGTGTGCGAGATTCCACCGCTGTTCGAAGATGATTGCCTGGTTTTGGAGCGGTTCAAGAATGTTCAGGGGGACGCGCGGCCTGCTGGCCGTCTCCGTGGTTTTGTGCGCCCTGGCCGGGTGCGCCGCGAATTCCAGGGCCCCACGGGCCAAAGCCCCGAAAGGCGACCCGGGCCCCAAGAAAGCCGAATTGTTCCCGGAGGCTTCGGAGGATCAAATCCGCTCCTTCGCCCATTACGCCGCCGGCTTGAGCCTGGACATGCGCGACGATTCCGCCTCCGCCCTCGAGGAGTACGTGCAGGCGGCCGAGGCGAATCCCGCCGAGGAGGGGTTGGTCCTCGACGTGGCGCGGCGCCTGTTGCGCGCCAAACAAAATGACCGCGCGATCGCGCTCCTCGCCAAATCCTCCGCGCATCCCGCGAGCACCGGACTGTCCGATTCCTGGCTTGGGCTGGCCTACGCCGCGGCCGGCGAGACAAACAAGGCCGTGCAATCCAACCGCAAGGCCATCCAGAAGCTGCCCGGCCAAATCTCCGCCTACGCGAACCTGTGCGAGCTTTACCTGCAGTTGGGCAAGACCAACGAAGTGGCGCAGGTCGTCTCCGACGCCGGCAAACAAACGGGCGCGCCCGCCGATTTTTACGTGAACCTTTCCGAGGTCGTCCTGCGCATGCAGGCCAAGGATGTCTTCGGCCCGGCGGAATCCAAAAAGCACGCGCTCAACGCCCTCGACAAGGCGGCCGCCCTGGCTCCCTCCGACCCGGTCCTCCGGCAGCGGATGGGCGACGCCTACCTGTTCCATGGCGAGCCCGGCAAGGCCGAGGGAATTTTCGAGAGACTCTTCGCCGAGCGGCCGGAGCTCCCCGGTGTCCGGGAAAAGTTGATCAACGTCTATTTCCGCACCAACAAGGAAAAGGCCACCGCCATGCTCAACAACCTGCGGAAGGAGGCGCCGACCGATCCCCGGCCGCACCTTTTCCTGGGCCAGTTGGCCTTGGATGGCGACCGCATGCCCGAGGCGTTGGAGCATTTCGAAACCGCCCTCCGCCTGAACCCCAACGACGAGTCGCTTTGGCACCGGGTGGCGGCGCTGAAGGTGGCCGTCAAAAAGCCGGGCGACGCGCTGCACCTGCTGGAGCAGGCCCGGGCCAAGTTCAAGCTCTCGTTCTCGTTGGAGTTTTACACCGGCATCGCCCTGGCGGCCATGGAGCGCTACTCGGACGCCCTTTCCCGCTTCACCAGCGCGGAGTTGCTCGCCAAGACCGGCGAGCCCGAGCGCTTGACGGCCCAGTTCTATTTTCAGCTCGGCTCGGCCTCCGAACGGGCGAAGGACATCGGGCAGGCGGTCAAATACTTCCGCCGCGCCCTGGAGCTGGAGCCGGATTTCGCGGAGGCCCTCAACTACCTTGGCTACATGTGGGCCGTGCGCGGGGAGAACCTCGAGGAGGCGCAGGCGCTGATCGAGCGCGCGTTGAAGGAGGAGCCCAAAAACGCCGCCTTCCTGGACAGCATGGCGTGGGTTCTTTTCAAGCAGAACAAAGCCGCCGCCGCCCTTGATTACATGCGCCAGGCGATCGAGCTCAACAAGGAGCCGGACCCGACCTTGTTCGACCACCTCGGCGACATCCTGGCGGCCCTGAAAAAGCCAGCCGAAGCCCGCGAGGCGTGGGAGAAAGCCCTTCAGCTTGAGCCGAAGGATGAAATCCGCAAGAAGCTCGAAGCCGGCAGTTAGGGATGCAATTCAAAATCCACTACACGCGTGAGGAGGCGCGCCAATTGCTGCCGCAACTGAGCGTTTGGCTGGACCAACTCGCGTTCGCCCGCGGCGAGTTCGAAAGCCTCGACCGCAAGCTCGGCAAGGCCCTCGGCCTGGGCGACGACCTCGGCGGGGAGATGGTCAACCGCTGGGTCCGC
Source organism: uncultured Verrucomicrobiota bacterium (assembly GCA_964611245.1). GTDB lineage: Bacteria > Verrucomicrobiota > Verrucomicrobiia > Limisphaerales > SXQI01 > CAZSXX01. The sequence continues at coordinate 8,538 of CAZSXX010000007.1, read as the reverse complement.
GCGATGGCGCAAATCCGCGAAATCCTGGGCCGCTTCAACGAGCGCGAAATCCAGGTCAAGGACGTCGACCGGGGCCTCATCGACTTCCCCGCGTTCGTCGGCGGGCGCGAAGTTTTCCTCTGCTGGGAGAAGGGCGAGGAGGACATCGAATTCTGGCACGACCTGGAGACCGGCTACGGCGGCCGGGAGAAGCTTTAGCTCAGCCGAATTCCGGGGCCGCGATCATGAACAGGCTCCGCGGCGCCGCCGGGTCCGGGCATTTCCCCAGCCGCATCCGCGTCAACCGGCGCTCCGGCGACAGGCCCCTCGAGCGCGCCCATTCCACCGCGTCGGTGTTGCGGTCCGGAATGTCGCAGAAAACCCGGCCTTTCCCGGCCATCAGGCTGTCCGCCAACGCGCCCGCAACCGTTGGCTCAGTGGCAACGACGGGCCCAAGGTAATGCGCGCGCGATCCAGCGCGGATCGCGCCGAACCCACGCGGTTCCTGCGGCCCGTGATCGACAAGGACCCCTTCGCCCGCCGGAGCGAGGATGTGCCGCAACAGTTCGAGGCGGAGATTCCCCGCGATGCCGGACGCCGCATGATCCAGCGCCTGAACCTGCGGCAGGTCGGATTCGCCCACCGCGCGGCCTTCGCGGAGGCCAATCCGCTCCGGGAATGGGCCGCCGCTCCAGCGGGTGAGCCCGAGCTCCTCCGCAAATCCGAACTTTGTGTAAACAGCCTTTCCCTCCGGCGTGGCGTCGAGCTTCACGCAGGCCACCCCCTGCCTCCGAAAATGCTCGAGGCAATGCGTGATCATGACCCCGCCGATGCCGCGCCGCCGGAAATCGGGATGCACCAGCATCATGCCGATCCACCCGAGGCCTTCGGAATAGCGGAGGCAGACCGCCGTGGCGATCAAGCGCCCTTCAATTTCCCCTCCCAGGCACCCGTCGGGCTGGCTGCGACAAATCCATTCCCAATCGGCCATCGTCTGGTTCCAACCGGCCAGTTCCCGCAGTTGGTCCGCGAGGGGCAGGTCCTCGGCCCGCAGATGGCGCACGGAAAGGCGGATCATTTGGCTTGGTGCACCAGTTTCCCGCCCAGATACGTGCGCAGGACCCGCGTCTGCGCGATCGCCCCCTCCGCGCACGTCAGGAGGTCGCGGTCCAGCACAATGACGTCCGCCACTTTGCCCGGGACCAGCGAGCCAAGGCGGTCCTCGCAGCGGAGCAGTTTCGCGTTGTTGATCGTGTAGAGACGGATTGCCTGTTCCCGCGTCAACGCCTCCTCCGGATGCAACGCGCGGCCAAAATTCTTCGCCCGCCGCGTGATCGCCGTGGCCATGCCAAGAAACGGATTGTACGGGTTGATCGAACGGAATGAGCCGACCTTCTGCATGTGGTCCGATCCGCCGCCCACGACAGCGCCGCCCTCAAAAATGGAGCGCAACGGCTGGAAATACCGGAGCCGGTCATAGCCGAACTGTTTCTCGAGCGTGCGCGTGTCCAGGTAAAGCCACGCGGGCTGGATGTCCATGGCCACGCCCAGCGCCGCCGCCGTCTCCACCGCCTCCCGGCTCATGAAATTGGAGTGGCTGATGCTGGCCCCCACCGCCCGCACGGGCGTCTCCTTGTCCACCTCGGTGTAGGCGTCGAGCAGCGCGTGGACCGCGCCGTCCCCAACCGCGTGCGCGGTGAACTGCAGGCCGCTCCCCACGGCGGCCCGGACCATTGGAATGAGCCGGTCGCGGGGAATGAAAAGGACGCCCCGGTACTGCGCGTCCTTGATCGAATAAATGTCGCTCAATCCCCACGGCTCGCGCAGGTAGGCGCTCCCGGTCAGCATGCCGCCGTCCAGGAACATTTTGACGCCGATGATCCGCAGGTCGTCGTGCGGCTCCTTGAACAAACGATGCTGCGCCACCTGCCGGATTCCCGACTCAATGTCCGCCAGCGGCCCAATGTTCGGCGTCTGGTGCGAAAGGCTGACCCGCACCGTCAGCGGTCCCGCCGCACGGAGTTTTTCGTAGATCGCGATCTCCTCCACGCTGGCGTCGCGGTCGCACACCGACGTGATCCCAACGGTGTTGTAGTCCGCGAACAGCTCCTTGAGCCGCGCGGCCTTCACTTCCGCGCTGGCGGGCCGTCGCGGGGCGTTCACCTTCACGTGGCGTGTGGCGTTGCGCAGGATGCCCGTCGGTTCCCCCGTGGCGGGATCTTTCTCGGCGAAGCCGGAGCCCCCATCGGCCACCCGGAAATTCCGGTCGATCCCGCTCATCGCCAAGGCCCGCGTATTCAGCGAGGCGTCCGGGCCTGTCGCGAAAAGGACAGGATGATCCGGCGCGGCCTGGTCCAGTTCGGCCCGCGTCGGATAGCGCTGCTCGCGCAGGCGCGTGATGAATATCTGGCGCACCTCGATCCAATCCCCGGCCTTCGTCACCCGCGCGCGCTCCCGGATGTAGGCGAGGACGTCGGCGATTCCCTCCATGTCCGGGATCGGGTGGTCGAACTCCGTCATGCACGCGTCCGCCGGGTGCGCGTGCGAATCCATCAATCCCGGCAGCGCAACTTTGCCCTCCAAGTCGATGACTTCCGTCCCCGGCCCGCGCGTCCCGAGAATCTCCGCGTCCGTCCCCGCCCGCTCGATCTTCCCGTCGCGGATCGACAGCGCGGCATGGATCGAGAAGGCCGGATCGACGGTCAGGATCTTGCCATGATGCAGGATCAAGTCGGGCTCGGCCGCCAAGCCGGCGGCGAGGGCCGCGAACAAGGCCGGCAGGAAGTGGGCGCGCATGCGTGATCCTAAACGCCAACCGCCCGGAATATCAACGCGGCTTTGCGGGCTGGACTCCGGCGTTCGGCTTCGGTTGCGTGGGGCGGGACCGATATTGCGGCTTCGCCTCCGGCAACTCCGCCAACAGGGCCCGGAGTGAGCCGACGGTCTCCGGGCGGTCCTTCGCCAAATTCTTCGTCTCAAGCGGATCGTCCCGCAGGTCGTACAACTCCAAATCCGCGCCCGCCGCCGCCGCCCCTGGGATTTTCCATTCCACCAGCCGATGCCGCGCCGTGCGCACGGCCCGGCCAATCCGCTCCCCGCGCGGATAAACATGGAAGGCATGGCTTCTGATGGTTTTCGTGGGATCCCGCAGCGCGGCGGCGAAGCTCCGCCCTTCCATGCCCTGCGGCGGCTCCGGCGCGGGCAGGCCGGCCAGCTCCGCCAACGTCGGGTAAATGTCCACCGTTTCCACCAGCGTGTTCCCGGCGCGGGCGCCCCGCTGGGCCAGGCCGGGCGCGGCCACGATCAGCGGAATCCGCGCCGCCTGTTCGAAATTGGTGTGTTTGCACCACCACCCATGGTCGCCGAGATGCCAGCCGTGGTCGCCCCACAGGACAATGATCGTGTTGTCCGCCAGCCCCAGCCGGTCCAGCTCGCCAATCACCTTGCCCAACTGCGCGTCGATGTAGCTCACTGAAGCGTGATACCCATGGATCAGCGTGCGCGCCAAGTCGTCCGTCACCGGCCCTTCGGTTGGCATGCCGCTGTACTGTCGCAGTTCCCCCCATCCGCTCGGCGCGTACCGCGGCGCCCCTTCCGGCGCCGTCCGCAAATCCGGCACGGTGAAGGCGCCGCGGTCGTACAGGTCCCAATATTTCTTCGGCGCGCAGAACGGCAAATGAGGCTTCAGGAATCCGACCGCGAGAAAAAACGGCTCGTTCGTCTTCGTCGCCGCAGCCTGCAGGCGGCGGATCGCCTCGTTCGCGATCTTCCCGTCGGGGTAGGCGTCGTCCCCCACATCCGCGGCCTCGTAAGCCGCGCCGCGGGGCAGGGCGCCCACGTTTCCGGTTTGGTTGGAGAACAGCGCCTCCTCCCGCGTCAACCCTTGGTTCGCGCGGCTTTCCGGGAGGACATACGCGATCGAATTGGCCTTCCAATGCGGCACGGACCACGATGCCGGATCTTCATTGTTCCCATGCCCGACATGATAAATCTTCCCCAGCGCCTCCGCCCGGTAACCGTGGCCCTTGAAATATTGCGGAAGCGTGACCGCGTCCGGCGCCGCCGCCCGAAAATTCGTGCCCAGGTCGTAAATCCCGAGGCGGGTCGGGCGAATCCCGGTCATCAGCGAGTTCCGCGACGGCGCGCAGACCGCCTGGTTGCAAAACGCCCGCTCAAACAGGACGCCCCGGCTGGCCAGCCGGTCGATGTGCGGCGATTTCACCAGCCGGTCGCCGTAGCATCCCAGGGTCGGCTTGAGGTCATCGACGCAGATCAGCAGCACGTTTGGCTTGCCCGCCGCCCCGGCGATGGGCGCGAACACGCAGCAAAAAATGAAGGTGAGGAGGCGCGTTTTCATTTCCACCACCATGGCATGGGCGCGCCGAAACCCGCGAGCGCAATCCTCGTTCAAGCCGCGCCGTTGGCGTTGCCCACTCTTGCGCGCGCCCCCGTTCTTCGCGAATGCTTGCGCCGATGACTGCCGAGCCGAAGTGGCGCGTTTGGACGAAGAGAATTGCGCTGGTGAAACTGCGTCTTGTCATCGTTGGCCTTCTCCTGGGCTGGCTTTACGCCTGGGCCTCCCCCGTCGCCTATCCCAAGGACCGTCCGCTCGGTTTCGGCTTTGGGTTTGCCCACGGCGGGCTGATGCCGATGGCCCTCCCCAGCCTGGTCATCGGCAAGGACGTGGACATCTTTGCGTTCAACAACAATGGCCGCCTCTACAAGCTGGGTTACATTTGCGGGATCAACGTCTGCGGCCTGATCTTTTTCGGCCTCGGCTTTGGGGGGTTCCCGAAAAAGAAACCCGATCAAGCCCGGTAAGTCTCGTACACATCCACGCGCCCGCCTCCCCAATAGATGTTCCGCGGCAGGAGAAACGTTCGCTCCGAAGCGGAGTATTGAAGGGTGGACGGAGCCTCCGGCAGGTTCGGGTCGTAGAGCGCGAAATCGATTCCCCGTTCATGGCGCGCGGCCCCGAAAAGGAGCAGCGCGTGATTGATCGTGAGCTCCGGGAACCGGACAATGTGGATGATCGGCGCGGCCCCTCGCTTGATCCCAGCCGCCAGCCGTTCCGCCTCCCGCGCCTGGTGGGGCCGGCTGAACGGGAACACCATCCGCCAATGGCCCCGGTTGAAATAGGATTGCCAGGCCCCGCCGCAATTCTCCTTGAGCAGCCCCTCGTGCGCCCGGCTGAACGCCCGCAAATCCGCGAACCCCGGGATGGCCAGCCGGTCCCCTTCCGCGCTGGCCGTGGAGTCGCTCCGGCGCACCACCGCGCGGACCAGCCCGCGGTACGTTTCGGCGGGGCAGGGGGGCAGGCTTGCGTCGAACCGCGCATGGAAAAAAAACTGGCGCGCGGACCGCGCCACCACGAAACAGCGGTGCGCATACGACGGCGCGGGGACGTTCTTGCGCGTGGAAACGCGCCCAGTTTTCTCGTCCACCCGGTATTCCCAATAAAGCTCGTTGCGGAACGCGAACGTGTCGCGCGCGAAATCAAAAGTGCGGGCTGCGGGTGGCTCCGTCATGGACAATGGGCATCAGATCGAACTTGCGCGCGAGGGTAGGCAGGCGTTAGCAAACTGACAATGCTTTACGACCGATGGCGCGAAATCGCGCGGGCGGCCGGGCCCGAGACCGCGCTGCGGGATTGGGCCGACGGGCGGCGGTGGACGTTCGCGCGGATGCTCGCCCTGTCGGATCAATCCACGCCGCCCATCGGCGAGGTCGTGTTCCCGCGCGGGAACGGGCCGGAATTCATTTTTGAAACGCTCCGGGGATGGCGCCATGGCCGCGCGGTCTGCCCGCTCGAAGAGTCCGATCCCCAGCCGGATTTTCAGGCCCCGCCGCCTCCCGGAATCGTCCACATCAAACGGACCTCGGCCACCACCGGCGCCGCCCGGCACATCGTGTTCACCGCCGGCCAATTGGCGGCCGACCCCGGGAACATCGTCCAAACGATGGGCCTCCAGCCCGCCTGGCCCAACCTCGGCGCCATCTCCCTCGCGCATTCGTATGGATTCTCGAACCTCGTCCTGCCGCTTTTGCTGCACGGCGTTCCCTTGTGGCTGCTGCGTTCCGCGCTGCCCGATCCATTGCGGTCAGCTCTGTTGGACGGGGATTCGTTCACCCTCGCGGGAGTCCCGGCGCTCTGGCGCGTTTGGAATGACGCGGGGGTGATTTCCCCCAAAGTGCGCCTGGCCATCTCCGCCGGGGCGCCCCTGCCGGTCGCCTTGGAGGCGGACGTGTTCCAGCGCGCGGGCGTCAAAATCCACAACTTCCTCGGCGCCTCCGAATGCGGCGGGATCGCCTTCGATCGCGCGGCAACGCCCCGCGTGGACGGCTCGATGGCGGGAACCGCCTTGGAGAACGTCTCCCTGTCCGTGGTCGATGGCCTGCTGGAGGTGCGCGGGCCGGCGGTGGGGGCGGGTTATTGGCCGGAGGCGCGCGGGGAGTTGGCGGCCGGGGTTTTTCGTTCCAGTGACCTCGTTGAAATCCGCGACGGCGCCTTGTTCATTCTCGGCCGGGCCGCCGACGTCATCCATGTCGCCGGGCGGAAAGTCGCGCCGGAGGAGATCGAGCGCGCGCTGATGCGGCATCCCTCCATCCGGGATTGCGTTGTGTTCGACGCCCCCCGCGCGGACGCGGAGAACCAGATTGTCGCGGTCGCCGTGGGCTCCGGGGTTCGGGCCGACCTGATGCGGGCGTGGCTTGCGGAATGGCTGCCAGCCTGGCAGGTGCCGAGGCAATGGCGGTTCGTGGATTCACTTGCCGCCAATGAACGCGGAAAAATCTCCCGGGCGCGCTGGCGCCAACGCTTCATCGCCGGGGAGATTTAGGTCCCGGCCAGGACCACCTCGCCGCGCAGGATCTCCCGGCCCTCCACCGTCGCCGAAATTCGGGCCTGCACCAGTCCGCCCATCCGCCCGGTCACTTCCGCCCGGAAATGGATTGTTTCGCCCGGAATGGCGGAGCCAAGAATCTTGATGTTCCGGATGGCGCTGAGCTTCAATCCCGCCAGCGGCGCGCGCCCGGGGTCGCTTTGCGCCACCACTCCGGCCAACTGCGCGCCCGCTTCGACCAGAAGCACCCCGGGCATCAGCGGAGCGCCCGGAAAATGCCCGCGCAGGAATGGCTCGTCGCCACGCAGGCGGTATTGCCCGCAGCCGCTCTGGCCGGGAACCAATTCAACCAGCTCATCCAGAAAGCGGAATTCCGGGCCGTGCGGCAGGAATCTCAGCCATTCATGCGGCTCCGCGCTCATTTCTTCATCGGTTCGACAATGGCGAAGTCGCCGGGGATTTCCACCGCGAACGCGTTTGTCGCGGTCTCCGCATTGGCGGCGGCTCCGGTGAAATCATTCCGCAGCGTCGATCCGTCCGCGAACTGGAGTTGGTTGGCGGACATGGCGAAATCATTGGTCCGGAAAAATATTTCGACCCGGGCCATGAATCTCCGGGCGCCCGGGCTGCGGGGCTCCAGCGCGATTGCGGCAAGGCCATTGGTCATGGACAACGACAGCACGTTGAAACGTTCCTCCAGTTCCGCGCGGCTCGAGGCGAAGCCCGCGTCCATCAGGGCCAGCGCGTCGCGCCACGGCTCATGGCCCGCGCCGGAGAGCGGGTAGCGCTCGGCCCGCTTCAGCCTCGGATAGATCACCGTCATCTCGTCCCCATGGCGGATCGCGATCGTTTGCGCGGGCGTCCCCAGCTCCCAACGGAAGCTGTTGGGCGCCGCGAATGTCAGGCGTCCCGCCGACGTCAGCGGCTGGCGCAGTGTTTTGAGCGTGCGCGTTTGCGTGAAGTCGGCCGACCAGCTTTTGAGCCTCGCTTGCGCCCCGAGCCAGGAATCGAGCAACGAATGGGTGTCGGCCGCGCCGGAGCCAAGGCACCCACCGAAAATGAAGGCGAGCCATCGAAGTTTCATGCTATTTGGGCCAGACCGGCACGAAATGATACCATTGGTCCGCGTATTGGCGAATATGGGGCTCGAACGCGGTGACGATCCGCTGGGTGAATTGCCGCCGCGCCTCCCGGTTCCCGAGTTCCCGCCGGTCATAAATAAATTCCGGCAGAAAACGCGCGGCGTACCGTCCGCCGTCCTCGACAATGATCCCGCCGACCACCGCGCAGCCGGAGGCCCGGGCCAGTTCCGCGGGCGCGATCGACGCCGCGAAACTCCGCCCGAACGCCCGCGTTTCCACCGCCGTGGGCGCCGCCGGCCGGTCGATCAGCAGCGCCACCACCGCGCCCTCCTGCAGGCGGCGGATGATCTCGACGAACGCGAACGCGTCCTGTCCCACCACGATCGTTTCGATCCCCCACCGCGCCCGGGCCTGGCTGCGCTGGGCGGTGAATCCGGCCCCCGGCTCCGCCTGCGTGACCGCGTAAACTTTGATCCCTTTGTTCGTCAGCAACGGCGCCCCAATCTCCCAATTGCCCAGGTGCGGCGTGACCATCAGGACCCCGTGCCCCCGCGCGTGCGCCCCCGCGCAAACTTCCCAGTCGCTTAGTTCGCCAAACAGGGAATCCACCGGCTTGCCCGCCTCAAAGCGCAGCA
>CAZSXX010000006.1:0-30169 GCA_964611245.1 uncultured Verrucomicrobiota bacterium | reverse complement strand
CGAGGCGCTTTCGACCATCGCCCACCTAAACCAATCGACCAACACCAGCCGGGCCCAGAAGCTGGATTTGATCTCCATGGAAGCGGCGGTTTATTTCGGCCGCCAAGACACGAACCGCGCGGAATCCACGCTGCGCCAAGCCATCGCGCAGTACCCGACGGAGGCGGTGTTCTACGAAAGCTTGAATGAACTGTACCGCGCGTCCGGACTGTGGCAGAAAGCGTTTGAATTGACCGAGAAGCAGGTGACGTTGACGCCGACGAACCTCCCATTGCGCCTGCAGCGGATCGAGCTCGCCCTCAATTCGGGGAACACCAACGCCATCACCGCCGAGCTGGAGGCGATTGACAAATTCGCGCCCGGGAACCTGGACGCGGCGCTGTTCCGGGTGTTTGTGGCGATCCGCGAAAAGGATTTCAAGAAAGCGATGGAGCTGGTGGACAGCCTCCTTGAAATTCACGACAAGAATCCGCAGGTCTGGACTTACAAGGGGGTGGTGCACATGGAGATGAAGGAGGACAGCGCGGCCATCGAGGCGTTCAACAAGGCGTTGAAGCTGGACCCGAATTTCGGCACGGCGGTGCAAAACAGGGCGATCGTCAACCTGCGGGCCGGGCGGCTGGGTGACGCGAAGAAGGATTACGACATGCTGTTCACCGCGATGCCCCGCTCCCACACGGTGCTGTATGGTTTGGCCGACATCGCTTTCCAACGGAAAGACGCGCAGGACGCGCTGAAATATTACGAGCTGTACCTCAAATTCGCCCCCAGCGACGCGTCGCCCGAAGAGCGCAAAAAAGTTGAGGCGCGCGTCCAGGAACTGAAAGCGGGAAAATAGCCGGCGAGCCGCGCGTCATGCGAGTCAGCCACGTCATCACTCGCTTGATTGTTGGCGGCGCCCAGGAGAACACCGCCGCCACGGTCCTTGGGCTGACGCGGAAACCGGGCGTGGAGGTGGACCTGATTTCCGGGCCATCCTCGCGGGCGGAGGGGACACTGGAGCCGGAATTCGCGGGCCATCCGGGCGTGCTGAAGATCATCCCCAGCCTGGTGCGCCCTGTGTGCCCATGGCAGGACACCCGGGCGACCCTTCAACTGGCCGGGGAGTACCGCCGCCGCCGTCCGGACATCGTCCACACGCACAGCGGCAAGGCGGGCTTCGTCGGGCGGCTCGCCGCGCGGATGGCGGGAGCGCCTTGCATCGTGCACTCGATCCACGGGCCATCGTTCGGGCCATTCCAGGGGGCGCGGGCGAATTTTGCCTACCGCAACGCGGAGCGGCTGGCGGGCTTGTTCACCACGCATTTCATCTCCGTCGCGCAGGCGATGACCGACCAATACTTGGCGGCCGGAATCGCGGGCCCGGAACGGTACACGAAGATTTTCAGCGGATTCCCGCTGGAGCCGTTCCTGGCGGTGGCGCCGGATCCCGAGGTCCGGGCCCAGCTTGGAATCGGCGCGGGCGATTTTGTCGTCGCCAAGCTCGCCCGCCTTTTTGAGCTCAAGGGACACGACGACCTTTTCGACGCGGCGCCGGCGATCGTCGAGGCGATTCCCAACGCGCGATTTTTGCTGATTGGCGACGGGCCGTGGCGGGCGCGATTTGAGGAGCGGGCGGCCGCGCCGGATTTGCGGGGCCGATTCATCTTTTCCGGGCTGATCCCACCGGCGCAAATTCCCCGCTTTCTCAGCGCGGCGGATGCCTTGGTCCACCTTTCCTTGCGGGAGGGGCTGCCGCGCGCGCTGTCGCAGGCGCTGGCGGCTGGGCTGCCGGTGGTGGCCTACGATTGCGACGGGGCGGCGGAAGTCTGCCTGGAGGGCCGCACCGGTTTTCTTTTGGCCAAGCACGACCGGGATGGGCTGCGGGACCGGCTGTCCCGCCTGGCGAGTTCCCCCGCCCTGCGGGCGCAACTGGGCGGGGAAGGCCGGGCGTTCGTCCGGGGGAATTTCGGCGTCGAGAAAATGGTGGACGACATTTTTGCCCTGTACCAGCGGCTGCTCGCCCGCGCATGAGCTTTTCGTTCCCTTTCACACTTTACGCGCTCGGAGGCGTGGCGGCCTTTGCGATCAGCCTCCTGACCCTGCCGCTGTGGCGGCGGTGGGCGGTGCGCGCGGGCCTGGTGGATGATCCCGGGCAGCGGAAAATCCACGCCACGCCGACGCCGCTGGCGGGGGGATGGGCGGTCCTGGGAGCGATCGCGCTGACAATCCTGGCGGGCGTGGGAGCGGTGATGCTGGGCCTCCTGGATGTGGCGGGGGGCGGCGCGCAGGAGTTGCTGCGCTACGGCGTGGGGAAGCGGGGCGGGCAGTTGGCGGTGATCCTGGCGGGGGCGTTTGGCATGGCGATGGTCGGCTCGCTGGACGACAAATATGAGCTCCGCCCGGCCTTGAAATTTGGCGGGCAGATTCTCATCGCCTCGTTTGTGGCGCTGGCGGGGGTGCGCATCACACTCTTTGTGCCCAGCGCCGCGTTCAGCTTCGCGGTGACGGTCCTCTGGATCCTGACAGTGACGAACGCGGTGAATTTCTTGGACAACATGAACGGGCTGTGCGCGGGGATTGGGCTGATCGGCGCGTGGGCATGCGGCTGGAGCGCGGCGCTGCAGGGGCAATACCTGGTGGCGTCGCTCGCGTTCATTTCCTGCGGGGCGCTGCTGGGGTTTTTGCCGCACAATTTTCCGAAGGCCACGGCGTTCCTGGGCGACGCGGGGAGCCATCTCGTGGGGTATCTCCTGGCGGTGCTGGCCATCCTGCCGCACTACTATTCGACGCTCCAGCCAAGCGTGTGGGCGGTGCTGAGCCCGCTGGTGATCCTGGCCGTCCCCTTGGTGGACCTGGTGTGCGTGGTGCTGATCCGCTGGCGGCTGGGCCAACCGTTCTACGTGGGCGACAACAACCACATATCGCACCGGCTGGTGCGGCGCGGGCTCAGCAAAACGACGGCGGTCATCCTGATCTGGCTGGTGGCCGCCATGGCCGCCGCCGCCGCGCTGCTGGGGTTGGCCGGCCCGCGTTGATCACAAATTGCCCGCGTGGTCGAACCGCATTTCCTCAAATTCGGAAACCGCTACGAGCCCCCGTTCCCGCGATTCCTCCCGCAGCGGTTCGGAGACAAAAAACTCCTCGAGGTCCAAGGTGTCGGCGATTCGAACGACACGCGCCTGCCGCGCATCCTCGATGGCGAGGGAGGCGATGGCCCGCTGGATGCACTCCCGGTCCGAGTCGAAATAGATGGGGATTTTCGCCGCCTGCGGGGTCAGCGCGGTGAGGGCGTTGGTGTAGGTGACATGGCGGTCCATGGCGGCGGCGAGGCGGGAGGTGGTGATGTCGGTGAGGCCGATTCCGATGGCGTTTCCGTGGGTTTCAGGGGTCAGGTCGCGGACGAAAATGCGGCGCATGAAGGGGCCGGGGCGGCCCTCGCGCGCGAGCGAACTTGAATAGCCATCAACCCAACGGCCGGTCACGTTGGGATCGAGGCCCGCGCCGCTGATATTCTTCCCGATGCGATCAACGATCAGCAGGTCCACCTCCTCGAACGGCAGGAGAGGCATCAAGCGTCGGGCCTCCGCGAGCAGGATGGGCTCGCGGGCCTCCAAATCCCTGGCGGCCACCACCTCGACACGCCCGGTTTCATGCCGCTGGTTTTCGATGATCCCTACGCCACAGAGCAGGCGCGTGTTCTCCCGAACGACCCGGGCCATTTCGCGGATCACGCGCTCATGCCCGAGGCGGCTCGCGGCCACATGCATGGCCGCCGCGCCCTCGCGTTTGCCGAGGCCAATGACGGACATTTTGATGAGGCCGCTGCCGAGCGTCCCGAAAAAATCGGTGTGGGGCTTGATGCGGTTGACGAGGACGATGTGGTCCGCCGCGAGGGCCTCCACGCTGCTGAAGACCGGCGCGCCGCACGCCGCCGTCCCAACCTGGCGCACCTCCATCGACGGGCGGATGGAAACACCCATCGACAGCTCGGTCACGCCGTAGGACGCGAGGAGCTCCCGTTGGCCCTCGGGGGTGGCGCCGCCATGGCTGCCCATGGCCGGGAAAATGAAGGGGCGCGCCCCGGCGCCCTTGAGGAGGTCAATCGCGGCGCGGACAATGGCCTGAAGATTGGAGATGCCCCGGCTGCCGACGCCGACAGCGACGGGCGCCCCCGGGGCAAGGACGGGGAGGACCGGCGCGAAGCCCCCGCGCAGGCTGGCGTCGATGTCCGCGGCGCAGGCGGAGCGGAAATCCTGGCGCACACGGGCCATGCGGGGCAGAAGCGAGAGTTGGGCGCTCATAGGCAAAAAACTTGTAACAAAAACGCGCAGGGATTAAACCGCTTCCCATGCGCCGAGCCAATCCTTTCGTTGCCGCCCTGTTTGCGTCGTTGTTTTCCCTTGTCACTGCGGCCGCGCAGGACGCGGATGGGCAACTAAACGCCTTTTTCAAAAACTACCTTGAGGAACATTTCAAGCTGCGTCCCCTCAACGCGACCAGGCTGGGGGACCACCGGTTCGACCACCTGTTGGAGGACGTGAGCAAGGATTCGCGGAGGAAATGGGTGGAGCACGACCGGCGGACGCTGGGGGAGCTGGGTCGGCGGGTGGATTACAAATCGCTGACGCGGGCGGGGCAGATTGATTTCGAGATATTCCGCAGCGACCTGGAGCGGGGCCTTTGGCTGGCGGAGAACACCAAGCCGTTCGAGGAGGATCCGCGCGTGTACGGCGATTACATCAACGACAGCGTTTACGCGCTGCTCACGCAATCGACGCTGCCGAAGGAGACGAACATCCGGAACGCGGTCGCACGGATGGCGAAGATTCCGGCGGTCATCGCCGCCGCGCAGGAGAACCTCGGCAAGCCGCCCCGGCAACTGGCGGAGACGGCGCTGCGGCAAAACAAGGGGGCGATCGCGTTTTATGAGAAGGAACTGTTTGACCTGGCCGGCAAAACGCCACAGTTGGCCGCGTTGAAGGCCGCCGCGGCTCCAATCACCGCCGCCCTCCGCAATTACCAGGCATTTCTGGAGACGGAGCTTCTCCCCCGCGCGACTGGGGAATGGCGCATTGGCAAAAAGAAATTCTCGAAGAAGCTAGAGATGGTCCTGGATGCCGGGGTTACTGCGGACCAGGTTTTGGCGGACGCGGAACGGGAATTTGCCCGGGTGGAGATGGAGATGTATCTCGTCTCCCGGCAGCTCTGGAGCCAGTATTATCCCAACGCCCCCCTCCCGACCGACAGCGCCGCCGGGCGGCGTCAGGCCATCCAAAAAGTCATCGCCGCCGTGAGCCAGGAGCATGGGTCGCCCGCCGACCTGATCAAGGACGCCCAGGCGACGGTCCAAAAAATCAAGGCGTTCATCCGGGAGCACGACATCCTGGCGTTGCCGGAACCGGACCGCTGCGACGTGATTGAGATGCCCGAATTCAAGCGGGGCAACTCGATCGCATACCTCGAGAACGCGCCGCCCCTGGATCCGACGGCTCAAACGCTTTACGCAATCAGTCCGCCCCCGGCGGATTGGGATGCGGGCAAGGTCAAGAGTTTCCTGGAGGAGTACAACCGGCACATGCTGCAAATCCTGACGATCCACGAGGCGTATCCTGGCCATTATGTGCAGCTCGAATACTCGAACCGGGCGCGTTCGCTCATCCGGCGGCTGTTGGGCTCCGGGGTCTTCATCGAGGGTTGGGCGGTTTACACCGAGCAAATGATGCTGGACCAGGGGTATGGCGAGCGCGACCTGAGGCTGCGGCTAATGCAATTGAAGTTTTATTTGCGGGCGGTGGGCAACGCGATTCTGGACCACAAAATGCACTGCACGAAAATGACCGACGAGGAAGCGCAGCGTTTCCTGGTGGAGGACGTGTTCCAGAGCGAGGGGGAAGCCCGGCTGAAGGTGATCCGGGCCAAGCAAAGCTCGACGCAGCTTTCGACGTATTTTGTCGGGCGCATGGCCCATTACCGGCTGCGGCAAAAGGTCCAGGGGGAACTGGGCGGCCAATTCAAGCTGGGCCGTTACCACGAGGCGGTGATCAGCCAAGGGTCCGTGCCGGTGAAATACCTGCCGGAACTCGTGCTCCACTCGCTGCGCCCTTGATCGAAGGGCCCACGGTCCGCATTGAAACATTGAACGGGTGGCCGTTTAAGACCACCCGTTCAACGGACCGCCTCCTCGGAGGCAGTCGGTGGCTTGCCCTCGCAGCGGAGGACTCACCTGAATCCTGAGCCGACTAGAATGAGCGCGAACCGCGTCCAGCGCAGGGGGACCCTGAACGCCCCAAGCTCATTTCGGCTCCGCATTTACGCGGCGCATCGGAGGAGCGAGCCGATTTTGTTCAGGAACCACGTATCCGATGAACAAAATCCTCAGCACACGTTCCATCGTCGCCAAAACAACGGGGGCGTCAATGCCCGGGCCGAAACTTAATGGACGTTTCATGAAATATTCATTTTCGGGCATGAAGGCCCTTGCATTGTGGAGTGGGGAATCCGTCACGGGCGGCCAGGCAGCTTGCTGGGCGTCTCCGGCCCTGTGGCGGGGGAGGGCTGGGCGGCCGGAAAAGTGACGCGGAAAGTGGAGCCGACGCCGACCTTGCTTTCGACGCTGACCTCGGCGGAGTGGGCGGAACAGATGGACTTTACAATCGCCAAGCCAAGGCCCGCGCCGCCCTGCGCGCGGGAGCGGGCTGGATCGGCCCGGTAGAACCGCTCAAAAATATGGGGGAGCGCCTCGGCGGAAATGCCGACGCCCGAGTCGGCCACCTGCAGGACGCTCTTGGAACCGCTGGTGAAGGCCTTGACCTGGATGCGGCCGGGGACGCCAGTGTAGTTGATCGCGTTGTCCACAAGGTTGACGATGACCTGCTTGATGCGCGCGGGGTCGCCGAGGACGAAGACGCCTGGCTCAGCGGCGCATTCAAACGCCACGCCTTTGTCCTCCGCGAGGACGACGAGCTGTTCGCAGGCGCTGGAGGTGAGCCGGGAAAGATCAAAGACGATCGACTCGGCCTGCGCCTCGCCGCAATCCAGGCGGGAGAGGGCGAAGAGCCGCGTCACAATTTTCCCGAGGCGCTCGACCTCCTCGAGGTTGCTGGCGAGCGTGTCGCGGGCGGCTCCGGTGACATGTTTCTGATTGAGGACCGCTTCAAGCTCGCCGCGCAGGACCGCCAAGGGGGTGCGGAGCTCGTGGGAGGCGTCCGCCACGAACCGGCGGGTTGTCTCCACGGCGTCCTCAATGCGGGCGATCATGCGGTTGAGGGCGAGGGAGAGGGCCTGGAGTTCGTCGCCGGATTCCACGACCGGAAGGCGGGCCTTCAGGTTCCGATGGCTGATCGCCTCGGCGCTCTCCGCCAGGCGCACCATGGGCCGCAGCGAGCGGCCGACGAGGAAATAGGCGCCGACGGCGGCCACGCCAAGCAGGCACGGGGCCGCCACGATGAGGGCGAGGAGAATTTGGCGCACGGATTGTTGAATCAGCACGGTGCCCGCCCCGACTTCAATGACAAGCGGACCGGCGGAGGTCTCGCAGCGGGCTGAGCGGATGATCACCGGGTTGTCTCCGGCGTAATGCGTCCGAAACCCCTCCTCCTTGTAGCTGAGGAATGGGATTTCCTCGGGACGGAAACTCCCGTCGGAGGGCATCCCTGTCTGGAAGATGGATTGCCCAGCCTCCGTGGAGACGCGCACAAAGCGTCCGTTGCTTTCCGGGGTTTCGGGGGCATAGAGGGCTGAAACCTCCACGCGAAAAAAATCGGCGGTGAGAGGACGGCGGGATTCGGCGCTGAGATGGGCGATCTGGCGCGCGCGCCTGGCCAACTGGTCCTTCAAGTTCTGAACCAGGAGTTTTTCGACGCCGACAAAAAGGAACAGGGCCACCGCAACGAATCCGGCCGAAAGGAGGGTGGTGTACCACAAAAGGACCTGGAACCGCAGCGAGCGCGTGTTCATGGCTCATCGGTGATGCAATAGCCGGCCCCGCGGACGGTCTGGATGAGCTTTCCCTCAAAAGGGCCGTCGACCTTCGCGCGGAGATGCCGGATGAACACGTCCACAATGTTGGTCAGGCCCTCGAAACTTTCGTCCCAGACATGCTCCACAATCATGGTCCGGGAGAGGACACGGCCATTGTTCCGCATCAGGTATTCAAGCAGGGCGTATTCCTTGGCGGTGAGGTCAATGCGCTTGCCAGCGCGCCGGACCTTCATGCTGAGGCGGTCCAGTTCGAGGTCGCCAACACGCAGGACATTCGCCCGGGGGACGCTTCCCCGCCGGAGGAGGGACTTCACGCGGACGAGCAATTCGGCGAAGGCAAAGGGCTTGGTGAGGTAGTCATCCGCCCCGGCCTCGAACTGCTTGACCTTCTCCTCGGTGGCGTCGCGGGCGGTGAGGACGAGGATGGGGACATTCGGCTTGGCCTCGCGGACCGACCGAAGAATCTCGGCGCCGGAGACGCCCGGCAGCATCAAATCGAGGATGATGAGGTCATATTGGTGCGCGAAGGCGAGGGAATGGCCGGAAGTCCCGTCGTAAGCGACGTCGACGGCGTAACGTTCGGACCGCAAACCCAGCGCGACCGAGTCGGCCAGTTTTTTTTCGTCTTCGACAATCAAAACTCGCATCGGCCTCCATGATTACCATGCGGCCCGGCAAGTTTCATGAAATTTAGATTAAAATCTCCGGAATGGCGCCCAAATTGAAAAGCCGCCCGCCGCGAGATTTCCTCGGGGCGGGCGGCTCGGGACTTCCTCGGCCAATGCGGGCCGGGGGTCAGTTCGGGAGCGCAAGTTCGTTGAGCGTCCCACTGGCGGCGAAGGCCCGGCGCAGTTCGGGCTCGTTCAGGCTGTCCACGCTGCCGTCGGAGAACAGCACGTTGCCCTGGTTGTTCCAGGAGCCTTCGGTGTCCCAGCCCGCATAGCCGAGGGAGTTGGGAGTGATCCGGTCGCCGAAACGGACGATGCGGGCGGTTTTGGCCGCGTCCGTCCGGATGCGGTTGGTGATGCCGCGATTTCCGGAGAGAAGGCTTCGCGGGGAGTTCTCGTCGGCGTCCATGGCCACAAAGTAACTGATATTGTAGTTCGTGTTGAAGAGGACCGGCGCGTTGTTGCGCGGGACGACGCGGGGCGGCTCACTGGCGAAGGTGGTGGCCGTGATCCGTTTCGTTTCGTCATAGCAGGGCGAAACGAGGATTTGGGGCGTGCCCAAGGTGTTGCTCAAGGCTTGGAAGGTGCGCCAAATCTCGTTGGGCCTGGTGGCATACTCGGCGGAGCCTTGGTCGTTGGTGGAGGTCCACTGCGGGAAACTGCTGTCATGGTCCCCCGAGAAAATCCTGAAGGCGACTCCAATTTGCTTGAGGTTGTTCGTGCCCTTGATCTTTTGGGCTTTTTGTTTCGCCTTGGCCAACGCCGGCAACAACATTCCGGCAAGGATGGCAATGATGGCGATGACAACCAGGAGTTCGATCAGCGTGAACGCGCGGTTTTTGGCGATTCTGTTTTTCATAGGCAGCTTTGATTTTGGTTGTCCGCGCCGGCACGGCCATGGTTTGATCCACGGCGTCCCGGGCGGCGCGCGGTGAAATCGATTGGCCTTCCACCGCGCCTGGTTTCAGAACTTATTTAGACGTCATCCATGATACGGAAAAACGGGATATCCGCCATCCGTGCCATCAACCATTTTCATGTGGGGCATGACCCTCGGGGCGAAAGAAGGGAGGATTAAAATGGCCTGAAACCCGCGTTAAGAATTGGCGAAAACCATCGCGGCGCCCCCCGGACTGCACGCATGTTCCGGGCCAATTTTGGTCCATGGAAATTGACACACGGCTCGAGCCCGACAACAATGGACCGCACACCTCCTTCCGTCGGGCACATTAGCACATTTTCAGCCCACCGCTTGAGACATTTAAGATGAAGACCAAAGTTAAAAAAAACGGCCGCGTCCGCCCGGCGACAAAATCCTCGGCCACCAATCCGTCCGGCAAAACGTACGGCTTCGCGGGGAGCGGGCGGCCGCATCCGTCATGGCCCCCCTGCCCCGCCGATTCGGGCGTGTCGGTGGTGATTCCGGTGCTCGACGAGTCCGAACGGATCGGGGATGTGGTGCGGTTCGCGAGGCGGAGCAAGCGGGTGCGCGAGGTCATCGTGGTCGATGACGGCTCGATTGACGGGACCCCGGAGCTGGCGCGGGCTGCGGGCGCGGAGGTGATCACAAGCACGATGCTGGGCAAGGGCGCATCCATGGAGGATGGGCTGCTGGCGGCGCGGTCCGGCACGATCCTCTACCTGGATGGGGACTTGGTTGGCCTGCGCGAGGACTTGGTGGAGCGGATGACCGGGCCGATCCTGGCGGGCGAGGCCGATTTTGTGAAGGCGCGCTTCTCGCGGAAGGCGGGGCGCGTGACGGTCCTGACGGCGCGGCCGCTCCTGCGTTCGTACTTTCCCGAGGTGGCGGGGTTCGAGCAGCCGCTGGGAGGGATCATCGCCGTGAGGAAAGAACTCCTGGAGAAGCTGCGGTTCGAGAACGATTTCGGGGTGGATGTGGGGCTGTTCCTGGATTCGGCCGCGCTTGGGGCGCGCCTGTCGGAAGTGGACATCGGGCACATCGAGCATGACAGCAGCGACTTGGAGCAGCTTGGGGAAATGGCCACACAGGTGGCCCGGGCGATCATCGAGCGGGCCGGGGCGTATGGACGGCTGCGGCGGTCGTTCCTCGCCGCGACGCGGGAGCGGGAACGGCTGCACATGGCGCATCCGGAGGCGATTGTGGCGCGGTTGGGCGAGGTGGACCGGCTCGCGCTGCTGGACATGGATGGAACGATCCTCAATGGCCGGTTCATCATGGAACTGGCCCGCCAGACAGGGCGGGAGGAAAAGCTGGGGGAGTTTTTGGACCGGCACGATTTGACGCCGGAATACCGGGCCCGGCAGATCGCGCGCGTGTTCGCGGGGGTCCCGTTCGAAACGTTCCAGGCGACCGCGCGGGCCATTCCACTGGTGGCGGGGGCGGTGGAGGCGGTGGTGGGGCTGCGGAAGCTGGGATACCGGGTTGGCATCGTGACGGACAGCTACCATTTGGCGGCCGAGATCACGCGGCGGCGGGTGTTCGCCGATTTCGCCCTGAGCAATGTGGTGGAATTCCGGAAAGGGAAAGCCACCGGCAACGTCACGCTGGCCCCAACGATGCGGAGCGGGAAAACGGGACGGCGGGCCTACGACAAGATCCACGCGCTCCGGTTCCTGACCAAACGGATGCATGTCCCCGCGACGCGGATCCTCGCGGTGGGCGACGGGCTGAACGACATTGGGATGCTCCGCGCGGCGGGGGTCTCAATCGCTTTCCAGCCCAAGGCGGAGCAGGTGCGCAAGGCGGCGATGCACGTGATCGAAAGCCGGCTGGACGAGCTGCTGAAATTTGTCCCGTGAGGCGGCGGAATCCGCGCGGGCTAACGTTTGGCCGCTTTCTGCTTCGCGGCGTCGCGCTCGAACAGCGAGTCGATGTAATTGAGCCAGCGGAGGCCAACCATGATCCGCGACCGGATCTGGAAAGGATTGTGCGGCTTGATCAGGTAGTCATCGACCCCGGCGGCCAACCCTTGCTCGATCTCCGGGAGGCGGCTCCCGCTGCTGAGCATGATGATGAAAATATGCGGGAGCTGGAATTTGGCCCGGATTTTTTGGACGAGCTTCAGCCCCTCCATTTCTTTCCCGAACTTCCGGTCGGTGATGACGATGCGCGCGGGCTTCGCCTCGAGGGCCTCCCAGAGCAGGTCGGCGGTGGGAAAGGACGAGATGTCAAAGCCGTCCAGGACGAGGGTGTCTTCGATGGCGGAGCGGTCTTCTTTCCGTTTAATCGCGGTGTAAATGCGCAGATTTTTCATGGAGAGGCTCATTTCCCGGATGATGGGCATGATTCACGGCGCCGTAAAGCCGCAACTGGAAGGCGGACCTTCGCGCGGCAGGATTAGGAATAATTAGGGCGCGGCAGGAGGAGCAAGGCAAGGACGCTCATGAAAAGGCCGCAGAGGAGCAACCCGCCGGCGACGTTCACATCCCCGCCGTAATCGAGGTAGGTTTTGGCCGCGAGGGCGGCGATGGTCAAATTCGGGCAAAGAAGCAGAAACACCCGCTCTTCGGCCCCAAGCCGGGGCCAGTGGCGGTGAATCACCTGCCGAAAGCCGAGGAGGAACAGGGCGAGGGCCAATGCCACCAACGCGACTTTGGACACGAGGAGGTGGGCCGGAACCTGGAGGCCGAGCGCGACAAAGAAAACGGGGATGAGGAAGCGCTGGCTGACCGGCGCGATGAAATCCTCAAGGGAGACGCCATCGTGGGTGATGCGGCTCATGAAGAGGCCCAAGAAAAAGGCGGTCTTGGCCGCGGACAGGCCGAGGCGCTCCCCCACCGCGCAGACCACCAAGACGAGCAGGACAATCAGGTGGACCCGCCAGTGGGTGGCGTTGGAGAGGGCCGAATTGAAAAGCCGGCTGAGGCGCACGGCGGAACGCCCGATGGCGAAGATGACCACGGCGATGCCCGCCAACTTCAGCACGAGGCCCCAACCAGCGCCTTGGAAAAACGCGACGGTCTCGACCGAGAGGAGGATGATCGCAAGCACCTCCAGGAGGATCATGACGTGGAGGAGGAATTTCTTCCGGTCGGGGTCCAGCCCGGGGTAGCTTTTCCACGCGGAATGGGCCATGCCCACGGAGCAGGATGTGCAAACGGCGGCGGCCAGCAGGCCATCGGTGAGGGGCCGCCCAAGGACATGGGCGACGCCGAGGATGACGGGGTATTGGATGGCCGACCAAACGGCGACAAATTGCAGGGGCTTGGCGAGGGCCCGGATTCCGGGCAGCTCAATTTCAAGGCCGACCTCGAACAGCAGCAGCAGGAACCCGACATTCCCGGCCTGGATGAGCATGCTCCGGACGCCGGCGTCGGCGAAGGAGCCCAAACCAATGCCGCAAAGGACGAACGTGGGATAAATCAAGGCGGGGCGCCCCAATTTTCGGCAAAAATCGGGGACGGCCATAAAGAGCAGCAGGAGGGCGATCAGCGCTTCAATGTCGTTCATTCCACTTGCCGGAAAGAAAGCCATCCCAAGGCGCGGAATACAATCCGGAAGCAAAACAAAAGGGCCTTGCCGCCCCGTCCGTGAAATCCTAATGCTTGCGCGTGCTTGACCAAGCCCAACCGCCTGAATCTCAAATTCAGCGCGGATCCCGCAAGAAATCCGCCGACCTCCGGGTGGTCCCGGCCGGGTTTCTGGCGCTCGCGGCCTTGGGGGCCTTCTTCCTGTGGCTGCCAATTTCCCATCGCCCAGGCATCTCGGTCAGCCTGCTCGACGCGTGCTTCCTCTCCATGTCGGCCGTGTGCGTCACCGGCCTGACGCCAATCAATGTGGCGGACTCGTTCAACCTGTTCGGGCAGGTGGTCGTGCTGCTGCTGATCCAAGCTGGAGGATTGGGGATTTTCACGGCGAGCATCCTGATCGTGCTGGTCAGCGGACAGAAGCTGACGCTTTCCGACGAGCACAACATCCGGGCCACAGTGGGGAAATTGAGGCGGGTGCGGACGTTCGACGTGTTTGTCTACGGCTGTGTTTTCATCCTGCTGTTCGAGCTGGCTGGGGCGGTGTCGCTGTTCGCCACGACGTTTGAGGAGTCGCCCCACGACTCGGTCTGGCTCACTCTTTGGGAGGCGGTGTTCCATTCCGTGAGCGCGTTTTGCAATGCGGGGATTTCGATCTACCCGGAGGGGATGGCCCGGTGGAAAGAGTTCCCCCTGGTGCTGGGGATCATCGACGTGCTGGTCATCGCGGGCGGCATCGGGCTGATGACGATGATCAACCTGCGGTATTATTATTTTTGGCGGCGGGACCGGCGGCAGCGGGGGTACTTGACGCTGCAAACCAAGCTGGCGCTCTCGATGGCGGCCGTCCTTTTGGTGGTCGGGACGGCCCTGACGGCCGGGCTGGACTACAACGCCACCCTGCGCGAAGCCACGCTCGGGCAGCGGATTTCATGGTCGTTTTTTCATTCAACCATGGCCCGGACGGCGGGCTTCAACGTGGTGGATGTGGACGCGATGAACCAGCCGACGCTGCTGCTGACCTGCCTGCTGATGTTCATCGGGGGGGCGCCGGGATCGATGGCGGGGGGAATCAAGACCGTCACGTTCGCGATCCTCCTGGCCGCGGCTTGGAGCGCTTTCCGGCGGCGCGAGGATGTGGAGGTGTTTGGGCGGCGGGTTCCCCCCAAGTTGGGGAGCATCGCGATCATGCTGGCCCTGGCCGCCGCCGCGATCCTGGTGCTCGGGATCGGGCTGCTGATGATGACGGAGCAGAACCAACCCTCCGCGCGGACGGGGCATCATTGGTTTGGGTTGGCTTTTGAGGCCATCTCGGCCTTCGGCACGGTTGGCCTGAGCGCGGGAGTCACCCCGCTCTTGAGCGGATATGGAAAAATCGTGATGATGGCCTTGATGTTTTTCGGGCGGGTGACGCCGCTGGTCCTGTCGATCCACCTGGCCCGGCCGGTGGAGGTCGACCGGGTCCGGCCCCCGATGGAGGAAGTGGGATTGGGCTGACATTATTTATGGCACAACGTTTCATCATTTTGGGCGCGGGGCGGTTTGGGACGCATTTGGCGGCCCGACTTTCGGAGTTCGGCTTCGAGATCATCATCGCCGACCGCAATCCCGCCTTGGTCAAGGACTTGGCGGAGGACGGCTTCCACGCCTTCGAGGCGGATGTGGAGGATGAGGATGCCCTGCGCGAGCTGGGGGTGCAGGACGCGGACGCAGTGGTGGTGTCGATTGGGGAGAACATGGAAGGGAGCATCCTTTCGACGCTGGCTCTCAAGGAGCTCAAGACCAAACGGATCGTGGCGCGTGCGCTGGACGCGAAACATGCGCAGGTGCTGCATAAAGTGGGGGCCGACACGGTGGTTCTTCCCTCGCGCGACACCGCCTACCGCCTCGCGGAACAACTCCGCGCCAACGCCGCGACGGAACGCCAGCCGCTCAGCGGCGATTACCAACTGGCCCATGTCCGGCTGGGCGCGCGCCTGGCTGGAAAAAGCATCGCCGAGGCCGCGCTGCGGTCCAAATACAAGATCAACGTGGTGTTGATCACGAGGGAGAAGGACGAGGAGGAAATTGAGCCGTCGCCCGATTTTGAGCTGAATACCGGGGATTTGTTGATCCTGGTCGGCAAAGGGGACAACATCAGCCGCTTTGAAAAGGAATGCGGCGCGCCCCCCGCGCAATGACGCGACCCAAGCCGGAAAACAGTTCGACTGCACGGCTTTTTTGCTTTTGCCGGGGTTCGATTTCAGTAATTGTACGGAAGATACAGGAAAGGGTCCAAGGCGGAAGCCTTGGAGGCTGGCGATTCGGGAGGGCCCCCAAATCGAAGATGTGAAACACGGAGCTGTACATGAAAACGAAAATTCAACTTCTTCTCGCTCTCCTCTTTTTCTCCCAAGCCGCCCTCACGCCAGCGGCGCCGGCGGTCTCCGAAGCGCTTCCTCCTCGCGTCGTCATTGTCTTGGCGGTTGACGGAAAATTGGAGGCCTCCACGGACGGCAAGAAATTCCACCGTGTCCGCAAAGGCGCCACGCTCAGCGAAGGAACCGTGGTCCGGGTGGAGGGGGCTGGCCACGCGGACCTGTTCTTCCGCCGCATCGGAACGATGGTCCGGCTCATGCCGAAAACCGAACTCAAAATTGAAACCCTGAAATGGCGCCGGAACTCGGAGGGAGTTGTGGTGAAGGACACGACGCTGGATTTGAGGAAAGGCCGCGTCTTCGCGTTTGTGCGGGTCCTCTTCCCGGAAAGCAAATTCCAGGTTCGCACCGAGATGGGCCTCGCCACATTGAAGGGCTCGGGAACGGGCCGGTATGACATCGGCGCGGACGGTCGCTTTGTCGTCGGCAAATCGTCCCGCAGCTCCCTCAAGGTGATCATCGATGGGAATGAGCGGGTGGTTGACCCCGGGAATATTTTCAACGCCCGTGAAAAACGCGTCTCCCCGCTGGCGCCCTCGGACTCGGAAATGCTCATCATCGAGATCGACGAACTCCAATCTCTCGCCGAACAACTGACACCGGCCCCCACCCAGGACGAACTGCCCAAGAAATAAATCGGGCGCCCGGCCGCGGGCCAATTCCGGAGGTGGTCCCGCGGGCAGTTCGCCGGGCGGACTTGTTTGACGCCGCACGCGCGCCTTGATGGCCTGCCCATCGGGCGCATTTTTCTTGTTCCCGCCGGGCGACTTTTCTGGCCGGATGGCATGGGATTGCCTATCCTTGCTGTGAAAGCCGTTCGATGGGGATGACGACGCCAAATTCCAGCAAGCCCGCAGCGCCAGTTTTGGGGCGTTTGGTGTCCATCGGAGCCGCGATGGTGGGCATCGGCCTCGTTTTTCTCGCTGACCTTTGGACTGGGCGGGAGATCAGTTTCTCGATTTTTTACCTCCTTCCCATCGGGATCATCGCCTGGGTGGCGGGAATCCGCCCCGCCATCCTCGCCTCAATGCTGGGCGGCCTCTGCTGGTACTACGCTGACACAAACGAGGGCTACACCTACCGGCACCCCGCGATCCCGGTCTGGAACGCCTTCATGCGGACCCTGATCTTCCTGACCGTCGCATTGATCCTCTCAAAACTGCGGGTCGCCATGACGCACGAACAGGAGGCGCGCCAAGTCGCCTTGGACGCCACCCGCGCCAAATCCGACTTTCTGGCCAACATGAGCCATGAGATTCGCACGCCGCTCAACGCGATCATCGGCGCGGCGGACATCATGTCCGAAACCGAATTGACCGACGAACAGGCGGAATACATCGAGATTTTCAAAAGCGAGGGGGAACAGGCGCGGCGACTGCTCAACGACATCCTCGATTATTCGAAAATTGAGGCCCACCGGATCCAGTTTGAGCAGGCGCCGTTCAGCCTCCGAAAATTGATGGCCACCGCCAGCCAAAGCCAGGAGCCGCGCTGCCGCGAAAAGGGGATCGCAATGTCGTGGTCGGCGCCCGAAGCCCTGCCTGACACGCGCATTGGGGATCCGTACCGGCTGCGCCAGGTGTTGACCAACCTGCTGAGCAACGCGGTGAAGTTCACGGAGACGGGTGGGGTCGTCCTGATGGCCGAAGGAACCGGGGCCCGGGTGCGGTTCTCGGTGAAGGACTCTGGAATCGGCATCGCGCCGGAGAAGCAGGCGGACTTGTTCAACCGCTTCAGCCAGGCGGACGCCACGGTGTCGCGCCGCTTCGGTGGATCGGGCCTGGGTTTGAGCATCGCCAAGGGGTTGGTCGAACAGATGGGCGGGCGGATTGGGTTCACCAGCGCCGTGGGCCAAGGCACGGAATTCCATTTCGACGTCGCGTTGCCGCTCGCGGAAACCTCCCTCGGCGAATCCGTCCAAGACGCAAAAAGCCCCCATGCGTCGCTGGAACGCCCCACCCGCGCCCTGAAAATTCTGCTGGTGGACGATTATGAATTCAACCGGCGGATCATCGGGCACTTCCTGCGCGATGACTTGGTGGAGGTCGAACTGGCGGAGAACGGGAAGGTCGGGCTGGAGAAGGTGCGGGCGGGGGATTTTGACCTGGTGCTGCTGGACATGCACATGCCGGAAATGGATGGCTGGACGGTCGCCCAAAAGATTCGCGCCCGGGAAAAGGCTCTTGCCCCGCCCCGCCCGCTGCCGGTCATCGCCCTGACCGCCTCGGCCCTGAAGGAGGACGAGGAGCGTTGCCTGGCCGCCGGCTGCACCGCCTTCCTCGGCAAGCCAATCCGGAAAAAGGAGTTGCTGGATGAAATCGAGCGGGTGTTGCAATTGAGGATTTGGGGCGCGACAAAATCGAATGGATCCGCGGACGATCCGCAGGTCGACCCGGAAATTGCCAAACTGGTCCCGGGATTCCTTGACGAAGTCGTGGGCCATTGCGAGGCGTTGATCCTGTGCGCGGGCCACAAGAATCTCGACGAGGCCTCGGAAATTGCCCATCAATTGATCGGGATGGGCGGGACGTACGGATTCGCGAAAATATCGCAGCTCGCGCGCCAGATCGAGGCCGTGGCGCACCGCAAGGACCGCGTCCGATTGGCCCGCCTGGCCGGCGAATTGAAGGCGTACGTTTACGAAACGAAGGAATCTTATGAGTGAGCCGGAAGCCAAACCGCAGCGGATTTTGATCGCGGAGGATGTCAAATCGATCGCGCTGCTCGCCCACACGGTCCTGAGCAGCCGGGGCTTCGAGGTCGAGCTGGCCGCGGATGGCGAGGAGTGCCTGCGGCGGGCCCGCGAGTGGAAGCCGGAGCTGGTGCTGCTGGACTTGATGATGCCGAAAATCCACGGGATGGAGGCGCTGCGCCAGTTGAAAGCCGATCCGGCCACGCGCGGCATCGGGGTGGTCATGTGCACGGCCAAACGGTACAAGCCGGACCATGACCAAGCCAAGGCTCTGGGGGCGTTCGACGTGCTGCTGAAGCCGTTTGGCAAAGAGGAGCTCCTCGCGATGGTGAACCGATTTTTCCTGGGCGCGCCCACGCCCGCGCAGACGCCGCGCGCCGCCGCGTCGGAGAATTACCTTCCATCGATCCCTCCGGACCGGCGGTACTGCCGTTTTTGGGGGACGCGCGGCTCGATCCCAGTCTCGGCCCCCCGGTTTTCCCGGCATGGCGGGAACACCTCCTGCGTCGAGGTGGGATGCGGGGGCGAAATGATCATTGTGGACGCCGGGTCGGGCATCCGCGAACTGGGGCTGGCCCTCGCGGCCAAAGGTCCACGCCGGTTGCACCTCCTGATTTCACACACCCACTGGGACCATATCCAGGGCTTCCCATTTTTCGCGCCCGCGTACATCCCCGGGTTCGAATTGATTTTCTATGGCGCGACCGGCTTCAAGAAAGACTTGAACCAGGTTTTCCGGGGGCAGTTGGACAGCGATTATTTCCCGGTGCAGTTCGAGGACATGCGCGCCAAATTCGAATTCCGGACGCTGGAGCAGAAGATGGAGATCAACGGCTTTGAAATTTCATGGGAGTACACCCATCATCCCGCCGCCACCGTCGCGTTCAAGTTCAAGCGGGACGGAAAAACCCTCGCCTATGTGAGCGACAATGAGTTTCTTTATGGCTACTTGGGCCGCCCCCATGGGTTGACGTTGGACAGTGAAACGGTCCTTCCGCACCGGCCGCTCGTGGAGTTCCTGATGGACGTCGATTTGCTCATCGGCGAGGCCCAATATCCGAACGAGGAATATGCGGCGAAGATCGGGTGGGGGCATTCCTCCCTCTCCAATGGCTGCTCGCTGGCGCAATTGGCCCAGGCCCGGCGGTGGATCGTCACGCACCATGACCCCGGGCACGACGATGACCTGCTGGACCGCAAGCTCAACCTGACGCGGGAGATTCTGGACAGCCTTGGCTGCCGAATCGAGGTGCGGCACGCCCACGATTCACTGACGGAGTATTGGTGAGATGGGAAGACGCCGCAAAACACGGCTTTATGGGAACAACAATGAAACCCGGCAAAGCCCGCGCGTTGTCCACGTGATGAAAGACCATCGTCCATGAGCCGCCGCAGCCGCGCCCGCCAACAAAAAGCGAATTCAAAACCCGGCCGAAAACTGTTCTTCACGGTGGCGGTGGCCGCTGTCGTGGGCGGAGCAATTTTCTTTTGGCCTGATCCACCCGCGAACAAGCCACCGCCTCAAAAGACCGTGCCACCGACCCTGGTGGATTCCGTCCCGCCTCCGGGGGAGGCGCCGCCGGGCATGGTCTGGATTCCGGGCGGGGAGTTCTCGATGGGGACGGAGGATCCCACGGACATGGTTTGCGGAGGGCCCGACGCCATGCCCGATGCGCGGCCCATCCACCGCGTCGCCGTGGCCGGCTTCTGGATGGACACGACTGAGGTCACCAACGAGCAGTTCGCCCGGTTCGCGGACGCCACCGGCTACATCACCGTCGCCGAGCGGCCACCCCGGCAGGAGGATTTTCCCGACGCGCCCCCGGAGAACTTGGTCCCCGGGTCGGTCGTGTTCAAGCCGACGCCCGGGCCCGTGCCGCTGACGGACCATTTGCAATGGTGGGAATACGCCCGGGGCGCGAGCTGGCGGCATCCACAGGGGCCCGGGAGCGACTTGAAGGGGCGGGAAAAACACCCGGTGGTGCATGTGGCTTATGAGGACGCCGAGGCCTACGCAAGGTGGGCCGGCAAACGTCTGCCGACCGAGGCGGAATGGGAGTTCGCCGCGCGCGGCGGCTTGTCCGGGCAGCCTTATTCCTGGGGCGCCGAATTGAAGCCGGGCGGCAAATGGATGGCGAACATTTACCAAGGGCGCTTTCCGATGGATGACTTGGCCGAGGACGGCTTTGCGGGCCCCGCGCCCGTGGCGAAATTCCCGCCCAATCCATTTGGGCTCCATGACATGGCGGGCAATGTCTGGGAGTGGTGCTCCGACTGGTATCGGCCCGATTACTACAGGGCCCTCGCCGCCGCGGGCGGACTGGCCCGCAATCCCACCGGCCCGGCCGACAGTTTGGATCCCATGGAGCCCGGCGTGCCCAAGCGCGTGCAACGGGGCGGCTCGTTCCTCTGCACCGACATTTATTGCACGCGGTACATGGTCGGCTCGCGCGGAAAAGGGGAGCTTTCCACCGGCAGCAATCACCTTGGGTTTCGGTGCGTCAAGCCGGGGCCCTGACGGCGCGGCAAATTCTGATTCCGGCGCTTGCCAGCCGCGCCGAAACACGTCCAAAATGCGGGCATGTTCCCTCGCCTCGCGCTCTTTCTCGGATTCGCCATTTCCTGCGCCCATCTGGCCGCGGCGGCCCCCACGTCCCGCCCCAACATCCTCTTCATCCTGGCGGACGACATGGGCTTCTCCGACGCCGGCTGTTATGGAGGCGAAATCGCGACGCCCAACCTCGACCGCGTGGCGGCCAACGGAATCCGCTTTACGCAGTTTTACAACACCGCGCGCTGCTGGCCGACCCGGGCGGCCCTGCTGACCGGCCATTATCCGCAGCAAATCCGCATGGACCCTCCGCGTGGGCGCCTGCCCGAGTGGACGCGGCTGATGCCGCATCACCTCAAGCCGCTGGGCTACCGCTCATACCACTCGGGCAAATGGCACGTGAACGGCGCGCCATCCGTGACGGCCGACGGCGGCTTTGACCGCTCGTATCGCTTGGACGACCACGACCGGAATTTCTATCCCTCAAACCACTCGATTGACGATGCGCGCATCCCGCCAGTGCCGAAAGGGAGCAATTACTTCACGACGGTGGCCTTCGCGGATTTCATGATCGGTTGCCTGAAGGACCACGCCCAAAACCACGCGGACCGGCCATTCTTTGGCTACCTCGCGTTCACCGTCCCCCATTTTCCGCTGCAGGCCGCGCCCGAGGACATCGCCCGCTACCGCGACAAATATCTTGCCGGCTGGGACTCGGTCCGCGCCCACCGCCACGAGCGGCAGATTGCCATGGGCCTGGTCAAATGTGCGTTGAGCCCGCGGGAACCGGAGGTGGCGCCGCATTGGAACCTGGCGGAGGAGAAGCTGCGGCAGGAGATCAGCACAAATGAAGTGGCGCGGGCCGTGGCCTGGAGTGAATTGAGCGAATCCGAGAAGCGTTTTCAGGCGACGAAAATGGCCATCCACGCCGCGATGATCGACCGGATGGACCGGGAGATCGGGCGGGTGCTCGCTCAACTCAAGGAGATGGGCGCCCTGGAGAAAACGGTCGTCATGTTCGCCTCCGACAATGGGTCGAGCGCGGAGTTTTTGAACCGAGGGGACAAGCATGATCCGGAGGCGGCGTTGGGATCCGGGGGCAGCTATCTTTGCCTTGGGCCCGGCTGGTCCACGGCGGCCAACACCCCGTTCCGCCTCCACAAATCGTGGGTCCACGAAGGCGGGATCGCCACCCCGCTGATTGTGCAATGGCCCAATGGCATCAAGGCGAAAGGCCAACTGCGCCACGCCCCGGGCCACATCATCGACATCGTCCCCACGGTCCTCGAACTCGTGGGCGCGAAGCCGGAGAAAACGTGGCGGGGAGCCGAGACGCCGCCGCTGCCGGGGCGCAGCCTTGTGCCGGCCTTTGCGGCTGACGCGCCCCTTCCGAGGGATTATTTGTTTTTCCACCACGACAACAATCACGCGCTTCGAATCGGCGACTGGAAGCTTGTTTCCAGACGCCCGAACACCAACGAATACGCGCTTTATGATTTGAGCCGCGACCGGGGCGAGCAGGCCAACCTCGCGGACAAGGAGCCGGAGCGCGCGGCGTCCATGGCGCGGCGCTGGCGGGAGATCGAAACGGAATTCCGCAACCTCGCCGGGCCCGCCCCGGCCCCGGCCCGGACAGCGCCCAAACCGACTCAATGAAATGAACGCGCTTCACCGATTGATCACGCTGGGGTTTGTCGCCGCGGCCCTGTCCCATGCGGCGGCCGAGCCCGCCCCGCGCCTCAACATCCTGTTCTGCTTTGCGGACGACTGGGGCCGGTACGCACGGTGCTATTCCAAGGTCGATGCCAAGCCATCGTTGAACGACGTCATTCAAACTCCGAACATCGACCGCGTGGCCCGCGAGGGCGTGTTGTTCCGGAACGCATTTGTGCCTGCTCCTTCCTGCACGCCATGCCGGAGTTCGCTGTTGTCCGGCCGGTACTGGTGGAACACGGGGCGCGGCGCCATTCTCCAGGGGGCGATGTGGGACAACGCGATCCCAAGTTTTCCGCTGCTGCTGCGCGAGGGCGGTTACCATATCGGGAAGAGTCACAAGGTGTGGAGCCCCGGCTCCCCGGCGGACGCCCCGTTTGGCGGGCAGCAGTTCGCCTACGAAAAGGCTGGCCGCGCGCCGAACAATTTCTCCGAGGAGGCGACCCGGATGGTCCGGGAGGGATCAAGCGTCGCGGCGGCGCGGGAGAAAATTCTGGCCCAGGTGCGCGGCAATTTTGACGCGTTCCTCGCGGACCGGAAGCCGGGCCAGCCCTGGCTTTATTGGTTCGGTCCGACCACCACGCACCGGACCTGGGTCAAGGGATCCGGGAAGAGCCTTTGGAACATCGACCCGGACTCGCTGCGTGGAAAAATGCCGATGCACATGCCGGACGTGCCGGAACTGCGCGAGGACACGGCGGATTACCTCGGGGAGGCGCAGGCCTTCGACGCTTACGTGGGCGCGCTGCTCCAGCGTCTGGAGGAGTCCGGGGAACTGGCGCGCACGGTCATCGTGGTGAGCGGCGACCATGGAATGCCCGGCGTGCCCGGCGGCAAATGCAACCTATATGATTTCGGCACGGCCGTCGCCCTGGTCGCGCGGTGGCCCGGGCAGCCGGGCGGAAGGACCGTGGACGATTTCGTCAACCTGATGGATCTCGCCCCCACGCTCATGGAGATTGGCGGCGCGAAAATTCCCGCGGAGGTCAGCGGCCGGAGTTTGGTGGAGCAGTTGAAATCCACCCGGAGCGGGCAGGTCGATCCGACGCGGACCCATGTGGTCGTGGGCCGCGAACGGCACGTGGGCGTCGCGCGGGCGGGCAACCTGCCCTACCCCATGCGCGCGATTCGGACCGCGGATTACGCGTACATCCGCAATTTCGAGCCGGACCGATGGCCCATGGGGGCGCCCTACGCCGTGACCGACACGGGCGAACCCAGCGACGCCGAACTGGAGTCCAACACGCGCGTCGCGTTCCCCGACATGGATGCCAGCCCCACGAAGGCGTGGCTGGTGAAGCATCGCCATGAAGCGGAATTCAAAAGCTATTACGACCGCGCGTTCGCCTTGCGGCCCGCCGAGGAACTATTCGACCTCCGGGCCGATCCCGGCCAAGTGAAGAACGTCGCCGCCGATCCAGCGCATGCCGGCGCTCGGGAAAAAATGTCGCGACTCCTGATGAAAGTCCTGGCTGACACCGCCGACCCCCGCGTGGGTGGAAGCCCATCGAAATTCGACCAACCGCCGTTCAGCGACCCGGAACAAATCGGCCGTCCCACCGCGCCGCGTCCGCGTCCGGGCGCCTCCAATTAATTTTGCGGCGCTGACCGGCGAAATGCCCTTGCCGAAGCGCCCGCCGGGGGCGACCATTTTGTCCCGTCCCATGAAACAAATCGTTTTTGCGCCCATCCTCCTCGTCCTGTCGTTCTGTTTCGGTCCAGTCGTGGAGGCTGCGTCGAAGCCCAACATCATCATCATCCTCGCGGACGACCTTGGGTATGGGGACCTTGGATGCTATGGGCATCCCACAATCCGCACGCCCCATTTGGACCGGATGGCGGCGGAGGGAATGCGGTTCACGGATTTCTACAGCGCCGCCGAGGTGTGCACCCCCAGCCGGGCGGCCTTGCTGACGGGACGCTACGCGGTCCGCAGCGGGATGGCGAACGACCGTTACCGCGTGCTGCGCAACCGCTCCACGGGCCACCTTCCCGCCGGCGAAGTGACGCTGCCCGAGGCCCTGAAAGAGCGCGGCTACGCCACCGGGATGGTCGGCAAATGGCATCTTGGCGTCTGGTCGATCGACCCCGCCGGGCATCCGCGCAGGCATGGCTTCGATTCCTTCCTTGGCCTGCCGCATTCCAATGACATGGACCCGACGCCGGACGCCCCCCGGGGCGCGCCGGGCCGGCCTGACCAGAGCCTCGCATGGTGGAATTCGCCCCTTTACCGCAACGAGGAGATCGTCGCGCAGCCCTCGGACCAGACCCAGTTGACGCGCCTTTACACCGAGGAGGCGCAACGGTTCATCCGCGAACAAAAGCGCCGGCCATTCCTGCTCTACGTCGCGCACTCCTTTCCGCACGTGCCGCTGTTCGCGTCCGAGAGATTTCGGGGGCAGAGCCGTCGCGGGCTATATGGAGATGTGGTCGAGGAGCTCGATTGGAGCGTGGGCCAAATTCTCGAAACGCTGCGCAAGGAAAAGCTGGCCGACAAGACGCTGGTGGTCTTCACAAGCGACAACGGCCCGTGGCTTATCATGAACCAGCAGGGCGGGTCCGCCGGGTTGCTGCGGGAGGGCAAGGGATGCACGTGGGACGGCGGCATGCGGGTGCCCGCGATTGCGTGGTGGCCGGGGAAGATCAAGCCCGGGAGTGTCAATCCGAGCCTCACCACCATGCTGGACCTGTTTCCCACTTCATTGAAACTCGCTGGCGGGGCGATTCCGTCGGACCGCGTGATCGATGGTCAGGATGTCGGCGCCAACTGGATTTCGGCGGCGCCGGCGGCCGTCCGGGCCTTTTACTTTTATCGGGGAGCGCGGGTTTTCGCGGTGCGCAAAGGCCAGTGGAAGCTGCACCTTCTGACCCAAAAAGGATACGGCCAGCCCAATCCGGAGGCGCATGACCCGCCGCTGCTGTTCGATTTGCACGCGGATCCGGGCGAGACGTTCAACGTGGCCGCAAGCCACCCGGAAATCGTGGCGGACCTGCTCAAGGAGATCGAGGCGCATCGCGCGACCGTGCAGCCCGTGCCCTCGCAACTGGACAACGTGTCGCAACCCGCGCCCGCAAAATCATGAACGCCCCCGCTTTGGCCTGCCGCATGCTTGCTTTGCTGACATTCGTCGCCCTGACTCCTTGGGCTTGGGCGGCGGCGAAGCCCAACATCCTTTGGATCACGAGCGAGGACCACGGGCCGCAAATGGGCTGCTATGGCGACGCGTTCGCCACCACGCCGAACGTGGACCGGCTCGCGGCGCGGGGCATGATCTACCGCCGGGCTTGGTCTTGCGCGCCCGTCTGCGCTCCAGCCCGCACCACGCTGATCTCCGGAATCTACGCGCAGTCCTCCGGCAGCGAACACATGCGGAGCCTGGTCCCCTACCCTGCGGGCAAGAAGATGCTCCCCCAGTTGCTGCGCGAGGCCGGATATTATTGCTCGAACAACGCGAAGGAGGATTACAACCTCGCCAAGCCGGGCAAGGTGTGGGACGAGTCCTCCCGCAAGGCGCATTGGACCAACCGCGCCACGGGCCAGCCCTTTTTCGCGGTCTTCAATTCCGAAAAAAGCCACGAAAGCAAAATCCGCGCGCGGCCGCACTCCGCCGTCCACGACCCCGCCAAGGTGCGCGTGCCCCCGTACCATCCCGACACGCCCGAAGTGCGGCGCGATTGGGCGCAATACTACGACATCGTCACCCAAGCCGACGCGGACGCCGGGAGGATGCTGGCGAAGCTTGAGGCCGACGGACTGGCCGGGGACACGGTCATCTTCTACTTCGGGGACCACGGATCGGGAATGCCCCGCAGCAAACGCTGGCCCTACAACACCGGCCTGCACGTGCCGCTCGTGGTCTTCATCCCGGAGAAATTCAAGGACCTTCGGCCGCCCGATTACCAACCGGGGGGAACATCCGACCGGCTGGTGAGCTTTGTCGATTTCGCGCCCACGGTCCTCAGCCTCGCGGGCGTGAAGCCGCCGGAGTGGATGCAGGGCCGCGCGTTTTTGGGCGCCCGCATCGCGGAGCCCAACGAGTTTCTGCACGGCTTCCGCGGGCGGATGGACGAGCGCAATGACCTCATCCGCAGCGTGACCGATGGCCGTTTCGTGTATGTCCGCAATTACATGCCGCACCTCATTTACGGCCAGCACCTCGAATATATGTGGCAGACCCCGACCACGCCCGTCTGGGAGAGGCTGCATCGGGAGGGCAAACTCACGCCCGCGCAGGACGCCTTCTGGAAGCCGAAGCCCCCGGAGGAGCTGTACGACCTGCAAAACGACCCGGACGAAGTGCGCAACCTCGCCGGATCGCCCGCGCATGCGGAGGTCAAGGCGAAGCTTCGCCGGGCGCAAAAGGCGCTGGTGATGGAGATCCGCGATGTTGGATTCATCCCGGAGGGGGAACGATTCGTCCGCGCGCAAGGGGGGGCGCCCTACGACTTGGGCCACGACAACAGCCGCTACCCGCTCGCGCGCGTGCTCGAATCGGCGGAATTGGCCTCCATGCTCGACCCGTCGGCGACGCCCGCGCTGGAGAAGGCGCTCACCGACGCGGACAGCGCCGTTCGCTATTGGGGGGCCTTGGGCATTTTGATGCGGGGCGAGGGAGCGGTGTCGTCCGCCCGCGCAAGCCTGCACGCGGCGATGAAAGATTCCTCGCCCGATGTCCGCATCACCGCGGCCCAGGCGCTCGCGCAATTCGGGCGGGCGCCGGCCGCGCAGGAGGCGCTCGACTTCCTCGCCGGCCAGGCCGATTGGTCCAAGCACGATGTCTTCACCGCCATCGCCGCGTTGACAAGCCTCGACGCGCTGGAGATGAAGGCGGCCCCGCTGGCGGCGCACATCCGCTCCCTGCCCACCACCGGGCCGCTGCCCGACGCGCGCTTCAACCCTTACGTGCCGCGCTTGGTGGAGGACCTTTCCCAAAAATTCAAATAGCCCCTATGCGACAAATTATTCCGAGAAAAGACTGGGTGCTTTACCTCGTGTGCTTTGCCTTGGCCTTGGCCGCCAACCCGCTGGGCGCATGGGCGGCCACCCGGCCGAACGTCGTGATCTTCCTGGCCGACGACGCGGGCTGGGGCGATTTCAGCGTCAATGGCAACACGCAGGTGCGCACGCCCCACATCGATTCCATCGCCCGGAAGGGCGCCAGACTCGACCGTTTTTTCGTGTGCGCCGTGTGTGCGCCGACGCGGGCTGAATTCCTGACCGGCCGCTACCATCCGCGCGGTGGGGTGCGGGGAGTGTCCACCGGGCAGGAGCGGCTGAACACGGATGAGAAGACCATGGCGGACGCGTTCAAGGCCGCCGGTTACGCGACGGGGGCGTTCGGAAAATGGCACAACGGCAGCCAGTGGCCCTACCATCCCAACGCGCGGGGATTCGATGAATACTACGGATTCACGTCGGGCCACTGGGGCGAGTATTTCGACCCGCCCCTGGAGCGGAATGGGCAGCCGGTGCGCGGCCAAGGCTACATTGCGGACGACCTCACGACCCACGCCATCCGGTTCATCGAGAAAAACCGCGCCCAGCCCTTTCTTTGCTATGTCCCTTTCAACACCCCCCATTCGCCCTGGGCCGTGCCCGAGGATGACTGGCGGCGCCACAAAGACAAACCGCTGAGCTTGCGCGGGACCGATCCCGCCCGCGAACAGTTGGACCAGACCCGTTGCGCTCTCGCGATGGTGGAAAACCTCGACGCGAACGTTGGGCGCGTGCTTCAGCGCCTGGAGGAGCTGAAACTTTCCGGCAACACCATCGTCATATTCTTTTCCGACAACGGCCCGAACTCATGGCGCTGGAATGGCGGCATGAAAGGGATCAAAGGCTCGGTCGAGGAAGGCGGGTTGAGGTCGGCGTGTTTCATCGCCTGGCCCGACGGCGGCATCCGGCCGGGCGCGACCGTGCAGGAAATTGCCGGGGCCATCGACTTGTTGCCGACGCTGGCCGCCCTGACCGGTGTCCAGCGCGTGGGTGACAAACCAATTGATGGGCGGGACCTCTCGCCATTGTTGCTGCAAAAGCCAGGCGCCACATGGTCCCCACGCACGATTTTTTCCCACCAGAATGGCGCGGTCAGCGCGCGCTCCCAGCAATATCGGTGCGACAGCAAAGGGGCCCTCTTTGACATGCTCGCCGACCCCGGCCAGACCAAGGACATCGCCGACGAGAGGCC
The DNA here is from genome assembly GCA_964611245.1 of uncultured Verrucomicrobiota bacterium. GTDB lineage: Bacteria > Verrucomicrobiota > Verrucomicrobiia > Limisphaerales > SXQI01 > CAZSXX01. The sequence goes on along the minus strand of CAZSXX010000006.1, from coordinate 1,529 downwards.
CGCGGTGGCGGAGGAGATGCGGAGGGCGGTGGCGGAGTGGCGGGCGGAAGTTCTTCCCAAATCGAAGGACGACCGGCCCTTTCCGGTCGGCTATCATGAATTTCCCCGCACGCCCCTTCCCGCGCGCGACGGCGTGCCCACCGGTGGCGTCAAACGCAGCGCGGGCGCCCCGAACTGCTCCTATTTCGTCAACTGGACCAGCATGGATGACAAAATGACGTGGGACATTGAAGTCCACGAGGCGGGCGATTACCGCGCCGAGATTCTTTACACCTGCGCGGCTGGCGATGCCGGATCCACAATCGAATTGGAATTCAACGGCGCGAAACTTTCGGGGACCGTTACCCCCGCCTGGGATCCTCCGCTTTACACCAACCAAGACACCATCACGCGCCCGGCCGGCGAATCGCGGATGAAGGAGTTCCGCCCGCTGGACCTGGGCGTGGTCTCGCTGCCGAAAGGGCGCGGGCTGCTGACGCTGCGCGCATTGAAAATCCCGGGCAAGAGCGTCATGGATGTCCGTCAGATTAACCTCATCCTGAAAGCCAAATGACCCATCCGTCGCGAACGGGGCGCCTGGCGCTGGCGCTGCTCCTTCTGGCCCTGTGCGGCGCCAGCCAGGCGGCGACCAAGCCCAACATCATCTTTATCCTGGCGGACGATCTCGGCATCGGCGATGTCGGCGTGTTTTTCCAGAACGCGCGGCGGGCCGCCAATGACCGCTCCAAGCCTTGGCATCTCACGCCGCGTCTGGACTCAATGGCGTCCGAAGGCGTGCAGTTGCGCCACCACTATTGCCCGGCGCCGGTTTGCGCGCCATCGCGGGCCTCGCTCCTCCTCGGAGTGCATCAGGGCCACGCCAACGTGCGCGACAACCAATTCGACAAGGAGCTTGAAAACAACCACACCTTGGCCACCGTCCTGAAAGAAGCCGGCTACGCCACGGCTTGCGTCGGCAAATGGGGGCTGCAAGGCGCGACGAACGCCGCCGCGCCCGGCCGCTGGCCCGGCCACCCGATGCGGAGGGGATTCGATTCTTATTTCGGCTACATCAGCCATCGCGCGGGCCACTGGCAATATCCGAAGGACGATGGGCAGGTGTTGCTTGAAGGCGAGGCCGACGTCTCCGCCGATTATGGCGGCTGTTACACGACCGACCTCTTCACAGCGCGGGCGAAGAAATGGATCGCGGACCACCGCGCCCAATCGCGAATGCCCTTTTTCCTGTACCTTCCCTACGCCACGCCCCACGCCAAATTGCAGCTTCCGCCCGGCCCATTCCCCGCCGGCGCGGGCGCTGCGGGCGGGATGCAATGGCTAGGCCAACCAGGCCGGATGGTCAACACGGCCGGCGGCGCCCCCGATTCCTTCATGCACCCGGATTACGCCCACGCCACGTGGGACCACGACCGAAACCCAGCCACGGCCGAGCAGCCTTGGCCCGACGTTTACAAGCGTTACGCCACCGTGGTCCGCCGCATTGACGACTGCGTTTGCGAACTTCTCCAATTCCTGATGGATCTACACAT
>CAZSXX010000005.1:11266-30301 GCA_964611245.1 uncultured Verrucomicrobiota bacterium | reverse complement strand
GAGCTGGGGAGGATGTTGGGCTCGCCGCAGACGCGGATGATGTCGGGGGCGTGGCCGCCGCCGGCGCCCTCGGAGTGGTAGGTGTGGATGACGCGGCCGGCGATGGCGTTGAGGGTGGCCTCGACGAAGCCGGATTCGTTGAGGGTGTCGGTGTGGATGGTGACCTGGATGTCGTGGTGGTCGGCGACGCGGAGGCAGCAATCGATGGCGGCGGGGGTGGTGCCCCAGTCCTCGTGGAGCTTGAGGCCGATGGCGCCGGCGAGAATTTGGTCGTCGAGGCCGGCGGGGAGGGCGGTATTGCCTTTGCCGGTGAAGCCGAAGTTGAGGGGGAGACCGTCCACGGCCTGGAGCATGGAGCGGATGTGGAAGGGGGCTGGGGTGCAGGTGGTGGCGCAGGTGCCGGTGGCGGGGCCGGTGCCGCCGCCGATCATGGTGGTGAGGCCGGCGGCGATGGCTTCGTGGGCTTGTTGTGGGCAGATGAAGTGGATGTGGGTGTCGAGGCCGCCGGCGGTGAGGATGAGGCCTTCGCCGGCGATGACTTCGGTGGTGACGCCGATGATCATGTTGGGGGTGACGTTGCCCATGACGTCGGGATTGCCGGCCTTTCCGATGCCGGCGATGAGGCCGTTTTTGACGCCGATGTCGGCCTTGATGACGCCGGTGAAATCGATGATGAGGGCGTTGGTGATGACGCAGTCGAGGGCGTCGGCCTGGGAGACGCCGGAGGCCTGGCCCATGCCTTCGCGGAGGACTTTGCCGCCGCCGAATTTGCATTCGTCGCCGTAGGTGGCGAAATCCTTTTCGACCTGGGCGACGAGGTTGGTGTCGCCGAGGGCGACGCGGTCGCCGACGGTGGGCCCGAACATTTCGGCGTAGTGCCGGCGTTGCATTGAGTGTGCCATGCTATTGATCGTGGTGGGCGAAGTTTTGGGCGAGGGCGTTGGCGAGAGCCTGGGCGCGGCCCGCGTCGGTGACGGGGCCGGTGGCGAGGTTGTTGCCGCCGGAGATTTTTTTGTGCCCGGCGATTTCGACGAGGTTGACGGTTTTGGTTTCGCCGGGCTCGAAGCGGACGGCGGTCCCGGCGGGAATGTCGAGACGGAGGCCGTAGGCGCGGGCGCGGTCGAAGCGGAGGGAGGCGTTGGCCTCGATGAAATGATAATGGCTGCCGACCTGGATGGGGCGGTCGCCGAGGTTGGTGACGGAGAGGATGGCGGTGGGGCGGCCCGCGTTGAGGATGACCTCGCCGGGAGCGGGAGTCAGAAGGCCGGGTTCGGAATCGGCAGGGGCTGGGCCAAAGAGTTGAAGATCGGGGATGGGGAGAAAACTGCCGTAGAGGGCGAGGGTCAGGTCGCCATTTTCGGCGGCAATGGGGTGGTGGACGGTGACGAGTTTGGAGCCGTCGGGGAAGGTGCCTTCGACCTGGACTTCGGAGACGAGCCCGGGGACGCCGGACATGACTTGGTTGCGGCCGAGGAAGCGTTTGCCGAGGTTCATGAGCTCTGCGACGGACCAGCCATCGCGGATGTATTCGAGGAGCTGGGTGGCGATGAGGGCGACGGCTTCGGGCTGGTTGAGGCGGAGGCCGCGGGCGAGACGCTTTTGGGCGAGGAACCCGGCGTTGTGGAGGAGGAGCTTGTCGATTTCACGGGGGCTTAGATGCATAACTCACCACTTTCGAACAAAAGGATCGTCACCGAGGCAACGGGTGACAAAGCCGATCCGCGAAAATATTTCGCGGGCGACGGTTTCGACGGAGACGCCGGCGAAACGAACCACCGCGCCGCCATGAATTGCGCCACCGACCACGATGGCGTCGGCGCGTTTGGGGGCGGGGGAGGAGGAAATGGATTGAAGGATTTGATGGGCGTCGGGCTCCAAGGCGCGGCCGAAGATGGCGAGGGTGGCGAGGCAGTTGACGCGGCCCATGCGGTCGGCGATGGAAACGAGGGCGTCGTCGGCGGCGAGGCGGAGGGAATCGAGGAACGCGAGGCGGCCGCCGATGAAGACTTCGGCGCGGCTGGAATATTCGGCGAAGGCCCAGCGTTCGCCGCGGGCGGCGCGGCCGGAGGAAGACCAATCGAGAAAAACGAGGCTGGCGGAGTCGTCGGCGAGATCGAAGCGCTGCGATTGCCGGTAGGAGGCGGCGGCGAAGGCTTGCGCGACATCGGGCGCAGAAACCAAGAGGCCCCCTGCCCCGACAGCGGCGTGGAGGCGATGGAGCGCCGGGCCCTTGGCGCCGCCACGAAAGATTTTGGTGGAAGATTGGGAGCCGAGAAAGCAGGAGGATTTAGCGGCAACCTGGACAGAAAGGTCGATGGAGTCGCCCGGAAGGAGGCCGCCGCCGTAATTGCTGAGGTACGCCCATGCGCTTGGCCCGCGCGGGCGTGGGACGAGGATTTTGAGGGGGCTGTGGGATTGGGAGCAGGTGACGGCGCTGAGGCCGGCGACCGATTGGACGATTAATTGGCCGACGCCATGGCGCGCCGCAACGCCTTGTGCGGCGGGAGAGTTTAGCGGTATGATCTTGGTTCCTGGCAGCAAAGTCGCGGGGAAAAGATAGGGGACGAGAGGGAGAACGGGCAATGGAATCCGCGAGGAATTGAGGGTGGGCGGGCATGAAAAATTTGGCGAGGATCGATGAAAACGATTCATGCATGGCAGCGGGACGTGAAACGAAAACATTTTGACAAGCGGGACGGGACGTGGAAAGATTGGTATCTTAATTAGTTTACTTATGATTGAAACTGCAGCGAAAGTATCGCACAACGAAGTGATCAAGGAAGCCCACCCGACGTTGGCGGGAGGAATTGGGGCGACGTTGGCGGACGCGGGGTTGGACCGGTTCTCGGAGGATGACTGCCAGTTTCTGAAATTTCACGGGATATACCAACAGGACGACCGGGACAAGCGGAAGGTGGCAAAGCATTACATGTTCATGGTGCGGGGGCGGCTGCCGGGGGGTGTGGTGCCGCCGGACCAGTATTTGGTGTTTGACCAACTGGCCATGGCGCATGGGAACCAGACGCTGCGGATCACGTCGCGGCAGGGGTTCCAATTTCATGGGGTGGTGAAGGCGGGGCTGGGGCCGTTGATGAAGGGGATCAATGACGCGCTGGCGACGACGTTGGCGGCGTGCGGGGACGTGAACCGGAATGTGATGGCGCCATCGACGCCGGCGACGAGCCCGTTGGTGGAGCAGGTGCTGGACGACGCGCGGTTGCTGTCCAAGGCCTTGTTGCCGATCACGCCGGCCTACCACCAGATTTGGGTGGAGGGGCAGCCGTTGAATCTGGCGGACGCGCAGCCGGATTTTGTGGATCCGCTGTATGGGAAGACCTATTTGCCGAGGAAGTTCAAGGTGGCGTTCGCGATCCCGCCGTTGAACGACGTGGACGTGCTGACGAATTGCCTTGGGTTCATCGCGATCATCGAGGAGGGGAAACTGGTGGGCTACAATTTGTGCGCCGGGGGCGGGCTGGGGATGAGCCATGGGAACAAGGAGACCTATCCGCGCGTGGCGGACATCATTGGGTTCCTGAAGCCGCAGAGCCTGGAAGATTTCGCGAAGGCGACGCTGACGGTGCACCGGGATTGGGGTGACCGGACGAACCGGAAGCACGCGAGGTTGAAGTATGTGCTGGAGGAAAAGGGGGCGGCGTGGTTCCGGGCGGAGGTGGAGAAGCGGACGGGGACGAAGCTGGAGGATCCGCGGCCGTTCCAGTTCGCGAAGCAGGGTGATTTGTTTGGATGGCACCGGCAGGCGGATGGGAATTCGTTCCTTGGGCTGTTTGTGGAGACGGGCCGGATCAAGGACACACCGGAGGCGCAATTGATGACGGCGCTGCGCAAAGTGGTGGCGGAATTCCGGACGGAAGTGCGGCTGACGCCATCGCAAAACCTGATTTTGGCGAATGTGGCGGGGGACAAGATCGAGGCGATCAACCGCGTGCTGAAGGAGCATGGGGTGGTGGTGGAGAACCAGGCGTCGAAGGTGCGCGGGGCGTCGATGGCGTGCCCGGCGCTGCCGACGTGCGGGCTGGCGTTGTCGGAGTCGGAGCGAATCCTGCCAAGCATCCTCTCGCGGATCGAGGATGTGATGAAGGACGTTGGACTAGGGGGCGAGGAGATCATCATCCGGATGACGGGATGCCCGAATGGGTGCGCGCGGCCGTACATGGCGGAGATCGGATTTGTGGGGCGGGCGCCGAACAAATACCAATTGTACCTGGGGGGGAACGAGGGTTGCACGCGGTTGAACCGGCTGTTCAAGGAGAACGTGAAGGGGGAGGACATTTTGACGGAGCTGAGGCCGCTGTTCACGCGCTACGCGGCGGAACGAACCGCGGGGGAACGATTCGGGGATTGGGCGGACCGGAATTTGTTCAACGCCCCGGCCGCAACGGCATGATTCTCGAATACAAAGATGAAACGCCGGAAAATCTCAAGGTGGACCGCGCCCAGTTCGCGGATGTCTCGTTCGCGGAGAATGACGAGCAGCGGAGGAGATATTGGCTGTCGCGAACGCCGATTGAACGGCTGGAGCACCTGCAATTGCTGAGAGAATTGAATTATGGCCGCGATCAAGCTACCCAACGACTTGCGAGAGTTTTTACGGTTCGCGAACTCAGAGAAGGTTGAACAACTGATTGTGGGCGGGGTGGCTGGAAGTTTCTATGGCGGCAGCGAAGCGGTGGATGGGCTGGAGATTTGGGCACGGGCCAGCGCGGAGAATGCCGGCCGATTGGCCGGGGCGCTTGGAAAATCCGGCTTTGAGCTTCCGAAGGGAGGAGCGAGCGCGCTGAAGGGTCCTGGGCAAGATATCGTGATTGGCACGGGGGTGAGCCGCTTGAGGATCGGCACGGAGATGCCGGGTGTTGAGTTTGAGGAATCGTTCGCGAGGAGAATGACCGCGGACATTGAGGGGACAGCGGCGCCAGTGATTTCCCTGGGGGACTTGCGCCGGAGCAAACGCGCGAGCGGGAGGGCGGAGGATTTGCGGGACTTGGAGCGGTTGCCGAAAATCGCGCCGGTGGAGTTGCCGGCGTTGAACGAGCGGTTCAACACGGCTTCGACGGGGGAGATATTGACGTGGGCATGGGAGACGTTCGGTGAGCGGGCGGCGATTGGGACGAGCTTCCAGGGGGCGGGGCTGGTGATGATGCACCTGGCGCGGGAGCAGGGGTTGAAGTTCCCGGTGTTCACGATGGACACGGGGCTGCTGTTTCCGGAGACGGTGGCGCTGCACCAGCGGCTGGAGGATTTTTTTGGACACAAGATCGAGCGGATGGTCCCGGATTTGACGGTGGAACAGCAGGCGGAGGCGAATGGGCCGGAGCTGTGGAAGCGGGATCCGGATTTGTGCTGCACGATGAGGAAGGTGCTGCCGTTGCGGAGCAAGCTCTCGGAGCTGGACTGCTGGATCACGGGGCTGAGGCGGCAGCAGTCGGACACGCGGTCGAACATCGGGATTGTGGAGATTTACGAATTCGACGAGGGGCGGGATTTGGCGAAATTGAACCCGATGGCGAATTGGGCGAGGGAGGATGTGTGGAAATACCTGCATGACCACCAGATTCCTTACAACCCGCTGCATGACCAGGGCTACAAGTCGATTGGGTGCCAGCCATGCACGGCGAAGGACAAGGGGGGCGAGAACGAGCGGGGCGGGCGATGGATCGGGTTCAACAAGGTGGAGTGCGGCATCCACACGTTCATGCCGAAAAAGAGCTGAGGGCCGAGGAATTTAAATCACATGGACTACCTGACAAAATTGGAGCAGCAGAGCATTTACATCATGCGCGAGGCGTTCAACAAGTTTGAGAACATGGCGATGCTTTGGAGCATCGGCAAGGACTCGACGGTGTTGCTGTGGCTGGCGCGGAAGGCGTTTTTTGGGCATGTGCCCTTCCCGCTGGTGCATGTGGACACGACCTACAAGATCGCGTCGATGATCGAGTACCGGGACCGGCTGTGCGCGGACTGGAAGCTGGATTTGGTGGTGGGGAAGAACGAGGAGGTGTTGAAGTCGGGGATCACGTTCCCGAACGGGAAGGCGACGCGGGTGGAGTGCTGCGGGACGCTGAAGAAAGACGGGCTGAAGGCGGTGCTGGAGAAGCACAATTTCACGGGGGTGATCGTGGGGGTGCGGCGGGACGAGGAGCCGACGCGAGCGAAGGAGCGGTATTTCAGCCCGCGGGACAAGAACATGGAATGGAACGTGGAGGACCAGCCGCCGGAGCTGTGGGACCAGTTCAAGACGGATTTCGACAAGGGGACGCACATCCGGGTGCATCCGCTGCTGCATTGGACGGAGCTGAACATCTGGGAGTACATCGACCGGGAGAACATCCCGATCATCCCGCTGTATTTCGCGAACGCCAAGGGGGAGCGGTACCGGAGCTTGGGGTGCGCGCCGTGCACGGGGTCGATCAAATCGACGGCGAAGAACGTGAAAGAGATCATCGAGGAACTGCGGCACACGAAGACGGCGGAGAGGTCAGGGCGGGCGCAGGACAAGGAGAGCGAGGACGCGTTCGAGAAGCTGCGGCGCGACGGGTACATGTAAACGGAACGGAAAAAGCCAAGGGAAAGAGAATTTGATGAGCCAGCCGAGTGAACAGTTGAAGATCGTGATTGTGGGCCATGTGGACCACGGGAAATCGACGTTTGTGGGACGATTGTTCCACGACACGGGGTCGCTGCCGGAAGGGAAACTGGAGCAGTTGCAGCGGATCGCGGAGAGGAGGGGGGTGCCGTTCGAATGGGCGAACCTGATGGACGCGCTGCAGTCGGAGCGGGACCAGAACATCACGATCGACACGGCGCAGATCTGGTTTTCGACGAAGAAGCGGCAGTACGTGATCATTGACGCGCCGGGGCACAAGGAGTTCCTGAAGAACATGGTGACGGGGGCGGCGAACGCGGAGGCGGCGCTGCTGTTGATCGACGCGAACGAAGGGGTGCAGGAGCAGTCGCGGCGGCATGGGTACCTGCTGAATTTGCTTGGGATCAAGCAGATCACGGTGCTGGTGAACAAGATGGATTTGAAGGCGTACTCGCAGGCGGTGTACGACGAGATCGAGGTGGAGTACCGGAAGTTTTTGAAGAGCGTGGGGGTGGAGCCGATGCAGTTCATCCCGATCGCGGCGAAGCACGGGGACAACATCGCGACGTTGAGCGAGCAGATGCTGTGGTGGAAGGGGCCGACGGTGATCGAGATGCTGGACCGCTTCACGGTGGGGGCGCCGCCGAGCAACCAGCCGTTGCGGATGCCGATCCAGGACATTTACCGGTTTGACGAGCGGCGAATCCTGGCCGGGCGGGTGGAGGCGGGGACGATCAAGGCGGGCGACCGGCTGGTGTTCGCGCCCTCGGGGAAGACGAGCACGGTGAAGACGATCGAGCGGTGGAACGCGCCGTCGAGGGATTCAGCGTCGGCGGGGGAATCGATTGGAATCACGCTGACGGAGCAGATTTTTGTGGAGCGGGGGGCGGTGGCGGCGCTGGAGACGGATCCTCCTTATGAGCTGAGCCATTTCAAGGCGAGGGTGTTCTGGCTGGGCCGGGCGCCGTTCAAGAAGGGGAAGATTTACCGGCTGAAACTGACGACGCAGGAGGTGGAATGCGAAATTGAGTCGATCGAGCGGGTGATCGATTCGTCCACGCTGGAGACGATCTCGCGGAAGCAGGACCGGGAGATTTTTGTGGGGCGCAACGAGGTGGCGGAGCTGACGATCAAGACGAAGCGGCCAGTGGCGTTTGACGCGCATTCGGAAATCGTGGCGACGGGACGGTTCGTGATTGTGGACGGGAACGAGGTGTCCGGGGGAGGGATCATCGCGGCGGACCGGTATCCGAAACGGAGCGCGGACGGGGCGCACCGGAGCGACAACCTGTATTGGAGCCACGCGAAAGTGACGGCGGAGCACCGGGCGCGGCGGAATGGGCATCCGGCGCGGGTGATCTGGCTGACGGGGCTGTCGGGGGCGGGGAAATCGACGATCGCGACGGAGCTGGAGCGGGAGCTGTTCAACATGGGCAAGCAGTCGTATGTGCTGGATGGGGACAACATCCGGCATGGGCTGTGTTCGGACTTGGCGTTCGCGCCGCTGGACCGGAAGGAGAACATCCGGCGGGTGGGGGAGGTGGCCAAGCTGTTTTTGGACGCTGGGATTGTGTGCATCACGGCGTTCATCTCGCCGTATCAATCGGACCGGAACATGGTGCGGCAGATGATCCCGGACGGGCAGTTCATGGAGGTGTTCGTGAACGCGCCGCTGGAGGTGTGCGAGCAGCGGGATGTGAAGGGGCTGTACGCGAAGGCGCGGGCGCAGGAGATCAAGGAATTCACCGGGGTCTCGGCGCCGTATGAACCGCCGACGCAGCCGGAGCTGGAGCTGCGCACGGACCAACTGACGATCGCGGAGGCGGTGGCGAAGATCCTGGAATATCTGCACCTGCAGGACGAGGAGACGGAGATCTCGATTTAAGATCGCGGGCGGCGCGGGGAGAGACTAGCTTTCCGGGCATGCTCGCGTTTGCAAACGGGGAACTCGTGCCCGCGGACCGGCCGGTGATCGGCGTGGGGGACCGGAGTTTTCGGTATGGCGACGGGCTGTTCGAAACGGTGCGGATCACGCGGGGGAAGATGTTCCTGTGGCCGGAGCATGTGGCGCGGCTGAAGCGAGGGGCTGAGTTCCTGAAGATCGCGGTGGGACTGGACGCCGATGGATTGGAGGCGTCGGCGCGCGACCTTTTGGAGCGGAACGGGTGCGCGGAGGGGATGCTGCGGATTCATTTGTCGCGGGGCGAGGGGGCACGGGGGTATTCGACGCGGGGGGCGGACGCGCCGCTGTTGGTGATGACGACGCACGCGAGGAAACATGAGCGGCTGCCGGGCATGAAATTGGTGATCTCCTCACTCCGGGCGATGGCCGACGAACCGTTGAGCCAACACAAAACGGCGAACCGGCTGGCGAACATTTTGGCGCGGCGCGAGGCGGAGGAGGCGGGCGCGGATGAGGCAATCCTGCTGAACCAGCACGGGAGCATCGCGGCGGCCTCCGGGGCGAATGTGTTTTGCGTGCGGGAAGGAAGGCTGGTGACGCCGCCGCTGTCGGCGGGGGGGGTGGCGGGAACGACGCGGGGATTCATCCTCAACAACGCGTTTCAATTTGACCTTGAAGCGGAAGAGGCGGCGTTGACGGTGGAGGACCTGCGGCAAAGCGACGCGGTGTTCCTGACGTCGGCGCATTTGCTGGCGACGCCGGCAATTTCGTTGGACGGAGAGCCGCTGTGCGCGCTGTGCGGATCGAAGGGGACGGCGCCGCCGCATCCGATGGTGGAGCGGGTGAGGGCGGCGTGCGAACGGGCGAGCGTGGGGGCATGAGGGTGTTATTACAACGGGTGTCCTCGGCGGCCGTCCGGGTAGACGGGGCCGTGGTGGGGGAAATTGGGAGGGGGCTTCTGCTGTTGGTGGGGGTGCACCAAAGTTCCACGATGGAGCAGGCGGAAAGCCTGGCGGTGAAATGCGCGGAGTTGAGGATTTTCGCGGATGAACAAGGGAAAATGAACTTGTCCGCGAAGGATCTTGGGCTTGGGGCGCTGGTGATTTCGCAGTTCACGCTTTATGGGGACACGCGGAAGGGGAGGCGGCCGAATTTCATGGAGGCGGCCCGGCCGGAACTGGCGATTCCGTTGTATGAACATTTTGTGGCGCGTTTGCGGGGGGAGCTGCGCGCGGTGGAGACGGGACGGTTTGGGGCGATGATGAAGGTCGAATCGGTGAATGACGGGCCGGTGACGCTGATGTTGGAGGGATAGCGGGAAGCGGAGGCAGGGACAAAGTTGGCCTGAAATCTGCGGCGTACGGAGGTGGAAGGCGGCGGCGCCTTCCGGAATTATGACGCTGGGATTCGGAACCGAAAGATTGGCGAAGGGCAGGCAGGCCGGACGGCTGGGTTTGGCGGCGCCGGAAGGGACGCTTTCGCCTGTGGGATACTTGCTGGCGGTCGTTTTTGGGGTGGCGACCGGGCTTTGTGTGGTGGCGTTGGTTTGGGGTTGAGGGGTGCGGCTGAGGATTCCCAGGGCAAGAGGCAAAACTTGCCGCGCGGAGGGGTGGCGAATGACTTAATGCGTTGAATATCAACGCACTATCCTGATGGCATACCTGTTGCTAGCCGGTATTCCGTCATGATCAATGCCATCTTCAACCAGCCAACCTATCAAGCCGCCCGGGCGATGATGGACGTGACGGCGCTGCGGCATGAGGCAATTTCTTCCAACATTTCGAACCTTGAGACGCCAAACTACAAGAGGATTGACGTCTCGCCGGCGTTTGAGAATGCGCTGAAGCAGGCGTTGGAGAGCGGGAACACGCAGCAATTGCAGGCGTTGAGGCCGTCGCTGGAGGTGGACCGGACCACGGAGGCGACGAACCGGGACGGGAACTCGGTGGTGCTGGAGGAGGAACTGCTGGCGATGAACCAAAACACGCTGGCCCACCAATTTGAAACGCAGGCGGTGACGGCGTCGCTGTTGAAGATGCGCCTGGCGATCACCGGACGGCCCGCCTAATAAAATATGATCAGCTTAATACCGGGGATTGAGAGCTCGTCGGCGGCGCTGCATGCGGAGCGGGTGCGGATGGCGGTCGCGTCGCAGAACATCGCCAACGCGAACACGACGCGCGGGATCGATGGCAAGGCTTACCAGCGGCAGCAGGTTTTGTTCAAGAGCGTGATGGCGCAGAAAGAGTCGATGTTCAACGGGATGGACCCGCAGAAGGTGGAGGTTTCAAAGATTGAGACGGATGGGAGGCCGCCGCGGATGGTGCACATCCCAGGGCACCCGGACGCCGACCCGGCGACTGGGATGGTGGCAATGCCAAACGTGAACATCCACGAGGAAATGGCGGACATGATTGTGTCGTCGCGGGCGTACGAGGCGAATTTGGCGGTGGTCCGAAACGCGCGGTCGATGGCGCTGCAAACCTTGAACATTGGCAAGCGGTAAGGGTGACGAGGCGAGAACGAAATGAATCCACTGGGCGCATACCAGACGGTGATGCCAGGGCTGCGGCCCGCGGCCATGCCGGGGACGCCGCAGGACATGATCGCGAAGATCATCCCGAAGGCGGAACTGGACGCGCTGTCGCCGGGGACTTTGGGGGCGCAGCCGACGCTGGGCGCGCAGCCGACGCTGGGGCTGCCCGGAGGGGGATCGGTGGCGCCGGGACGGTCGTTCCAAGGATTTTTAGGAAGCATTGTCAACGACGTCTCGGCGAAGCAGGCCGAAGCGGGGATGGCGATGCGGGGAGTGATGGCCGGGAACGGGGTGCAACTGCACCAGGCAATGATCGCGGCGGAGGAGGCCAGCGTGTCGTTTCAATTGATGGTGGAGGTGCGGAACCGGCTGCTGGAGTCGTACCAGGAACTAATGCGGATGCAGGTTTGAGGAGTGAATGAACAACAGTCTTGCGCAACTTGGAGCCCAACTTTCCGGAATATGGAAGAAGCTGGGGATCAACCAGCGGGTCAGCATCGCGTTTTCGAGCGCGCTGGTGGCGGCGGGGCTGGTGAGCCTGGTGGTGTGGTCGAGCCGGACGGAGTATTCGCTGCTGTACGGGAAGCTGGACGGGGCGGAGGCGTCGAAGGTGATCGCGGCGCTGGACGACGCGAAGGTGCCGTACAAAGTGGCGGGGGGGTCGATTTCGGTGCCGACGGACAAGGTGCACATGATGCGGATTCAACTGGCCGGCAAGGGAATTCCCAGGGCGGGGGACGGGGTTGGGTTCGAGATTTTTGACAAGCCGAACTTCGGCATCTCCGATTTTGTGCAGCGGGCGAATTACCTGCGGGCGGTGCAAGGGGAGCTGTCGCGGACGATCTCGCAGGTGGACCAAATTGAGAGCGCGCGGGTGATGGTGGTGATGCCGGAGAACCGGCTGCTGGTGGACAACCAGAAGCGGCCGACGGCGTCGGTTTTTGTGCGGGTTCGGGGAAACGCGACGCTGCCGCCGCAGACGGTGGCGGCGATCCGCTTTTTGGTGGCGAACGCGGTGGAGGGGCTGACGTCGAATTTTGTGTCGGTGGTGGACAACTCAGGGAATGTGCTTTCGGAGAACGGGTCGGACGAGTCGATCACGGGGCTGACGACGACGCAGTTGGCGGCGCGGAAGAATTTGGAGCAGTACCTGTCGAAGAAGGCGGAGGGGATGCTGGAGATGGCGTTGGGAGCGGGCCAGGCGATCGTGCGGGTGTCGGCGGAGATCAATTTCGACACGGTGACGAGGACGGAGGAGAAATTTGACCCGGACGGCCAGGTGGTGCAGACGGAGACGTTGAACGACGAGACGGTGGATTCGACGACGACGAACGAGGGGGGCGGGGTGCCCGGGGTGCAGACCAACGCGGCGACTGGGGAAACGAACCTGGTGGCCGGGGCGGCGCCGGTGACCAACAACCGGACACGGAAAAAGGTCACGGACAAGAAGTACGAGATCAACAAAACGACGAGCACGCTGGCCCAAGGAGCGGGCGGGGTGACGCGGGTGTCGGCGGCGGTGTTCATCGCGGCCCAAGTGAGCGGAACGGGAACCAACCGGGTGGTGACGCCGCGTTCGCCGCAGGAGATTGAGAAATTGAAGCGGATGGTGCAGAGCGCGCTGGGGGCGAAGGAAGGCCCGGACAGCTTGGACGTGGTGACGGTGGAGGAGACGCCGTTCAACGACTCGCAGAGCCTGGAGATGGCCAAGCAACTGGAGACGCAGCAGAAGAGGGATCTGTGGGTGGAGTTGGCGCGGTCGGCGATTTACCCGGTGTTGGCGCTGGGGGGGCTGGCGGTGTTCTGGCGGTCTTACAAGGGCACGCCGAATGGGGACATCCCGATTGGAATCCCGCTTGGGGAAAGCGAATTGGACGGGATGCCGGGCCGGAATGGACGGGCGCCCAAGGAACCGGAGGAGACTGGGCCGCGAGTGGTGACGGTGGAGGCGCTCAATCAATTGATCCGCGAGAATCCAGACAAAATGACGCAATCGATCCGGGGCTGGATGACACGCGGGAAAAACGTAAAAAACTGAAAAGACCATGGCAGTGGAAAGCAACGGAGTGGCGGAAATCGGCCGGGACGCGGAGATCAACCGGATGACAAAGGTCCAGAAGCTGGCTGGGCTGCTGATCATCCTGGGGCCGGAGAGCGCGGCGGGGATCCTGCGGCACTTGGAAGAGAGCGAGCTGGAGGCGGTGACGGCCGAGATGGCAAAGATCACGATGGTGAGCGCTGAGCTGCAGGGGGATCTGTTGATGGAGTTCACGGAAGTGGCGCTGCACGCGAGCACGGCGCAGCGTGGGGGGCTGGAATACACGCAGAACTCGCTCGAGAAGGCGATTGGCGTGTTCAAGGCCTCGAACGTGATTGGGCGGGTGGTGCCGCAAAGGGCGCCAATCGCGGCGATGCAGGAGATCATCGACCTGGATTCGCGGCAGATTTTCAATTTGGTCAAGACGGAGCAGCCGCAGACGATCGCGCTGATCTGCAGCTATCTCCCGGCGGAAAGGGCTTCGGAGTTGATTGGGCTGCTGCGCACGGATTTGCGGGACCAGGTGGTGGAGAAGCTGGCGACGCTGTCGCCGACGCCGATTGAAGTGGTGGAGCGGGTGGTGGGCGTGCTTTCGAAGCGGCTGGGGGCGAGCAAGCAATCGCGGGCGAACAGCCAGACGGGGGGGATCAAATCGGCGGCGGACCTCCTGAACGCGATGGACAAGGGGCTGAGCAAGACGGTGTTGATGAGCCTGGAGGAGCGGAACCCGGAGCTCGGGCAGGCGATCCGGCAAAAGATGTTCACGTTCGAAGATTTGAACGGGCTGGACAGCAGCGCGGTGCAGAAAGTCCTGCGGGAAGTGGACATGCGGGATTTGGCGGTGTCGCTCAAGACGGCGAGCGACCGGCTCAAGGGAACGCTGCTTTCGAGCATCTCCAAGCGGGCGGCGGAGACGGTCAACGAAGAAATCAGCTTCATGGGGGCGGTCAAGCTGCGGGACATCGAAGGCGCGCAGATGCGGATCATCGAGGTGGTGCGGCGGCTGGAAGGCGAAGGAGAAATCGAGCTGGGAGAAAACAAGGATGCGCGTGAAGCAGCCATGGCCTGAGACGATCCGGTTCGGGCGCGCCCCCCAAGCGGTGAAGGCGGTGGGAAAGGGGTGGCCGACGGAGGTGGAGGAGCGCATTGAGGAGCGGGAACGCGCCGCGATGGAGCGTGGGCGGGCGGCGGCGGAGAAGCTGATCGGCGAGCAGATGATCCAGCAGCGCTCGGAGGTGATGGCGCTGCAAACCGGGATTCTTGGGGCGTTGAGGGACGCGATTCCCGGGGTGGTGCGGGATTGTGAAACGCACCTGGCGGGGCTGGCGCTGGAAGTGGCGCGCAAGCTGGTGGATGGATGGCCGATCGAGGCTGGGATGGTGGAGGGGGCGATCGCGTCGGCGATGCGGCAGGTGGAGGAAAGCGCGCATTACACGATATACGTGAACCCGCAGGATTTGGAATTGCTGCAGGCGACGACGTCGTCGGTCCTGGCGCCGGGGGACGGGAGGCAGATCACGGTGAACCCATCGAACGAGGTGAGCCGGGGCGGGTGCATTGTGGAGACGCCGTTCGGGCGGGTGGACGCGCGGCGGGAGACGAAATTTGACCTTTTGAAAAACGCACTGCTGAACTGACATGGCCGGAACATTCACACAAAACCGAATCGCGCACCTGCTGGAGCGCTCGCGGGACGTCAAGGTCCTGGAGAACCGGGGCCGGGTGGCGCAGTCGATCGGGCTGGTGATCGAGTCGGACGGGCCGCTGGCGGCGGTGGGGGAGATTTGCCGGATTGAATCGAGCCGGCATGACTCCTTCACGCTGGCGGAGGTGGTGGGATTCCGGAACCACCGGGTGCTTTTGATGCCGCTGGGGGAGACGGGGGGAATCCATCCCGGGAGCGAAGTGATCGCGTTGGGAAGGCCGCTGGAGGTGCCCGTGTGCGAAGCGCTGAAGGGCCGGGTGCTGGATGGGCTGGGGCAGCCGCTGGATGGGCTGGGGCCAATCCGGGGGGACCGGGTGGCGAGCGCGTTCCTGGCGCCGCCGCATCCGCTGAAACGGCAGAGGATCCACCAGCCTTTTGAAATGGGGGTGAAGGCCCTGGACACGTTTGTGCCGTGCGGGCGGGGGCAGCGCATGGGGATTTTTGCGGGGAGCGGGGTGGGAAAATCAACGTTGCTGGGGATGATCGCGGCGCGGGCGGAGGCGGACGTGAACGTGATCGCGCTGATCGGGGAGCGGGGCCGGGAGGTGCGGGAGTTCATTGAGAAGGATTTGGACGCGGCGGGGCGGGCGAAATCGGTGGTGATCGTGGCGACTTCGAACCAGCCTGCGCTGGTGCGGTTGAAGGGGGCGTTCGTGGCGATGGCGATCGCGGAGTATTTCAGGGACACGGGCAAGAACGTGCTGCTGATGATGGATTCGGTGACGCGGTTCGCGATGGCGCAGCGGGAGATTGGGCTGGCGGTTGGGGAACCGCCCGCGACGCGCGGATACACGCCGTCGGTGTTCGCGCTGCTGCCGCAGTTGCTGGAGCGGGCGGGGTCCGGGGAGACCGGGGCGATCACGGGGCTGTTCACGGTGCTGGTGGAGGGGGACGACATGAACGACCCGATCGCGGATTCGGTGCGGTCGATTTTGGACGGGCACATCACGCTGAGCCGGGATTTGGCGACGCAGAACCATTATCCGGCAATCGATGTGCTGGGAAGCGTGAGCCGGTTGAACCGGGATTTGACGAGCGCGGCGCAGCAGGGAATGGCGGCGCGGGCGCGGGAGACGCTGGCGATTTACCGGCGGAACCAGGATTTGATCAACATTGGGGCCTACACGGCGGGAGCAAGCGCGGAAATTGACCAGGCGATCCGGCTGCACGATCCAATGCGGCAATTCCTGACGCAGCGGGTGGAGGAGGGGTTCAAGCTGGAGGATAGCTGGCGGGAATTGGAGAAGACGCTGCAGACGCCGCCGCCCCCCGCCCCGCCACGCGCGCCGATCCGGGTCGAACCGCGAAAATAATTGAATGAAACGATTCCACTTCACACTTGAGGCGGTGCAGACGATCCGGGAGCGGAGCGCGCGGGAGGCGCTGGAGAATTACGCGCGGGCGGTGCGGGCGAGAACGGCGGCGGAGGCTGGGCTGGCCAGCGCGGAGAACGACTTGGCGCGGCATCTGGAGGAGTGGCGGAAGGCGCTGGGGAGCACGTTCTCGCCGGGGGACATGCTGCAGCATGAGCACGCGCGGGAGATGTTGGAGAACCGGCGGAAGGAGAGGGCGCAGGATTTGCGGAAGGCGCAGGATCGGCTGAACGAGGCGCTGGCGGCGTTCCAAGTGGCGCGGCAGAAGCGGGAAGTGGTGGAGCGTTTCCACGCACGGCAGCGGCACGAGTTCAATTTGTCGGCATTGAAGGAAGAGCAACACCTCATGGACGAAATGGCGACGAGCCGGCACGAGCCGGGCTTGTTCGAGAAAGGATTGGCGCATGCTTAAGAAATTATGTTCGCCCTGGATTGGGTCGATTGTTGGGCTGGCCGCGTACCTTGGGGTCACGGCGGCGACGTGGAACGCGGCGACGTCGAATAAATCGGGCGCGGTGGAGGCCGGAGCCAGCGACGCACCGCCAAAAGGGGTGGAGCAGGCGTCGTGGATGTACAACAACATGGAGGTGGAGAGCCTGGTGAAGGAACTGCGGGAGGAGCAGGCGGGACTGGCGAAACGGGAGGCGGACCTGAAGGAGCTGGCGGCGCGGCTGCAATCGGAGCGGGAGGAACTGAACCAACTGACGCAGGCGGTGCACCGGCTGCAGAAGGAATTCGACGCCTCGGTGGTGCGGGTGGCGGATGAGGAAACGACGAATTTGAAGAGGCTGGCCAAGACGTACAGCGGGCTGGAGCCCGAGGGGACGGCGACGATATTCCGGCAAATGGACGACGGATCGGTGGTGAAAATATTGATGTTCATGAAGGAGGCGGAGACCGGGCCGATCCTGGGGGCGCTGTCGAAGCTGGGGGAGGCGGAGGCGAAACGGGCGGGGGAGCTGACGGAGAGGCTGAGGGTGGCGATCATGCCAAAGAAGAAATGAACAGCTTGCCGCTCCTCGACCTAGCGGGGGTGAAGGCTGGGACGGGCGCGGACAGCGAGGCGGCGCCTTTGAAAACCCCCGAGGGAGGGGAGGCGTTTGGCACGCTGCTTGACCAAGCCAGCTTGCCCGCCGAGGAGGAGGAAATGGATGCGGAGCCAAGGCCAGGCGAGCCCGCGCCGGTGGAGGAGAAGAAGGAGGCTGGCGGGATGCTATGGGCGGCCGCGCCACCGGCGTTTTTTTTCCATGTCCACCAACCCCCGCCCAAGGCACCCGGGGAAGGTGAGGCAGTGGAAGGGGCGAGAATGGGGGACTGGGCGGCGGTCCCGGCAGGCAACGAATTGGGAATCGCGCCTGAGGGTGGCCTGGAGCCGGCGGACGGGGAACCGAAGGCGATGGGGGCGGGTCCTGCGCCAACAAAGGTGGAAGGCGTCGAGGAGGGGGGAGCGGCGGGGGGTGAAAAAAAACCAGCGATGGAGGGGAAGGCGCTGGACTTGGATGTTTTTGAGCCATTTTCGGAGAAAACGGCGCCGTTGACGCCCGCTAAACCGATTGAAAGCAAGGAGCCCCCTGCCCCGCCGCCGGTTGATGGCACAGTCGTTGCTAAACTGGACAGTCGAGTGAGAAACGAAGGGAAAATGGCGGAAATTGCCCCTGAGGTCGTGCAGAAAATGCCGACCCGGGAGGTTGCCCAGCGAGTTGTGCCGGAGGCGGCCCGCATTGAATCGTTCCTCGCGTCGGGGCAGCCGGCGGCGACGCCGGACGTGGACGGGGGCGGCATCGCGCTGGCCGAAGTTGAGGCGCCCCGGGTGGTTGAGGCCGCGAACCTGGTGGAAACGATCCGGACGGAGGTGGCGCAATTGCGGCAGCGCGGGGAGGCGGTGATGACGGTGGTGCTGAAGCCGGACCATGGGACGGAGTTGGAGGTGCAGGTGTCGATTGGGCGGGATGGATTGATCCGGGCGGAGGCGCGCTGCGAACGCGGGGATTTCCAGGCGTTGCAGGCGCAGTGGCCACAGCTTCAGCAGACGCTGGGAGCGCATGGCATCCGGATGACGGAGCTGTCGGGCCAAGGCGGTCCGGGACCGGAGGGGTTCCAGAATTTTGAGCAGTGGCAGGATTCGCGGCGCGAAAGCGGACGCGAGGAAGCGATGTTTGAGGAGGAAACGAGCGCGGCCAGGCCGGGCATCCGAATCACGAAAGAGCAACCGCAACCCGCCGTGGCGCAGGCATCGCGCCAATGGCAAAGCTGGGCATAAGACTATGGCAAGCGTTCCAACGGTTTACCAGAACCCGGGGTTTGACCCGAACAGCACGGCGGCGCCGCGCGCGCACAAGACGACGCTGGGGCAGGATGATTTCCTGAAGCTGCTGGTGGCGAAAATGTCGTCGCAGGACCCGTTGAAGCCGCAGGAGGACACGGACTTCATCGCGCAGATGGCGCAGTTCAGCACGCTGGAGCAGAGCAAGACGATGGCGAGCGACATCGCGTCGCTGAGCGAGCAGCAGCGGATGTTGACGGCAACGGGGTTGATCGGGCGCAGCGTGACGCTGAACGACGGGGTGAACGAGCTGGGGACTGGATTGGTGAGCTCGATCAGCGTGCAGGACGGGGCGCCGTCGGTGGTGGTGAATGGACAGAATTACGGATTGAACCAGGTGAGCTTGATTTCCCCTTACACAGTCGTCGCTTAACAACACAAGAAATATGCTGAATTCATTAAACTCTGGCGTCACGGGCATCCGGAACTTCCAGACCAAGCTGGATGTCATCGGCAACAACATTGCCAATGTGAACACGGTGGCCTTCAAGGGCGGGAGGACGACGTTTGAGGACGCGTTCAGCCAGACGATGCAGGGGGGATCGAAGGCGGG
>CAZSXX010000005.1:0-11256 GCA_964611245.1 uncultured Verrucomicrobiota bacterium | reverse complement strand
CCCGTCCCTCACTAGACTCAAGCCCCCCCCCCCCCCCCCGCCCCCCCCGGGGGGACCGCCGGCGGGGGCACCGGCGCTGGCGGGCCGCGCGGCGGCGACGGCGGCGGTGCGGGAGGATTTTTCGCGGGGCATTTATCAAAGCACCGGGCGGGAGACGGATCTTTACATCGAGGGGGCACAGGGATTCTTCATTGTGAAGGATGGGGAGGACCGTTTGTTCGCGACGCGGGCGGGTGATTTCACGCTGGACCAAGAGGGGTTTCTGGTGACCGGGGACGGACACCGGGTGCAGGGTTACAATAATTATGTGGCCAAAGGGGCCAATTTCAGCTCGCGGGGGGACATCCGGGTGTATGACGACCCGGCGTTGAGGCCGGTGCAGACGACGCGGCCGGACGCGGAGGCGGCGGATTTCAAGATTGGAGCGGACGGGCGGGTGCGGATGACGCTGAACGACGGGACGCAGTATGACATGGGGCAGGTGTTGCTGCAGTCGTTCCAAGACCTGGAGCTGCTGGAGAAGGCGGGGAAGAACCTTTACACGAACTTGAACGAGGCGGGGCCGCTGGGCGGGGAGGCGTCGCTGTCGGGGGCGCCGGGGACGAATGGGATGGGGACGATCCGGTCGGGGGCGGTGGAAATGTCGAACGTGGATCTGGCGAGCGAATTTGCGGAAATGATCACCACGCAGCGCGGGTTCCAGGCGAACGCGCGGATCATCACGACGAGCGATGAGATGCTGCAGGAAGTGGTGAACCTCAAACGTTAAGGGACAGTTTTTATGGCTAACCGAGTTGAAAGCGCCAAGCCGGGGGCGGCGGAGAAACCAAACGCGGCCGCGCCGGCGGAGAACAATGGGGCGGCGCCCGCCGCGAAGGGCGGGATGAAAACATACCTGCCGTTGATGGCGAACCTGGTTTTGATGCCGGTGCTGGCGTATGTGATGACCGCGTATGTGCTGGCGCCGAAGCTGGCGAAGAATTCGGGCGCGAATGGCGGGGGGACGGAAGCGGCGGGCGGAGCGCACGCGGCGGAGGCGCCGAGCGGAAAGACGGAGACGGGCGAATCGAAGGATCCGGTGACGGGGAAAACGAAGATTTCGGTGCCGCTGTCGAAGAAGACGCTGGTGAACGTGTCGGGGACCATGGGAACGAGGTATTTGCTGGCGGAGTTCATCCTGGTGGGCACGGGGGCGAATTTTAAGACGATTGTGGAGAAGTCGGACGCGGAGCTGAGGGACGCGGCGGCGAGCGCGCTGTGCACCAAAAGCATCAGCGACCTGGAGAAGCCGGGAATCCGGAATCTGGTGCGGACCGAACTGATCACGATCTTCAACTCGATCCTGGGCAAAGGCGCGGTGTCGGAGATTTACCTGACGGAATTCGCCATCCAGTAACCCCGGCACGAAATGGACACAAAAGACCCATTCGCCACGAACTCCGAAGCCCTGTCGCAGTCGGAAGTGGAGAGCCTGTTGGCGCAGGTGGCGCAGCAGGATTCCACGGCGCAGGTCGTCACAAAGAACGGGGCGAAAGAGGACCGGGCGCTGGACAGCATCCAGGCGCACGACTTCCGGAACCCGGTGTTCCTGGCGGCTGGGGAACTGCGGAAGCTGCGGGTGGAGCACGAGGAGTATATTTCGCGGCTGGCGGCGCTGCTGTCGATTTACCTGCGGGTGGAGATCGGGCTGCAGATGTCGCAACTGCAAACGGTGGCCTACCACAAGTTCACGGCGACGATCGGAAGCCCGGCGCACCTAGTCCTGTTCAAGGTGGAGCCGCTGCGGGGAATCTGCGTGCTGGACATCAACCCGAGGCTGGGGCTGACGATGGTGGACCGGCTGATGGGAGGGGTTGGGCACTCCGCGCCGCAGAACCATGAGCTGAGCGAGATCGAGGCGGCGCTGCTGGACCAGATCGCGCAGATCGCGATCGCGGAATGGTGCAACCATTGGAGCAAGGCGCAGGAGCTGCGGCCGGTGATCCTTGGGCACGAGAACAGCGGGCAGTTCCTGCAGACGGCGCACTCGGACACGATGATGCTGGTGGTGAGCATGGAGGCGCGGATGGCGGATTGCCTGGAGCAGATTCAGATTGCGTTCCCGTACGCGACGATTGAGCCGCTGGCGCGGCACCTGGGCTGGAAACTGGGATTGGACGGGGACGCGGCGGAGGCGGCGCCCGCGCAGCCGCCGAAATGGAATCCCGAGCTGGAGAAGGCGAAGATCCCGGTGACGGCGGACTGGCCGGCGCTGGAGATGACGGCGCGGGACCTGGTGAACCTGAAGGTGGGGGACGTGCTGCCGCTGGAGGCGGAGGTGGTGAACAACGTGCGGCTGCGGCTGGGATCGCTGCCCAAATTTTCGGGAAGGCTCGGCACACAGGGAAAGAAGTGGGCCGTGGAAATAACCCAAATGATCAAAAGCTGAATGAAGACCGAATACCCCCCCAATCTCGACATCCTGCTGGACGTGCCGGTGGGATTGACGGTGGAACTTGGCTCGTGCCACCTGCCGATGCGCGATGTGCTGAATCTCAATGTCGGATCGATCGTGCAGTTGGACAAGCTGGCGGACGCGCCGGTGGAGCTGCGGGTGAACCAGCAGTTGGTGGCGCGGGGCGAGGTGGTGGTGATCGAGAACCGGTTTGGGATCAAGATCACCGAACTGCTCGGGGCGGCGACATGAGAGCTGGATTGTTCATTTTGCTGGCCGTGGCGTTGCCCGCGGCGGGAGCCGAAGGATCTCTGGCTGCGCCTCCGTCCGCCACGTATTCGGCGCTGCGGGTGGCTGGGGCGCTGTGCCTGGTGTTTTCATTGTTGTTCGCGGGGGTGTGGGCCTACCGGAACAGCGCGCGGTTCGCGGGGGGACGGGGCCGGACGGCGAAGCTGAAGGTGTTGGAGACGCGCGCGCTGGGGCACCGGCATTCGATTTTCGTGGTGGGGTATGAGCAACAGCGCCTGCTCCTTTCGACGTCGCCGACCGGGGTGACGATGATTTCGCACCTGCCGGAGGCGCCAGCGGCGGAGCCGGAACGGGAAGGGGCGGAGGCATCCCCTGCCCCGCCGTTGAGTTTTGCGGCGGCGTTCATGAGCGCGGTGGCGGCCGGACGCAAATGAAGAGGGCCCGAGGATTTTGGTGGTTGGCGGCGCTGGCGATGTTGGCCGGGTTGGGGACGCTGAGCGCGATGGCGCAGGGATCGCCGCTGGTGCCGTTCAAGGTGAACCTTGGACTGGAGGCGGCGCAGGGCCCGAAGGACGTCGATGTCGGGATCAAGGTGCTGTTCGCGATCACGCTGTTGTCGCTGGCGCCATCGATCATCCTGCTGATGACCAGCTTCACGCGGATCGTGATCGTGCTTTCGTTTGTGCGCTCGGCGCTGTCGCTGCAAGGGACGCCGGCCAACCAGATCATCATCGGATTGGCCCTGTTCATGACCTATTTCATCATGGATCCGGTGTGGAAGAAGATCGACACGAACGCGCTGCAGCCTTACCTGGCGAGCGAGATCACGAGCGAGGTGGCGCTGGCGGAAGCCTCGGCGCCGATCCGGAGCTTCATGCTGGCGCAGACGCGGCCGAAGGATGTGGAGCTGTTTGTGGCGCTGGCCAAACTGGGGCCGACATCGCCGGCGGAATTGCCGCTGAAAGTGGTGATCCCGGGATTCATCATCAGCGAGCTGCGGACGGCGTTCCAGATGGGGTTTTTGCTTTTCGTGCCGTTCATCCTAATCGACTTGGTGGTGGCGACGATCCTGATGAGCTTGGGGATGATGATGATGCCTCCGGCCACCATTTCACTGCCGCTGAAAATCCTTCTGTTTGTCCTGGTGGATGGATGGGAACTGGTGACGCGGTCGCTGCTGCAGAGTTTCGCCTCTTAAATTGCCATGACACCTGAATTCGCGGTGGAAATGATCAAGAACCTGATGTTCCAGGCGATCGCGCTGGCGTCGCCGATATTGATGGCGGCGATGAGCATCGGGCTGGGGGTGAGCCTGTTCCAGGCGGTGACGTCGATCCACGAGCAGACGCTGTCGTTCGTGCCGAAGGCGCTGGGGATCGTGGGGGTGATGATCGCGCTGCTGCCGTGGCTGCTGCGGACCGCGATCGAGTTCGCGATGGCGGTCCTGCAGCGAATCCCGGAGATGGCGCGTTGATCACTCGTAAGTGAGGACCAACGTGGAGCCATCCAATGTGGTGCTGGTGAAGGACAGAGCGGTGGCGGCGCGCAATCCATAAAAACGAGCGGCCGCCTGCGCGGGAATCCGGATCGTTTTGTTGGCTGTGTCGATGGACGCGCCGGAGACAACCGTGAATGTCCCGCCGACATCGGAGGCCTCCAACAGGACGGGGGCGGCGGTGACGACGGAAATGGCTTCCTGAATCCAAGCGAGGCGGGCCTTGATCCGCGTGGAATAAAAATGGCCCGGCTGGGGCAAGGGGGTGTCGAGGACCAGTTGGGAGCCAGCGGGGCCGCCATCCCGGTAAAGGCCGCCTTCGTCGAAAACAGCCGCCGCAAACCTCGGTCCGTTGGCAGTCAAACCATAGGGACCTTCAACGCCAAAATTGATGCCAGCCAATTTCCAAACGCCACTGTGTTCGATGAACACAGCGCCGCTGGAATCGCCGACGGCAAGGTGAGCCTCGTTGGGCCCGCCGGCGGGATCAAAAGCAACCTTGAGAAAATGGGGCAAATTCCCAGAGGGCTGGCCTGGGTCTTCGGTGAGGTCGGCAACTTGGTTTTGGCCCCAGCGGAGGCGCTTGTCCCACGCCCCCCATTGCCATCCTTTCAAGTCGAGGTTGACGCGGACCTCGGCGCCGCGATGTGCGCCCCGGCCGAAAACAAAAAGGTCATGGCCGGTTTCGGCGGGACCGTCGTAGAGGGAGGCGAAGGCTGGAAATGTCCCGCTGACCTCCCAGACGCGGAGATCGGAGGACGGGTCCTTGGTGGTGGCGATGGTGGTGTAGGCGACGCCCCGAAACACGAATGGGTCGCCGACGGAGCCGCCGATGTGATGGGCGGCGAGGAAATGATGGGGCCCAATGGGAGTGCCGGTGAAGTTTCCCCAAGTCCCCTGAAGGTCCCAGCCGGTGTCGGCGTTCGGGCCGGTGGGAGCGGTGGTGTTTTTCTCGACGTCCGCCGAACTGTAGAAAATCAGCGCGGAAGTGTCCGAGATCGAACCAATCAACAAGACCGACGCCAAACTGAATAAACCCTTCATATCCCCTTTCGAAACCGTGTTATCGACCTTCACCGCGTCTCAACTGGAAGGCGGGGCTGTTGACCACGCCGAGAATCAAACTTGAGAATCGATGCTGGTCCCTCGCCATCCGGCGGAGGACTTCATCAATGGAAGCGCGGTCATAATACTCCATGCCGCGCCCCAAAGCGAATGTGAGCATTTTTCCCGCCAGACATTGAAGGAATTCGTCGCGTTTTTGGGCGACGAGAATTTTGTTCAATTCGGCCGCATTTCCGAAGGTTTCTCCGCTGACGAGGGCGCCACCGGCGTCCACGGGGAAGGCACCATCTTTCTCACGCCAGGCGCCGGTGGCGTCGAAATTCTCAAAACCGAAACCGATGGGGTCCATGCGGGCGTGGCAGGAGGAGCAGATGGGTTTTTCGCGGTGCTGCTCCATGCGCTGGCGCAGGCTGCCGGAGAGGACGGCCTCCTTCTCTTCGCTCAACTCCGGGACGTCAGGAGGGGGAGGCGGAGGCGGGGAGCCCAGGATGTTCTCCAATATCCACTTGCCGCGCTTGACGGGGGAGGTGCGGGTGGGATTGGAGGTGATGGTGAGGATGCTGCCCTGGGTGAGGATGCCGACGCGGCGGCGATCCTTGAAAACCACATTCTGGAAGTTTGGACCGAGGTCCTCATCGATCCCATAGTGGCGGGCGAGGCGGTCGTTGAGGAAGCTGTAATTGGCGGTCAACAACTCGATGACACTGCGGTCCCCGCGCAGAAGGGACTCAAAAAAGAGTTCGGTCTCCTGGCGCATGTCGTCGCGCAGTTGGGCGCTCCAGGCGGGGAAGAGTTTGGAGTCGGGGGTGACGGAGGCGAGGTTGCGGATTTGGAGCCATTGGCTGGCGAAATTGTCGACGAGGGCGCGGGATCGGGGGTCCTTGAGCATGCGCATGACTTCGGGCTCGAGATTGCGGCGGAGCCTTTTTTCGGCGGCGAGGGTGAACAACCGATCGTCGGGCATGGTGCTCCAGAGGAAATAGGAGAGGCGCGAGGCGAGGGCGAATTCGTCGATGGGATGGATGGAGGCCGGATTGTCTGGGTCGGGCTGGAGTTCGCCGCGAAAGAGGAAGCGGGGAGAAACCAAGACGGCGGAGAGGGCGACTTTGACGCCGCGCTCGAAGGAATCGCCGTCATTGCGGGCCATGGTGTAGAGGGTGGCAATGCGGTCGACTTCGGCGGCGGAAACGGGGCGGCGGAAGGCGCGGCGGGCGAAGCGGTCGATGATCGCGCGGGCGTAGGCGTTGGTGTCGCCGGAGGGGCCGCCATTGAAGAAAATGCGGCGGTGGGGCTCGGGATAGGGTTGGACGGCGACGGGGCCGATGATTTCGATGTAGTCGACGAGGAGGTTGCGGTCGCCTTGGGGGGTGACGTAGTTGTTGATATAGGCGGCGGCCAGTTTGTGGTCGCCGGGGGGGATGGAGAGCTTGACGTCGTAATTTTGGGCTTTGCCCTCGATGGCGTGAACGTCGAAGACTTGGACGGCCTTGCCATCGAGGCGAATTTCCAAGCGGGGAGCGTCGGGGCCGGCCTGCTGGCCGAAGGCGCGGGCGCGGAGGATGTACTCGCCGGCGGCGGCGAAGTGGTTGGTGAAATAGATTTCGCCTTCTTTGTTCAGGGCGAAGGCGAAGCCGCCGTAGGCTTGGCTGCCTTGGGCGGTGGTGGGGAGTTTTTCGGCTTCGACGCGTTTTTTGGGCCCATCGAGGATGGGACCGCCTTCGCGGATGGCGGCGCCGAGGATTTTTTCGGCGGCGGCGAGGTATTTTTCGAGGAGGATGGGCGGGAGGGAGAGGACGTCGCCTATGTTGTCGAAGCCATGGCCCACGTCGTCGACGGGGAAATCGTCGGCCGGTTTGAACTCGACGCCGACGAGGTCACGGATGGTGTTGTTGTATTCGGCGCGGTTGAGCCGGCGAATGGTGACGCGGCCGGGATCGGGGTTTTTGGGGTCGACGCGAAAAATCTGGCTTTGGACGAACTTGGAGATTTTCTCGCGCTCCTCGAGGGAAGGTTGGAGCTTTTTCTCGGGGGGCATTTCGCCGGATTCGACGTTGCGGAGGACGAGTTCCCATTTCTTGCGGTCGGCGAGGATGCTGTCGAGGGATTTGTAATGCTCGAGGGAGAGGCCGCCTTTGGATTTTTCATCGCTGTGGCATTCGAAGCAATACTTGCGGAGGAGGGGCAACAGGTCCTTTTCGAAGGAGGCCGCCCGAACCGCGGTGGGAGAGGCGACCACGAGAAAGAAACTGAGGGACAATAAAAAACGCATTTTCGGCAAAAGTAGACGCCCGACGGGGGCGATTTATTTAAGGGGATCCACCGACCCGTTCAACGAACAATAATAACACTTTTGTCCGGATAAATCCGCAGCTACCCTTCGGCGGTCAAAATCCAGCAAACCAGAACAAAATGGCGAATTTTTTAAGCAAACTGATGGGGGGCGGGAAGGATCCGTTTGAGAACGAATCGTTCAACTTCCTGGCGGAGGTCAAAGGGGTGATCCATCTGGGGGCGAATTCGGGCCAGGAGCGGAGGGTTTATGCGCGAAGGGACCTGCCGGTGGTTTGGGTGGAGCCGATTGAGGAGGTGTTCCGGGTTTTGGTGCAGAACCTGCGGGAGTTCCCAAAACAGCGGGCGGTGCGGCACCTTGTGACAAACCGGGACAGCGAGGCGTGCGCTTTCCACATCAGCGACAATGAGGCTGGGGCTTCGTCATCGATTTTTGAATTCGCGGGGCACCGGGAGATATGGCCGACGGTGGGGATGAAGGAGGTGCGGACGATGCGGAGCAGCACCCTGCCCTCCCTGTTGCGGGCCGAAGGGATTGCGGCGGAGGAGTATGACGCGCTGGTGATGGACACGCAGGGGTCGGAGCTTTTGATCTTGGAAGGGGCGCGGGAGCTGCTGCCGGGGATTCGTTATGTCAAATCGGAGGTGGCGGATTTCGAGTCGTACCGGGGCGGGTGCCAGCTCAAGGAGATGGACGCGTTCATGGCGGGGGCGGGGTTTGAGCGGGAGTTAGCGAAGGCTTTTGAGCGGAAGAAGGACGTGGGCACGTATTACGATGTGGTGTACCGAAACAGGGCGATGAAGAAGTGACCGGGCGGCCCGCGACTTGGCCGCCCGAATGAGCAGACCATTCAGTCGATCAATTGATCACTTCCAGATGGTCAACCCAACCGGCATCCGAGCCGGCTGAAATGGATCCGTCCTTCGAGTATCGCCATTCAATTTGATGTGGGCCCGGGCCGACAGGGACTGAGATTTGCTTCCAGTCGACTTCGCCCGAGATGGATTGAACGTCAACACCATCAACGGAGAATCGAAGGAAATCGAAGCCGGCCTGTGAAGAAACTTTCCAGCGGAATCGAACTGTCCCAGGCCCAAGCACTCGCGTCGTCAACACCGAATATCCAAAATTCCCGATCGCCCCACTTCGCGCCGCATCCAAGCCGTCCCAAGCAACGGTTGCCTGCGGGTACCACGAATTCCAGCCATAGGTTTCCAGTGAGAAACCAGTGTCCAATGCTCGGTTCAAAGTCAAGCCGGGGGAGTCTGATCGAGTCAACGTCACCGAATATCCCCAATAACGGGATCCGATTATTGTTTTGGGGTCATAGCCCGGAGCCGAGACCACAATCGTGAAATCGTTCTGATCCGGTGCAAACCGACGGGGAACTTCGGCCCAACCCCATGAATCCGCCCGGTAAACGCTCCCGCCGGGATAGACGGTGATCATACCGGCAGGCAGCCAAGAATTATTCAGAGCATCCATAATAAAAACGGAAGTGACAGCCCAGTCCTCTTGCACCGCCCGGTAGAATCTTTGCCTCAAACCCACTTCAGGATCCTCAAAAACGAGGGAACTCAGCCCGTGGGTAAGCCCAACATAGACTTCGCGCCAACTCTCGAGATCCGAGGACACATCCACGGCGATGCGTTCCCCCGGGGGGACGTTCACGGTCACGCGAACCTTACCATCCGAAAGGATTGAGACACTTCGGACCATGGAGATTAGTGAAAAGTATTTTGTAAGTGCCTCCTCGACCTTCGCCAGACTGACACCGCCGATTATGCCTCCAAAAGTCGTGTCGGGCATCGTGCCAGCGACAACATAGTCACCCGAGGCGGCTGGAAAATACCGTCGGGGGGCTTGGCCAAGTTCGAAGAATTTGGCCGCGTGGACAATCTTTTTTGAGTCGCTACGAAGTATGACAGGCCCATTGAGTGATGTCCGCAAGTCTTCGATCACCGAGCGGAATCGGGCCTCGTTGTCGGCTGAGTCGGGATCGTAGTTAAACAACCGCTCGGCGCCCAGCGGCCGGAGCCGAATGAAA
Organism: uncultured Verrucomicrobiota bacterium; assembly: GCA_964611245.1. Lineage (GTDB taxonomy): Bacteria > Verrucomicrobiota > Verrucomicrobiia > Limisphaerales > SXQI01 > CAZSXX01. Next base: position 1,676 of record CAZSXX010000005.1, on the reverse strand, counting down.
TTGGACGCGTCGAGGTAGGCCGCAACCGCCGCAGTGAACGCTGTCCGAGCTGAATCGACATCCGCAGCGGAGGCCGCCCCGAGCAAGTTCGGGTAGGCCTCAAGGAAGCGTTCGACCGTCATATCTTCGTCGTCGAGCGCGGATTTGATGGCGGTGAGCTGGATTTCCGCATTCCAGGAGGTCACTGAATAGAGGAGGACCTGCAACGCCAGAGCCTGAGCCCGGAGCATGAGGGCATCTCCCCTGTCCAACGTGACGGCGCCGACCGTCGTTTCGTTGGAGGCGATGTTAACGACAAAGTTGGCCGGAATTTTGGCCAAATTCGCGGCGGCTCCAGCGAGTTGTGGAATCGCTTGGTCATGAATGAACGCGGACAATTCAGTGGCCGAAACGTTGGGTGGAACGATAGTTTCACCAAGGGAGTTCGTGGCCATCTTGGATTTCCAGTCGTAAAGGTTGCGTCCACCAACTCCAAAACCAAGCCGGTTCAAAAGGTCCGCGCCGGAGGGTGAATGGGGCAAGACCAAAAGGCGGGTTGCCGCACGAAAAAAGTTCGCCGCCGGATCATCTGGAGCTTCGTCGAGGGCTTGCTGAAATCGGGCATCCGCGTTGACCAAATCTTTAGCCACAAGGAATGCCCGGCCTTGCTGAACAAGAAGGGAGGGATCCGCCAAAGACGACGAGGCCAAGGTCAAAAGCCAGAGAATCACGGCGAAGTGCCAATTGATTTCAGGGACACGTTGGGTTTTCATTTTCGATTACATTTGGTTTGACCGATTTTGGGATTGAACCTGCTGAATCGCGATCAAAGAGCAGAAGCCCAGCGTTTGGCCCTTTGAGAAAGAGGCGCGCGAAATCGCGGCGATGATCCGGCCGGTCCGCAGCGGAACAGGCTTTCATACTCAGAAAATCATCGCTGCGGCGCCAAAGGACTTGCCTGGCCTCGATTATAGGCTGCCCAACGCCACGCACCCGAAGGCAAAAACCGACGAAATTGAGGGTGTCTCCCAATTCTCCTGGCATCCGTGTTGGAAACCTTTCGAGGAATGCCCCGAGGTCCTCGCGGCGAGCCAATTCAGCGTCAAATCCGCTCGCAACAAAGGTGCGAAGCAATCCAATCTTGAAAAACCCCCGCTTTTCGAAGTCGGACCTCACGTTTTCCATCCGGATGATCGCAATCGGCTCCAAGCGGTCGGCGTCAAAAATGGGCAACACGGCGCTTTGGACCGCTGTGAATGGGCCTATGGCCAATTGGGCTAGAGAACTACATTCCAGACCAGCGACTGCAATAGCCGCCACGAAAATTCGGATGGAGTTAGTTGCCTTCCCACCGCGCATTGCCCCGCTAGTTTGATAAACACCATCAAACTGCGCAATCAGATAAATTACTTACCTGAATCGATTGCTAAGGGGCGGTGTCGGGGAGGAGGAGGCGGGAGCGGTAGAAGCGGTGGGACTCGGTGGAGGGACGGTTGAAGGTGGTTGCGCCGGAAGCGGGGATCGAGTTGGTGGCGATGGGAGCCCAGGCGGAGAGGTTGGACGTTTCCTCGTGGAGGACGCGGAGGTTGGCGCGGCTGGAGGCGGTGAGGGTGGCGGTGGAGCCCGCGTGGGAAATGGAAAAATCGAGGGTGGGAGGGGTTTGGATGGCCGGGGCTTTTTTCAGGAAATCCTCGGCC
>CAZSXX010000004.1:21382-30420 GCA_964611245.1 uncultured Verrucomicrobiota bacterium | reverse complement strand
CCAGACGATCATGGAAGTGGAAACCGGGAAGGCGGTCGCCGCCATACCGAGTCCCAGCGCCGGAAGGATCACGCGTGTGGCGGTGAAAGCGGGCGACAAGGTGACCGTTGGGCAGGCCCTCGTCTCGATCGAGGAATCGGGGGGGGCGGCCAAACCCAAGGTCAAAGAGGAAGAGCCAAAGGCCGCACCGGCCAAGGCCAAAGCGCCCAAGGCTGGGAAAGCTCCCAAGGCAGAAGCCGCCGAAGTGACGCCCGACGAGGGCGCGCCGGAAGCGGAGGAACCGGACGATGAAGAAGGAGATTTCGATGACTCGGTGGCGGCCAAGGCTGGTTTTGCCCCGGCGGCGTCGCCTAGCTTGCGCCGGTTGGCCCAAGATTTGGGGATTGACCTGAGGCGCGTCAAGGGGAGCGAGGATGGCGGCCGCATTGTGCTGTCCGACCTGAAGGCCTATATCGCGGGATTGAAAGCGGCGGCGGCGCGCCCGAAAGCGGCCTCTGGCCGGCCGGTGGCGGCCGCCCCGGAGAAGGTGGATTTCTCGAAATGGGGGTCCATCCTGAAGAAGCCGATGTCCCCATTGCGGCAGGCGATCGCGGCGCGGATGACGCAAAGCCGGACATCGATTCCGGAAGTGACGCAGTTTGACGAGGCGGACATCACGGCGCTGAATGACCTGCGGAAGAAGCACGCGCCGGCGTATGAAAAGGCGGGAACGCGACTGACCCTGACGTCATTCGCGCTGATGGCGGTTGCGAAGACGCTGAAGAAATTTCCCGGATTCAACGCGAGCCTTGATGAGGCGGCGAATGAGATCATCCTCAAGGAGTACGTCCACATAGGCTTGGCGGTGGACACTGAGCACGGGCTGCTGGTGCCAGTGATCCGGAATGCGGACAAGAAGTCGCTGCTGGAACTGTCGAAAGATGTCGCGGCGCTTGCGGAGAAGGCGCGGGAGCGCAAGGTGACGCTGGAGGAAATGCAGGGGGGCACCTTCACAATTTCCAACCAAGGCGGGATTGGCGGCGCGCATTTCACGCCGGTCATCAACCGGCCGGAAGCGGCGATTCTTGGCCTGGGGCGTGGGTCAATGAAGGCCGTTGTCCGCGACGGAAAGATCGAGGCGCGGCTGGTGATGCCGGTGGCGATCGCCTATGACCACCGAGTGATTGATGGTGGGGAGGCGGCGCGCTTCACTGTGGAACTGGTCAAGGCTTTCGAGAATTTCGATGAAGCCGAGGTCAAACTTTAATCCTTAGCCTTTAGCTTTCAAATGGACCCGATCAAAACGGAAGTAGTAGTCATTGGCGCTGGCCCCGGCGGATACGCGGCGGCTTTTTACGCGGCGGACTTGGGAAAAAAAGTCATCTTGGTGGAGCAGGAAAAACGGCTGGGAGGGGTGTGCCTGAACCGTGGGTGCATCCCGTCCAAGGCGCTGCTGCACGCCAGCAAAATGATCACCGAGGCCCGGGAATCGGCGCATCGCGGCATCACGTTCGCGGAGCCGAAGCTGGAGTTGGACAAACTGCGGGCTTGGAAGGAATCGATCCTGGCGAAGCTGGGCCAAGGCATTGTCGGATTGGCGCAGCGGCGCGGTGTGCAAGTCCTGCAGGGGCGGGCTGTTTTTGAGGATTCAACGACCATCCGGGTGGAGACGGAGAAGGGGCAGCAGTTCTTGCAGTTCGAGCAGGCGATCGTGGCCGTGGGATCCCAGCCGGCCTTGCCCAAGGCGTTTGACTTGGGGAATCCGCGCATCATGACTTCGACCGAAGCGCTCGAAGTGGAGGATGTGCCGGAAAAAATGCTGGTGGTGGGCGGAGGGTACATTGGGATGGAGCTGGGGACGGTTTATGCGGCGCTTGGGAGCAAGATTGTCGTGATTGAGGCGCTGGACACAATCCTGGCCGGGGCGGACGCGGATTTAGCTCGGCCGGTGATCAAGTACGCCGAGAAGGCCTTTCAAGAGGTCCGCCTCAAGACCAAAGTCTCCAAAATGGCGACTGAGGGGAAGCAGATCAAAGTCATCTCCGAGAACGGGGAGGGGGAGAAGAAAGAGGAGCTATACGACCGGGTGCTGGTGTCAGTGGGGCGCGTGCCGAATTGCGCGGACATCGGCCTGGAAAACACGAAAGTGGCCCGCGATGACAAGGGATTCATCAAGGTCAACGCACAGCAGCAAACGAGCGATCCTCATATTTACGCGATCGGCGACGTGGTCGGGGGGCTGATGCTCGCGCACAAGGCTTCCAAAGAGGCGCGCGTGGCGGTGGAAGTGATTTGCGGGGAGGAGGCGGCATTCGAGCAGGTCGTCATCCCGGCGGTGGTTTTCACGGATCCGGAGGTGGCTTGGGCAGGGTTGACTGAGGCTGAAGCCAAGGCAAAGGAACTGGCGGTCGAAGTGGTGAAGTTCCCATGGGCCGCCTCGGGCCGGGCGCTGACGTTCGACCGCACCGACGGCGTGACGAAATTGATCCTCGAACCGGAAACGAACCGAATTCTGGGGATTGGAATTGTGGGCCATGGCGCCGGCGAATTGATCGCGGAAGGCGTGCTGGCGATTGAAATGGGCGCGACGGCGAAAGACTTGGCGTCCACAGTCCACCCGCATCCAACGCTTTCTGAGACGTTGATGGAAGCGGCGGAGCTGTTTTACGGGCACGCGACCCACGCGTTCGTGCGGAAGAAAGCGGAGCCTACCGCGAGCTGAGCGGGCCGGCCTCCGTCACCGGGCAATCCAACCGCCGCCGAGCACCAAGTCGTCCTGGTAAAACACGCAGGCCTGTCCGGGGGTGACGGCGCGCTGGGGCACGTGGAGCTTGACCGCGGCCGAGCCGTTGGCGAGCGGCCGGACGGTGGCGGCCACGCCCGGGTGGTTGTAACGAATTTTGGCGGTCACCTCCAGTTCCCCGAGCGGTTCGGGAAACGGGATCCAATTGCAGCGCTCGACGGTGAGTGTGTCTTTGTCGAGGTCCGTGTCGTCCCCCACGATGACGCGATTGGTCGCGGGGTCGAGTTCGAGGACGTAGAGCGGCTTGGGGCTGGTGACGAACAAGCCTTTGCGCTGGCCAACCGTGAAAAACTCAATGCCGTCGTGATGGCCAAGGACTTGGCCCTGCCGGTTCACGATTTCGCCTTTGTGTTTCTCGACGAGCTTGGCCTGGGTCAGAAAGCGGCCGTAATCCTTGTCCGGGACAAAACAGATTTCCATGCTTTCGTCCTTGTCGGCGGTCTTCAGGCAGGCCCCGCGGGCGACGTCACGGGTCTCGCTTTTCTGGAGGTCGCCGAGGGGCATGATGCAGCGGCTCAATTGCTCCTGCTTGAGGGAGAAGAGAAAGTAAGATTGGTCCTTGCGGGTGTCGCGTCCGCGTTTGAGGAGCGTGCGGCCGGTCTCGGCATTTTTCTCGATGCGCGCATAATGGCCTGTGGCGATGAATTCGCCACCGAGCTGGCGGGCGCGGTGGATCAGGGTGCCGAATTTAAGCCGATCATTGCACATGACGCAGGGGTTGGGGGTGCGCCCGGCTTTGTATTCGTCGGCGAAATACTGGATGACCTGCTTCTGGAACTCCTCCGCTTCATCAACTAGATAATAGGGAATGCCGAGCTTTTGGCAGACGGACCGGGCGTCGGTGACGGCTTGGGGACCGCAGCATTTGTCCTCCGCGCGCGAGACGCAGTCCTGGGGCCAGAGCTTGAGCGTGATGCCAATCACTTCGTAGCCCTGTTCCAAGAGAAGCGCGGCTGTGGCGGAGGAATCCACTCCGCCACTCATGCCGCAAACCACGCGCGTTTTTTTGATCTCAGTCACAAGATTGGCAAGATACGAGCGATGCGCAGGCGTGTAAAGCGGCGGGCAAACCCGGTTTGGGGAATAAAAATGGAAGCGCCTCCGCCAAACTGGTTGGCAAAAGGGCGGGGTTTGCGCAAGCTGTCGGCATGCTCCGGTTGGTTTTCGTTTGGCTGTTGGGCGTGAATTGCGCATTGGGGGCGGCTGTTGATTGCGACATTGTCGTTTATGGCGGGACATCGGGCGGCGTCGCGGCCGCAGTGCAGGCGGCGCGCGCGGGGAAAAAGGTGGTCCTGCTTGAATTTGGCGGACACTTGGGGGGGATGACGTCCGGCGGCCTGGGGCAAACGGACATCGGCAACAAGGGCGCGATTGGCGGCATCGCTCGGGAGTTTTATCAGCGGGTGGGCCGGCATTACGGAAAAGAGGAGGGGTGGGTTTTCGAGCCGCATGTCGCGGAGCGGATCTTTTTCCAGATGGTGAACGAGGCGAAGGTGGAGCTTTATCTTTCGCAAAGGCTGGCCTCCGTCAAAAAGGAGGGGGCGCGGATTCGCGAGATCGTGATGGAAAGCGGGCGGATTTTTCGCGGGAAGATGTTCATCGATGCGACCTACGAAGGGGATTTGCTGGCGCGGGCGGGAGTGGCCTACGCGGTCGGACGGGAAGCGAATTCGGTGTATGGGGAATCGTTGAACGGCGTGCGCGCGGAAACTCCTAAACATCAATTTGTGGTGGCGGTGGATCCGTACCGGACACCCGGGAATCCGGGAAGCGGACTGGTTGCCCTCGTGCAGCCTGGCGGAGGCGGGGTTCCCGGGCAGGGGGACAAGGCGGTGCAGGCCTACAATTTCCGGCTGGTCTTGACCAGGGATCCGGCGAACAAGCGCCCAATCACGCCGCCGAAGAACTACGATCCCTCCCGATACGAATTGCTGGCCCGGTACTTGGAGAATTGGAACCGGGCGGCGGGCGTTTCCCGGGAGGGGGATTACATCGGACGCTCATCGAAGAAGCCGATCCTTGAACAGTTGATGCACATCCAGATGATGCCGGGGGGGAAGACGGACATTAACAACAACGGGGGGTTTTCGACGGACCACATTGGCGCCAATTACGATTACCCGGAGGGCAGTTATGAGCGGCGGGCCGCGATCCGGCAGGATCATGAGGATTACACGCGGGGCTTCCTGCATTTCCTTGCGACCGACGCCCGTGTTCCGGAAAAGATACGGGGGCAAATGCAGGAATGGGGGCTGACGCGCGACGAATTCTTGGACACTGGGGGATGGCCGCACCAGCTCTATGTGCGGGAGGCCCGCCGGATGGTTTCCGAGTATGTGATGACGGAACGAAATTGCCGGGAATCGCTGGAGCTGCCGGACGGGGTTGGGCTGGCGGCCTACACGATGGATTCGCACAACTGCCAGCGGTTTGTGAAGGATGGAGTGGCGCACAATGAAGGCGACGTGCAAGAGGGCGGTTTCTCGCCGTACCCGATCGCGTACCGATCGTTGGTTCCCAAGGCGGAACAATGCGAAAACTTGCTGGCGCCGGTTTGCCTGAGCGCGTCGCACATCGCCTACGGCTCAATTCGGATGGAGCCGGTGTTCATGGTCCTGGGGCATTCGGCGGCAACCGCGGCGGCGATGGCGATTGACTCGGATGTGGCGGCGCAAAAAATTGACGTCGCGGCGCTGCAGGAACGGCTGCGGGCCGAAAAGCAAATCTTGAAATGGAGCGCGCCGCCTGTGAAAAAGGAGTGACCACATGAAAACGCGTTCGCAAAGCGACCTGAACCGCCGGGCGTTCCTCGGCACGGTGGCGGGAGCCGCCGCCTTGGGGCACAATATCTCGATGAACGCAGCCGAACTCGCGCCGCCCGCCGGGAAACTCCCTCTCTTGGTTTCGACTTGGCCTTTTGGCAAGCCGGCGAACGAGGATGGATTGCGCGCGTTCGAGAAGAGCGGCAGCGCGCTTGACGCGGTGGAGCAGGGGATCTGGAACGCGGAGGGCGACGCGGGCAATTCGTCGGTCGGGCTGGGAGGAATTCCGAACGCCGCCGGGGTGGTGCAGTTGGACGCCTGCATCATGCTTGGGCCTGGCCACAAGGCTGGAAGCGTCGGGAGCATTGAGGGAATCGCCCACCCAATCTCAGTGGCGAGGCGTGTCATGGAAAAGACGCCGCACGTCATGCTGGTGGGGGCAGGAGCCAAGGAGTTCGCCCTCGCGCAGGGGTTTCAGGAGAAGGTCCACCTGACGGAAAAACAGCGGCAGGGCTGGGAGAAATGGAAGGCGGAGAAAGGGGCGAAGGCGAAGGGGCACGACACGATCGCGCTGCTTTTCCTGGCGCCCGATGGGACGTTGGCGGGCGGTTGCTCGACCAGCGGCTTGGCATATAAAATGGCTGGCCGGGTGGGCGATTCGCCAATCATCGGCAGCGGGCTCTACGTGGACAACGGGGTGGGAGCGGCTGGCGCGACGGGGGTGGGGGAGAATGTGATGCGATTTTGCGGGTCGTTCATGGCGGTGGAATTCATGCGCCAGGGGATGCATCCCCAAGAGGCGTGCTTGAAGACGATCGAAAGAATCTACCAGTTGGATGGCCGGGGCATTGACTTGAGCATCAATTTCATCGCCATCGACAAGAAGGGTCGGTTCGGCGCGGCGGGATCCGGAAAGGGATTTCCATATGCGGTGACCTATCCCGGATACAGCCAGGTTCTGCGCGGCGCAGAGTTCAGCCAGGCATCCACCGGCCCGATTGGTGGCAACCAACCCAAACCACAATGAAGAAGCTGATCGCCCTGTTCTGTTTTGCGCCGACCCTGTTTGCCGCTGATATTCCGACGGGCTACAAGCTGCTGCATGAGGAGACGTTCGACAAGGAATCGGCCTTGGGCAAGTTTCAGATGACGGACCCGGCGGCGTGGAAATGGGCCGACGCCGGAGACGGCCACGGCGGTGTAATGGAGTTGGCCCAGCAGAGCAAATACAAGCCGGCGGTCCGCTCCCCAGTGAACATCGCCCTGGTCGTCGGCAAGGTGTTCACTGATTTCATCCTCGAGGTCGATTTGATCCAGACGGGAAAGGAATACGGCCACCGGGACATGTGCATTTTCTTCGGATTCCAATCGCCCACAAATTTTTATTACACCCACATCGCGACGGCGGCGGATCCCAACGCGCACAACACGTTCGTCGTGGACGGGGCTCCCCGGAAGAATTTCGCGAGCGAGACAACCAAGGGCGTGAACTGGGGCTTGAATGTGTGGCACAAGGTCCGTCTCGAGCGGATTGCGAAGGAGGGGACGATCAAGGTGTTTTTCGATGACATGGCCAAGCCGATCATGACCGCGAAGAGCGACAGATTCCAGCAGGGCGCGATTGGGTTTGGCTCGTTCGACGACACGGGGAGGGTGGACAACATCAGGATTTGGGGACCGTCAGTCGAATCGAAGGAGTTGCCGGCTTTTCCGAAGGAGTAGCCCGGTCGACGGCTTCGTTCTCGATGAGCTGAAGCTGGCGGCGCGCGGAAAGGGCCTGGGTGGTGTTGGGGAAATCGCGCAGGATTTCGGCGAGGGCCTCGCGGAATTTTCCTTCGTCCTTGTTGAGGCGGCGTTCCCAACTTGCGATTTGCGCAATCCATTTGGCGGCCTCTTCGCGGGAGGCGTCGGGCATTTTTACCATGAGCCTCAGTTGCTCGACACCGAGCTGGACATGGCCAAGCTTCTCCGCGAGCACGATGGCGAGGCGCTCTCGGGTTGGGAAGTCATTTGGATTGTCGCGGAGCCGGTCGCTCAGTCGATTGGCCTCGGCGGTTGCGTCGCCGTCCTGGACGGGAGCGGGGCCGGAGTCCTCGAACTTTTCCCGCAGGGAAGGAAGCCGAATGGCGCGTGGTGTTTTTTGCTCCAGCAGATCCTCGCGCGTGCGGGGAATCTGGCGGATGCGCTGCTTGGCCATCATCGCGAAGTGCGTTTCTGGGGCGCGTTGGATCAGGAGTTCGAGGGCCGCGACGGCCGCGCGGGGATTCTGGCCGAGTTCGAGCTGCCAATCGGCCAGCTTGTGGCACGCGACGGAGACCTCGACTTGCTGAATTGTTGGGTCGTTGCACAAGTCAACGATCACTTGGGCGGCGTCGTCCAAGCGCCGGTACTTGGTGGCGTACAGCTCCGCCAGCATCATCCAGCCCTGGAAATCGTTTTCTTTCTTCTCGAGCTGGTGGATGACCTCGAGTTCGGCGTCCTCATACTTCCCAAAATTCATTTTGCCGCGGGCCGCGCCGTAGATCGGGACCGGAGCCGGTTTCTCGACTTGGCCCAGGGTGGTGTGGACGAGCGGGAAAAGGAAGATGACCACGGCGGCCGGGAGGTGAGCCCAAGATTCGCGGTGCAGCATGAGCGCCGCGAGCAGGAACATGGGGACACCGACAAGGAACGCGCTGGCCTTGAATTCCCGCGAATTCCCGGCCCGCCGGGCGATGACCATGGCCATCACGGTGTAGGTGACGGCGGACCACGAAACGGTGATCAGCGCGGCGCCTTGGATTGCGGCGCGGATCCAGAGATGCCACCAAGTCTCACCCGCGCCCTGGGCCAAGGCGATTTCAGGGATGAGCGGCGGCAAGCGGGTGGCGAGGCCAAGGTTGATCGAGGCCCAAACAAAAGAGGGAACCATGACCCCCTGCGCGAACCAACGCCCGAGAATGCGGTCCGAAGCGCGTTGCTCCCCCGCGAGCCGGCCCCAATGCTCGCGCAGGCCGCAGGCCACCGCAACCAGGACGATGACGGATAAGAACATGCCGAGAGTTGCCGCGCAGTTTAGCGCTGGCGCGTGGACAAACAAAGAGGCAATTCACCGCACGGTGGCGAGTGGCGGCCGGGGCAGTCCAAAGGGGCGGATTAGATCCGTTCGAAGTAGCGGATTTTTTCCCAGTCCGTGACCGAGTTGTTGAAGGCCTGGATTTCCAGGGCGGCGGTGTGGAGGTGGTAATCAACGACCGCCTGCGTCAACGCGCGTTTGGCGAGGCGGCTTTTGCGCAGGAGGGCCGCGGCGGATTCGAGGGACGCGGGAAGGGCGGCCAACTTCGGATCAACGTAGGCGTTGCCGAGATACTCGGGCCCTGCTTCGAGGTCCTCCTGGACCCCGGCGAGGCCTGCGGCGATCATGGCGCTGAAGGCAAGGTAGGGATTGGCGTCGGCGCCGGGCATGCGGTTTTCGATGCGGAAGGAATTGCCCTGGCCGACCACACGGAATCCGA
>CAZSXX010000004.1:20233-21372 GCA_964611245.1 uncultured Verrucomicrobiota bacterium | reverse complement strand
CTTGCGCACCTCTCGGGGCGCCGACGATCAGGCGCGACCGGCCTGATGCGAGAACGGCACGCGCAATCCGACCGTGCGGTTGTCGTGGGACCAAGCCATGCGGGTGGGGGCCCAGGAGCCGGGTTGGTAGCGTTTGTAGGCGTTGATGGTCGGGGCGTAAAAATAGCAGAGCTCCGGGCTGTGCTTGATGAGGCCGCCGAGGAATTGGCCGAAGAGGCGGGAAGGTTTCTTGCGCGTGTAATCCCAGAAGGCGTTTTTTCCATCTCGCCATAGGCTGATGTGGATGTGGCAGGAGCTGCCGGGCTCGTTCATGTCGGGCTTGGCCATGAACGTGATGGCGCGGTTGTTTTGGGCGGCGATTTCCTTGATGCCTTGCTTGAAGATGACGTGCCGGTCCGCCATGGCCAGAGGCTCGTTGTAAACAAAGTTGATTTCGTGCTGGCCACGGCCCCATTCCCCCTTGCTGGACTCGATGGGAACGTCGGCGGCATTCATGTAATTGCGGATGGAGCGGAAGAACGGCTCGTCGCGGGCCGGCTGCATGGTGTGGTAATCGATCCGGTACTCGCTGCAGGGGGTGAGATCCCGGTAGCCGGATTTCCAGGCGTCTGGATAGGACGTGTTGTAGAGGAAGAATTCGAGCTCGCTGGCAATGGCGCAGGTAAAGCCGGACTTGGCGAGCGCATCGAGCTGTCGGCGGAGAGAGGTGCGCGGCGCCTCCGAGACAGGCCTGCCATCGTGATGGAAGAAATCGCAAATCACGAGAGCAGAAGCAGCTAGCCAGGGAATGGCTCTGAGAGTGGAGAGGTCCGGGCGCATTTCAAAATCGCCGAAGCCCGCGCTCCAGTTGGCGACTTTGTAGCCGTCCTGAGGGTCCATCTCCATGTTCACAGTAAGAAGGTAATTGCACGCGTGAGTCCCATGCTCGGCGACCGTGTCGAGGAAGTTTTGGGCGGTGAAGCGCTTGCCGACGAGGCGGCCCAGTGGGTCGGGGAACACGACGATCACGGTGTCGATCTCCAATGAGCTGGCCTTGTGCTTGAGTTCGTCGAGAGTCATAGGGTGAATGGGTTGTTCCGTGGAATCATCCGCAAGTTGTATCCGTTTGGGGGCCAAGGAACAAGGGGCCGCGCGTCGAA
>CAZSXX010000004.1:19579-20223 GCA_964611245.1 uncultured Verrucomicrobiota bacterium | reverse complement strand
GCGATTTGAAAGAATCGCGCTGGGAACCTCAACGGTGTTTGGCTGATCATTTAACATTCCGAGTGACTTGCACTTAAAGGGAGACTTATGTCTCCGAAAGGCTGCAAACAGGCTCAATTTCTTGCGTGCAATTCCGATAGGACATGCTATGATCATATCGATGTTTCCATCGGTAGATACCAAGGACGCGTCGGCCGTCCTGAGCGAGGTACAAGCCATTTATGCGAGCATGTTCCCTTCCGGAGACCCCGCGTTTGTGGCAAAATCATTTGAGTGGGCTTTAGATTCATTCCAAGGCAAATACGGAGATTTCCTTCCCATTGACGCCCGATACCACGATTTAGAGCACACGATGCAGGGGACGCTCTGCTTTGCCCGGTTGCTGCAGGGGTATCAGCGGACACGAGTCGAGCCGCACCTTGAGGAAAAGATGGTCCAGCTGGGTTTCCTTGCCATTCTGCTGCATGACACCGGCTATTTAAAGACCCGGGATGACACCGAGGGAACGGGGGCCAAATACACCTTGGTCCATGTGAATCGATCCTGCGAATTCGCGCAAATGCTACTTTTAGAGAAGGGTTTCTCAAATGCGGACGTCCAGTCAGTGCAGAATATGATTCGCTGCACCGGCGTGAATGTGGACT
>CAZSXX010000004.1:12617-19569 GCA_964611245.1 uncultured Verrucomicrobiota bacterium | reverse complement strand
GTGCTGGGTTACGCGCTGGGCACAGCCGATCTCCTGGGGCAAATGGCGGCTGAGGATTATATCGACAAACTGGGAATTTTGTTCGCCGAATTCGAGGAGTCCGCGCGCTACAACAGTGGAAAGTTCACGGGCGCCGGCGCGTTCGCGAGCGTGGAGGATCTGCGGACCAAAACACCCATGTTTTGGGAGCGGTATGTCCTGCCAAAAATCAAGGGCGATTTTCAGGGCCTGTACCGGTATCTCGGCCGGCCGGTCGCCCAGGACGACAATTTCTACCTCTCCCGCATCCGGCGAAACCTCGATCGGCTTCAGCGACAACTGCAGTCCGCGGCCGCGTAATTGGGCATTTGCTTGCCCCCGGGAAAACTGGGGCCTGCACTCAGGGCGGACTGGCTGGCCATTTCTCATCTGTCTGCCATACTGGCTTCAGATTACTTGGTCACTGAACCGCCAGTTCAAGGTCGACGAGGCAGCCCAAACGCCGCTCGGTTTCATCTTTTGACGACGGTCGATGCCGCGTTCGACGCCTGCATCGCGACGATCAATTCCGCACGGGAAACGCTAAGGGCCGAGTTCTATATTTTCCGCGACAGCGCGATCGGGCATCGGTTTCTGCAAGCATTGATTGGCGCTTGCCAGCGCGGAGTCCGGGTTCAGCTTCTGGTGGACGCCTTGGGGTCGGTGACGCTGGCGGACAAATTCTTTGATCCTCTGAAGGCGGCGGGGGGCGAGTTCCGTTGGTTCAACCCACTGAAGTTCAAGCGGCTGGGGTTTCGCAACCACCGCAAATCCGTGATCGCCGATGATTCCATTGCGATCATTGGCGGCTTCAATGTGGGTCCGGAATACGAGGGCGATGGGGTGACCAGAGGATGGCATGACCTTGGGATGCGGGCGCCGGCGAGCATCGCGCGTGAGCTCGCGCTCTCTTTTGATGCCCTGTGGGGACAAGCGGATTATCGCCATCATTTGTTCACCCGGTTGCGGCGCTCAACAGTGCAGCGGATCGCTTCCACGCCCGATGGCCAACTTTTGACGACCGCGCCAGGCCGAGGCCCCTTTTTCCTCCGGAATGCGATCGTGAACGACCTCCGCCATGCCAAGAACGCGGACGTCATTTCCGCCTATTTTTTGCCGCCACGCCAGATGCGGCGGGAGATCATCCGCGTGGCGCGGAGGGGCGGGAAGGTCCGGTTGATCATGGCGGGGAAGACCGATGTCACGCTCTCCCAACTCGCGGCGCAGAAGTTATACTATGGGTTCCTGCGGGCGGGGATTGAAGTTCATGAGTACCAACCGCAGATCATGCACACCAAATTCTTCCAGTTCGACCAAGTTTGTTATGTGGGTTCCGCGAACATGGACCGCCGCAGCCTCATGATCAATTACGAATTGCTGGTGCGGGTGCAGAATCCTGAACTTGCCGCGCAGGGGACGGAGTTTTTTGAGAACACCCTGCGGCATTGCGTCCAAGTGGACCGTGTGGCATGGCGAAAATCCCGCACATTTTGGAGGAAAATGCGGGAGCAATGGGCTTACTGGGTGCTGTCAAAAGTTGATCCATGGCTGTCGTCGCTGCAATTCAACGTGATGCGGGACGAAAGCCGCGTCGAAGGTTGGGATTAATTCAGAATTTCACCGACTTGGCGGCGCAACCCCAACGCTACCGGGAGGGCGCTCAAAAAGGCGCCGATATTAACCCAGGCCATGATGGCGAAGATTTCGCCGCTCCAGTAGGGAGTTGAGGCGCCTGGGACAAGAACAGACTTGGAGAAACCGAGCAGGGTAAAGAGCGGTTGGTGGAACATGGCCAAGAGGCAGATGGCCAAGAGTGCAGCTCCGTTGGCCAGAATGGCGTTTTCAATCCATTGCCGCATGAAAAGGAGGCCGGATGGGGCGCCCAGACTTCGCAAAAGGGCGGTGATAAAAAGATTTTGCCGAAACTCAAGCACGGCGATGGCTCCATAAACCAAGGCGAGAGCCAGACCGAGCATGGCGGCCAGCCCGGTGCGCCATTGCGCCTGCCGATCCTGAAGAGTTTGGAGCTCCTTCATCATGGCAAGCGGGCTTTGCATTTGGGGGGCTATCCGGCGCTCCAACGAGAAAAGCAGGGTTATCATGTCCATGATGGCCTGCATGGGCGGAGCAGTGTCGTGGCGTTGGAGCAAATTTATCTCAACGTAACCAATGCGTTCGAGATCGGGAGCCCAACCTTGTGGCGCGAGCAAGATGTTTTGCGTGGCGAGCGGCTTGAACAATTTGCCAGGCCGCTTGACGATGGCCTGTCCCACTTGGCGCGCGGCGGTCACTTTGATGATCGCGTTCTCCGGCCAGTTCTCGCTCAAGCAAATGAGTGGGGTCGCTTGGCTGGAATATTCCTTGAGCCACGAAAAGGCCTCCGGGGGATACGTGAGAATCTGGAGGTCGGTCGGCCACTCCGTGGTGGCCCGGGCGTAAAGCTGCCGGAGGCGATATTTCTCCCCGTACAACGCAAGCGGCCCCAGGCGGTCCGGGCGGTGCGCGCTCGGGAGCAACTCGGGATCCGTGCTCATGACCATTTCCTTAATGACAAGGGTGTTGACGCCAAAGTTTTCCAGTCGTTCCCGCAGGGAGCGTTCCAGGAGGAGGAAGGAGACCAGGATGAAGGCGGCGACCGCCACCATCAGCGCGCCGACAAAAACTCGGGCCAGGACGGCGCTAGGCTGCTCCCGCCAACGCGAGAAGGTGTCCTTCCAAAGGTAGGAAACGATTAAAATCGAGGATTTCATGGGAGAGAAGGTCGAGGCGCGCGTCGTGTGAGCAAATCACACAGATGCGCGGGCCGGTGACAAATGTTTTCAAGGCTTGGCAAATCACTTGCGTATTGAGGTCATCCAAGCCGGAGGTGGGCTCGTCGAGGAGGAGGATTTGCGGTTCCTTGATCAGCGCGCGGGCAATGGCGGCGCGCTGTTGCTGGCCGCCGGAAAGGGAAGCCGGGCGTCGCTGGCTCATCGAAGCGAGTCCCAGGGCCTGCAGCCAGCGTCGTGTGCGCTCTTGGACGACGGCTGCGGGCAGTCCCGCGAGGCTTCCGGCCATTTCGAGATTGCGCTCGACAGACGCGAGTGGGAGCAGGTTTAGCTGCTGGAAAACAAATCCAATCTCCTGCCGCTGGTAATCGCGTGAAACGGCGGGGCGGCCAGACGGCGTGGTGATGATCCCGCGTTCCGGCTGCAGGTAGCCCGCAAGCATGCGGAGGAGGGTCGACTTTCCGCAGCCCGAGGCGCCTTTGATCAATGTGATGCCGGGAAGAAAATCGTGGCCAAACTCCTGGATGACCCAAGGTGCACGACGGTGATACCGGAACCAAATGTCGTGGCAAACGATGGGGCTCATCGGGAAGCGTGATTTGAGATTCGGTTGCCGACGATGATGCCAAGGTCCGTTTGACCCTCGACCGCAAGGCTGGAGCCGGGAAAAGCGGTGGCCAATCCTGCGCTCCAGTTTCCGGCCTGGAACGCCGTTGGATGGTGCATGATCAATGCCAGCTTTGGCACCACACGGGTGGGTTGGTTGAGGTGGAGCCAGAGCTCGCAGGTAACATCTGTGCCGATCAGCCGGGCGACCAGCGGGGTGTGCTCGGGCACAAATTGGAAATAGAACGCTGACTCCTCACGATTCTGGGAGCGCTCAATTTTTTGGTAAGCGAATTGCGCCTCCAACTCATGGCCGGAGGGCAGCCGGACAATTGCGGAAAGCTTCTCCGGGGCAAGGGAGTTCCAGGCTGAGTTGGCGAGCGGAACCCGGAGGCGCACGACGGAAAGGTCGCGGACGACGCCCAATTCCTGGCCAAGGTTGACCGGGTATTCGGCGACGCCTTCGGCCAACGGGATGCTTAGGGTGAGTTGCCCATTAAAAGGCATCTTCAGCGTGGCCTGGCTGCGTCGGCGCTCAAACTCGAGTTTTCGCCGATGCCATTCCGACCGGAGGCCCGGCAAATCAATTCCGATCAGGGCCATGTTGGTTTCCTTCAGGTAAGTGAGGCTTTGGTGGAGCAGGTGGAGCTCGGCTTCGGCGCGGGAAAGCGAATCGGGCCGAAGCATGCTCGTGTTGTCACCGGCCTTCAGCGTGAGGTCAGCCAGCTCTTTGTTCGTGGAAAGGAGGCGGACCATGGCGACCTGCCGCTGCATCTCCTCGACTTGCCGCTCGAGTTGAAGGCGTTGCTTGGGAATCTCCAGTTCCACCTGCAGCTTCTCCCGCTCGTCGATCTTGATGCGGGCCTCCTCAATCGCGGCCGCCTCGGCGTCAAAAATCGCGGGCTCGAATTCGCCCCAGACCGTGCTTGCCGGAAGGTTGGTTTGGGGCTGATCGATGTAAAGCTTGAGGGTCCCGGCCACTGTGGCCTGCATGGTGATCTGGCTGCGGGGCTGAAGGGTGCATGGGAGCAAGCCCAAACGCATGCGCCGCGCGGCCGGATAGGAATCCCAGTTCCAATCGGCAATTTGGGCGGGCCCCTGTGGCGGCGCTGGCTGAACCCGGGCGGCTTTGGGAGTTTTGGGCGAGCAGGCTCCGCAAAGCAGAAGCGCCGCGGCGATGGCAAAAGAGAGTGATTTCTTCATGAGGAGGGTAGGGAAGCGGGGGTGGGCCAAGCCTGTTCGTCCATGAACCAGAACAGGGCGTTGAATTCCGCGATTTCGCGGCGCAAACGGATTTGCTGTTGGGTGAGGGCGCGGTAGTCGGCGGCGTACTTTTGGACCGACAAAAAATTCTGCGCGGGCGGGATGGCGAGCAGGAACTGAATTTCCCTCTCGGTCCGGTCAAGCTGCTCCTGGGTGCTGCGGGCAAGTTGCTGAGTGAAAATAAGCCGATCCATCAGCGCCCGGGATTCCTCCTTGAAACGGTCGCGCTGAAGGGCCTGGCTGCGGCGCGTCTGGCGGAGTTGGCGCGAGATGTAGCCGCGCGTGTCGATGTGCCAGAACAGGTCGGCGCTGCCGCGGACCGCCTCGGCATCCCACCAGCGCTCCTGTCCAGTGGACCTCTGGAACACCGGCGGCCCGCTGATGAAGATGTTCAACTCTGGCCAGTAGCGCAGCTTGATGCCGGTGATGGCGGCCCGCGCGGCCTCCAATTCGAGGGCGACCAGCTTCATCTGGAGCTGGGCTATGCGGTTAGTGTCATCAAGCGGGAGCGGCTCCAAATGATAACGGAGATCAGGCAGGCCGTTGGTGAGGAGTTCCCATCGATTGGAGTGGTCGCTGAACAGCTCCGATGCGCGCTGCTGCAGTGCGCGCATTGATTTGAGCGAGGCGGTTTCCCGCAGTTTCAGCTCGGTCTCCATCATGCGGCCGGTGAAGGGGTCAATGGCCGTCATGGCCGCTGTGTTGGCCCGCTGAACCGCAAGTTTGTCAACCTCCGCGGATTCCTCCTGCACGCCGTTGAACAGCCGGTAGAGTTCAATCGTTTGTTCGCGGTGGGCGAGTTCGTAGGCAGTGCGCGCGCGCAGCATCATCAGGCGAGCGACATAAATGCGGGCGCTAAAATTGACGAGCCCAGGAATGTTGAAAAAGCTGTCCGCGCTGAAGGTGACGTCGTCAAAACTGAGCGTGTTCAGGCTGGCGAGGCGCTTGGAGACGCCGGCGCGCAGATTGAGGCTGGGGATGAGTTCGCGGAAGATCTGGCGGTAATTGTCGAGGGTGTTCGTCAGGTCCATCCGGGATTGGCGCAGCTTCATGTTGTTCTGAAGCATCAACTCAAGGGCGGTTGGCCAGTCTATTTGGCGGACCGGCAGGTCGGATTGTTGCGCGTAGTCGGCGCTCCAGGATTGGCGAATCCCAGCCATCTGTTCCGCGACGCGCTTTTCCGGTCCCGCGCAGCCCGTCCAGGAAAGAAGCATTGTCCAGAAGACGGCTGCCCAAATGGCTTGCCGCACATGCAAAAGTCTCATTGTTCCAAACCCCTTGAAAGCCGGCGTGGGCCGGCGCGGAAAAATTACTTGGGAACGCCGGTGTAGGTGAATGTTCCCTGAACTGCGTAAGCCTGCCCGGCGACCGTCTGAACTCCGCCTTGAATGCTGGGGGTCGTTGACCCGGAAACCGACTTGAACTCGAGGCTCAAAACATCCGTGTCGCCCAACAAGTCTTCGGAGTAAGTCAGGACAAGCTGCGCGGTGTTTTGCGCAGGCGCGTATTCAAAAGTTCCGGAACCGTAACCTGGCAAATCGATCGAGAAAGCGCCGGAAGCGGCTCCGACAAAATGGATCCTGTATGAGGACGGGCCGGTGATGCTGGCCTGATTCTGCACGTCCATTGTGATCAATTTGGCCGGGGCGAATTGGGCCGGAGGCGCTCCGGTTGTGGCGCCGCCGCCCGCGGAGGTTGTGGATCCGGAAGTGGTCGCCCCTCCATTTGTGACATCCTGAAATGGAAAGATCCTTCGCGGTTCCGCCGGGACGACTGCGGTGGCCTGGCCAGTCGCAAAGTTGAAGGTGTATTGCGTGGTGAGCAGGCCATCCTCACTGGTGGTGGCCACATTCCAGGCGTCCCCGGAGCGCGCCGCTGAAAAATAACCAAGTTCGGGCGCGCCCGTGCCGGTCAATTCGTACCGGTTATTTTGGAGGAAATTCATGGTCGATGTTCCTCCGGGCTCAAGCAGCGCGAAGCGGCGGCCGACCACTGAATCCGGCGCGGCCGTTATGGAGGCTGCTGTAAGCGGCGCATCCTCGTCCCCGCCGCAGCCCATCAGAAAAATGATGGTCGCCAACATCGCGATCAAGCCATTGCGGCGAGTGATCTGGCGCAGATTCATCTGATGCGAACTCCGGGCTTTGATTGGCGCGCTCCCACCACTGAATTGCGGGAAAGCTGGACGAAAATATCAGGGCGCCCGGGCCGAAGCAATTGTTTTGGATTGTGATCATGGTTTCAGGGGGGGGAAGGGAAGGCGCCTCCCCGCGCGGAGAGGCGCCTTCGGAGTCAAT
>CAZSXX010000004.1:5625-12607 GCA_964611245.1 uncultured Verrucomicrobiota bacterium | reverse complement strand
CGAAAATATCAGGGCATCGGGGCAAACGCATTTGTTTTGGATGGTTATCATGGTTTGAGGGGAGAACGGAAGGCGCCTCTCCACGCGGAGAGGCGCCTTCAATGTCGATTAGTAGTTGTAAGTGAACGTTCCGTCGAACGCCTTCACATCGAGCCCGGATTTTTGGGTGCCACTGAACTGGCTGGCGCCGCCGGGTCCAGGAGGCGTCTGGAAGAACAGGGTGACGTCGTCGTAGTCGCCCTGGTAATCGCCTTGATAATCCATCCGAAGGTGAGCAGTGGTTCCCGAGGGCGTGTATTGATAGGTTCCGTTGCCAACCGAGCCTTCGGAGACCTCGAAGGTGCCGCTGGCGCCGCCGCTGAACGTGACTTTGTAATCGCCGCCCACCGCCCCGTTCACAACGTGCCAATACATCGTTTGGATCGTCGCAGGAGCGTTCACAGTTCCGGAGCCCGTCGTGCTGCCTGTGGTCGAGCCGGTCGTGTTGCCAGTGGTTGATCCGGTTGTTGAGCCCGTCGTCGAACCCGTTGTGTCCCCGGTTGTGCTGCCGGTGGTGGAGCCGGTCGTACTGCCGGTGGTGGAGCCGGTCGTACTGCCGGTGGTGGAGCCGGTCGTGTCACCGGTGGTGCTGCCGGTCGTGCTGCCTGTGGTTGATCCGGTTGTTGAGCCCGTCGTCGAACCCGTTGTGTCCCCGGTTGTGCTGCCTGTCGTCGAACCAGTCGTGCTGCCCGTGGTGGAGCCGGTCGTCGAGCCGGTCGTGCTGCCCGTGGTGGAGCCAGTGGTGGAGCCGTTGCCGCCTGTCGTGGTCGATCCGGAGCTGGCGCTGAACGAACCACTGACGACGGGCTGCCCCGGCCGTTGGTAGGTGTAGGAGCCTGTCCCGTTCGCGCCGAAGGTCAGAGTCAGAATTGCCGTCTCAGTGTTGCCGCCATTGGTGGTCGTTACCTCCCAGACATCGCCGTTAAGTTTGCGGGCGGTGAACGTTCCGTCTTCCGTGGCGCCGCCTTGCTCGAGGCGATAGCGGGTCGCGTCGAGGAAGGTAACCCTGGAGGCCGTGGATTGGCCACTCAGGTTGTAGCTTCTGCTTTCCAGCGAGGAGGGGGCGTTGCCAGATTGGTTTTGGGGCACGGGCTGGCCGTCATCGTCCCCGCCGCAGCCGGTCAAAAATGCCGCCATCCCGCACAGCGCGATTAAGCAGATATGGTTTCGTAGTCTCTTCATGTATGTCCTCTTGATTGGTTTTCTCTCTTGTCTCCGGCCATCATGAAAACAGAGGGGAGGCTTGGCCAACATCGGGCCAAGGCACGAATCGACGTTGCCCGGCGGCTCTGAACCAATATCCGGGGTTCAGCCGTAGGCTTAATAAGGGTCGCGCCCGGTTGCTGTGAAGGATTTGAAAAATCCCCATCGGGGATCCCCCCGGGGGGACCGGGGCCGAAGACGGGACTTCAGCGGCTAATAAACGACCGGTTCGGGACGGCCCGACTGGATCGAGAGCTCCTCCGCTTCGCAGATTTGGGAAGCTGCCACACCGTCGTCCGCAGTCACATCCGCGCTGGAGGCGCCGGACTGGATTTGCGCTATCAAGTGCTGGATCTCGCCCAGATATCCGTCTCCGCCCGCGCAGGCAATCACGCTTGATTTGCCTTCGGTTGAGAGTCTCAGCGCGTCCGCGCCGCGAGCGATGTCGTAATCGGCGGTGGCGCGCTCGAAGTTCACGGTGTACGACATGTTGAACCCGAAACCGGGCGCCATGGCCCAGCTGCCTTCCGCGTGGACGATGGGACCTCCCGGCACATCATATTGGGTGACCACGTGATCGATTGCGCCGGTATATTTAGTGTATCCCTTGGAAAACACGGCCTGTGGGCGGCCAAACGCGAACTGGACGAAATCGGTGTCATGGATATGGAGATCCAGCAGCGCGCCGCCCGACAGCGCCCCATCGCCAAAATGTTTCTTGCCCCAGGCGGGAGGCTCCGCCACGCGCCGAAACCGCGCCGAGAGGGGGCGTCCGAACTGTTGCGTGCGAATTGTTTCGCGGAGCCAGGCCCATTCGGGCCAGAAGCGGAGGGCCATCGCGGGCATCAGGATGCGCCCCGCCGCGCGCGCGGCCGCGGCCATCTCCTTGGCGGCCGCGCTTGTCCGCGCCATCGGTTTCTCGCAAAGAACATGTTTTCCGGCGGCGAGAGCCGCGAGGGCCAAGGCCGGGTGGGCGGCGGTCGGCGCGCAGATGTCGATCAAGTCGATCTCTGGAAGGGCGATCATTTCCGCGAAGTCGCGGAATGTTTTGAGGCGGGAGACATCCAGCTTGAGGGGATCTCCCGTGGCGATGTTGCCCGCCACGTTGGTGAAATCGCCGTCCAAGTGGCGCCCGCTGGGGCTGCAAAGGGCAACGATCTCGGCGGCGGGAATTTTTTGGCAGGCGCGGATGTGGGTGGCGGCCATGAAGCCAAGCCCGACGATGCCGATTTTGACGGTGCCCATAATCAGATTCCAATCGATTCGACCGTTTCCCGCGCCGCGCGGATGTCAGCCACGCGCTGGGAGCCGGCCTCGCGTTCGATGCACAGCCACCCGTCGTATTGGAGGTTTTGAAGCGTTTTGAAGAATGCTTTCCAGTCCACTTCGCCGGTGCCGGCGGGCACTTCCTCCCCCCATTGGCCCGGAACCGTTGTTTTGCGCGCGTCCTTGATATGGCATTGTTTGAGCCATGGGCCGAGCGTGCGAAGGGCCTCGATGGGGTCGCCCTTGTCGTACAGAATCATGTTCGCCGGATCGAAATTGACGCCGACATTCTTGCGGTCCAACGCTTCGAGGAAAATCCGCAGGGTTCCCGCTTCCTCCTGGCCGGTTTCAAAGCCGAGTTCCAGCCCGTTTTTGGCAAAGAGGTCGGCGATCTGGGCGATTCGGCCCTGCAATTTCCGGAAGTCCGGATCCGATTCTTCATGGGGAAGGAATCCGGCGTGGAAAGTGACCAGTTTCAAGCCCAAGTCCTTGGCGAGGTCGGCTGTTTCCTGGATGTTTTTCCAATTCTGGTCCCACGTCGCGTCCGGGACGACCCCGCCGGTGCGCCGGATGGAATCCATCGTGGAGTAATCCTCGCCCAATGTGCCAAACATCCCGGAGACGATCTCGACTCCGTTCGCTTTCGCCTCCGCCGCGAAGTTCCCCCAGACGGCAGGGTTCTCTCGCAATGGATCGAGGGCCAATTGAACGCGGGGAATCCCAATTTCATCGAGGCTCTTCAGGAGGGCTTTGGGATTTTCAGGCTGCAGCGACCAACTGCAGACAGCCAAGTGACGGGCGAGGTAATTCATAAATCAGCGAAGTTTGACGTCCTTTATTTTCTCGACGAAATCAACGTAACCGACGGCTTGTTTGCGCAGGCGATCCAAGAGGTCCGAGTCGGTGAGGCGTCCCTCCGAATCGAGAAGGCGGTCGACGTGGGGCAAAAACACCCGTTCCGGATAGATGAAGCCGTTCCTGTAGCCGAAGATTTGCTGGAGCTGTTCGATGGGCCGCAACGCCCCCCACATGCCCATGGCGACCCCAACGAAACAAACGGGCCGCCGATCGAAGCTGGCTGGGAATTCCAGCATGTCGATGAAGTATTTCAAGACGCCCGGGACGCTTCCGTTGTATTCAGGGGTGACGACGACCAAGCCATCGGCGGCGAGGATCGCGTCCTGAAAGGGGGCAAACGTGGACGGTTTCCCCTCGTAGGATGAGGGGTTGAAAATCTCCGGCGGCAGATCGGCCAAGTCCGCAACGGTCAATTCCACTTTGAGGTTGCGGTAAATCTCCTCCACTTGGCGCGCCACCAGACGCGCGCGGCTGCCCGGCCGATTTGTGCCCACCACCAGCGTAATCATTTGCGCCAGCATGCCGAAATGCCGCTCGCCGAGGCAAACTTTTTGCGCAACTCTTGTGCGATGAATGCCGCCACAGGAGTTGGGGCCAGGCTGCTGCTGCTGATGATGGTGGCTTGGCCGCTGCGCGCCGAACCGCTGCCGGATGCTGCGTCGGTGTTGCGGCGCATGCAGGCGCGCTTGGAGGAGTTGTGCGCTGAGCCCGCCACGAACCGGTATTTTTACGCCCGAACCAATGTCGTCGAGGAATTGGACGGAGACGGCAGGGTCAAGAAGCGCACCGACAAGGTGTACAAGGTCACCCTGGCGCATGGCCTTCCGCGCGCGACGTTGGTGGCTGTGGACGGGCGGCAACTGTCTGAGTCCGAGCAGCGCACGCGCGGTTCGGAGGAGCAGCGCCTTCGGCGCACGCTGACGCAGGACAAGGCGGCGGACCAAGCGAAGCCCCAGCCGTGGCTCACGGACGAACTGCTGGAGCGGTTTCATTTTTCGGTGAGGGGCCGGACCAACCAAAGCGGACGGGCTGTCCTGATGCTGGACTTTCGGCCTCAGCCTGACGCGGCAACGCGCAGCATGGCAGACCGGATTGTGAACAAAATCTCTGGCCAGCTTTGGATCGATGAAGGGGAGGCGGAAATTGTCCGGATCGAGTTGCGAATGGAGGAGGCAGTCAAGTTTTGGGGCGGGATCTTGGGGCAGATTGACCGATTCAACTGGTCCATGGAACGAAGCCGGTCGCAGGTCGGAGTATGGTTCAACGAACGGTCCGCCGGGGTTTTCCAGTTCCGAAAGCTTTTCTCGGTGTCCCGTTTTCAGTTCACCGAGGCCTCGTCGAGTCTTGCGAGATTGGACCCCATTCAGAACTGAATGGGGCCGCCTCCCCAAGACGGCCCCATGTCGTGCGCCGAAGTCAAATATTCCGGCCCAAATTCAATCAAAGCCCCGTGCGGCCGAACGGCGAGTAAAGGATCACCCGTTTGACTGTGGGGTTCTCGGCATCGGCCCCGGCCGCCTCGACGAAGGCCTCGCCGGGCTGAAGGTCTTCACGAAACTCGGGAAGGCTATCAGTGGCGGCGATGGTCTGGCTGTTTGCCACTGGGACCGCGAATGTATAGGTCTCATAGGTGACTGGGTTGTACTCCAGCGGGAATTTGCCGAGCTGGCGGACGTCCGTGATGGGGGTCCATCCCGACGAGCTGACGAATCGATAGGCGGCATTTTGATCCATCGTCGAGTCACTTGAGCTGTAGCCGGTGGACGAGCAGCCAGTGGTGAAAGCGACCGCGGCTCCGGAGGCGGCCAGGACTAACAAAGATTTAATATTCATACAGGGCACCATCGCCCTCCATTCCGGACCCTCAATGAGGCCACGCCATGGAAACGCAGGACACCCCTTCCCGCTTGATGGCATCATCCTAAACTGCTGGGGGGAGCCATATCGACCTGACGCGACGGCCTCACGAATGCCCGATGCGGGGATCAGGGAGCCAGTCGTGACGCCAAGGAAACGCCCGCAGTCGACGCAGCGGCTGGATCTTCCAATTTTGCGAACGACGAGAAAAACAGGAAGGCGATGCGCGGTTCAGTGGGGAATTTCTCCGCCAGATCTTTCAACAGGGACCGGTTGACCGGCGCCATAACCGCTATTTTCTCCGCAAGCATCAGGGCAGCCACAGGATCGCTGGGCGCGGCTTGATGATTGGACAAGAGTTGGCTGAAGCTGGCGGTGATATCAATGTGGTTTCGCAGCGCCTCATCGAATCTGGAGTCGCCGAAAAGCAACTCTGCTTCGGCAATCGCCTCGGGATAGCGTTTCAGGTCGTGAAGAGACTGGATGCGAAACCTTCTTCCACGGAGAGAGTCGTCTTGGGCCAAGACCCGCAACGCCCGCCCGGGTTGTTCAACGGAAAGGAGGAGCGCGGCGAGGTCCGTGGCCGGCACGCGGCCTTCGAGGGCTTGGCAGGCTTCCGCCGCCAAACCAGCCAACCGCGATTCCACCGCAAAATGAACGAGGTTCAACAAGGTGGGCACGGTGTTGGGGGTCAGCTTCCAAACTTGCGCCGGATCCCGCGTGATGTTCCACGCCAAGTCAAGCGCCGCGCGGTGGGTCGCTGGAATCGAGGGATGGACCAGTGAGAGGAATTGCAGCGCCAAATCGGGATCGCTCAGCGCAAAATGGCGGGCAAAGCGCAGTGGAATCTGTCCCTGGAGTGGATTCAAGCGGACGCATAGTTGAGCGTGGGCCAAAGCGCGCGCTTGGTTGGTGGAGTAGGCGAGCTCAAACCAAGCTTGTTCCAGGCGCAGGCTCCAATTCAGAGGATCCAAATGGAGCGCGCGACCCATTGTGCGCAACACTTCGGCCGAGTCCTTATTCGATGCCATCCGCAGGCGGCCGATCTGGCGGTCCACCGCAAATGGCCATAGCGCAAGTGAGCGGTCCAGGCTCTTTGCGGCTTCCGTTGGAGTCAAGGCGCGGTTGGTCCGCCAGGAATGAAAAGCGGCGGTGAATTGGAGCAGGGAGGCGGCCAGAAAAACGGGCGGCCCCATCAGTCGAATGAAGGGATAAAGCCGACGGCGGCCAGGCTTGTGGATTTCGGCGGAGCGGGCCGGTGTCCAACGGGCCGCAGCGGTCCCGAGCAATGCGGATGCGAGGATGAGATTGGCGGGGATATGGGAAACGAATTCTCCACTGGCATGAATGCCAAAGGCAGCCAGCGCCGCGAGAATTCCCGCGGCATCCCGTGAGGATTCACGGCGAATTCTGGCGGCGGCCAGGATCAATCCGCCGAACGCGAGCAGAGCCAATGGAAAACCCAATTCCAGAATCAGTTCGATATAATCGTTCTCGGCGTGCCAAAAGGTTCCATCCCCGTGGGCTTCCTTGTAATGATTGAAAACACGAACAAAGGAACCGGGTCCGGCTCCGAAAACCAAGAACTGTCGGGCTTGAGACAAAGTCTGGCGCCAGATCTCCATTTTGTAGGAAAGAGAGCTTGCCCCGCCTCCGGCACGGAGGCGTTCCAACAGCGGTTCCGCGGCGATCAGGACCGCGCAGGCCACGGCAGCGATGACAAGACTTTTGCCGACTGCCGGACGCCGCGAATTCGACG
>CAZSXX010000004.1:0-5615 GCA_964611245.1 uncultured Verrucomicrobiota bacterium | reverse complement strand
CGCAGCCGGTCCAGGAGTGGTTCCGCCGCGAACAGCGCCGCCGCCGCGACGGCTGTGATGGCCAGCGAGCCGGCGAGGGCAAAGCCCACCTGCCGGGTGGCCTTTCGAAGCGAAAACAGCAGGACACCAATTCCAACGACGAAGGCGAGGGCGCCCCCACGGGATGCGCTCAGAAGCGCCATGACCAAGGCGAAGATGGTCGCGAGAGACACCCCAACCGTCACCGCCACAGGGGCTCGATTCCTGTTACGTCGCGCTTCGCGCAGAATCCAGCCGACGCAAAAAAGGGCGGCGACATAAATCCAGTTTGCGAAATGATTTCGGTTGGCGAAGGTGCCGGCTCCCTTGCCCCAAGATATGGCCCAGAGCCCCAAAACGGATTCACGGCCATGGGCGCCTGACCAAATGTCGCTTGCCCCCAAGAGCGCCAATCCAACGGCTAGCGTGATGGCGAGCCGCTGGAATCCTCGCGGTTGTAATGCCGCGTGGCGCGCCAGGATGAACGCCGCGACAGCGAGGGCGACTTCCCATAGGCGATGGAGGGAGCGGGCGGGCGAAACGGAGAGCGTCAGCCAGTTTGGAACTTGTTGGTCGATGGGAAAACGGACAGCCAACGCCGCGCGCTCAGGACTGACCAATTCCACCACGCTGAAGGGCAGGGGAAGGATCGGCAGCAGAAGGAGGAGGCCGGCCAAAATAGTGGTCCATTGAGGAAAAAGAGCGCCGACGGCGGCGCGATCCTTCGTGGTGAGTATCAGCCCCAAGGACAGGAGGATTCCGAGCGCGGCCTGGCACTCAGGTTTGACACCGCCAAACAAAAGCGGGGCGGCGGCAACCGCGAGATAAAATGGAGCCAATCGCCACATCAGTCGCCCGCCATCTGTGCAACGGGTGGCTAGTTCTGTCCAGCCTATTGCCGAGGTTGCGCCGCTCTCCCCGCCGGTCGGCTCACGTCACTGCGGGCGGCTCAAATCCCGGCCGGTATTGTCTTTGGACGATTTCATTGTTCGCTTTCTCGCTGTTGGTGAAGCGATGCGAGGTTCCATCCCAACGCAGTTCCTCCCCTGGATAGCGCGTGGCCTTGACCGCCAGCAAGGCGGGTTCCGTGATCCGCACGCCGATGTCGAACGGTGTCCACAGGGGTTTCTTTGCGCCGTGGCAATTATCCACCCAATCCTTCCAATGGTTTCTGGGGGCGACTTCCGGCATCGGCTCGTTCTCCACGATCTGTCCCTTGCGGAAGATCGTGATTTTCCCTTCTGATTGGAGCAGCAAAGTTCCTTCTTCGCAAACAACCATGGTGTGGTTGGAGGGCACTTTCATGGCTGGCAAACCGAGGGCCGCAAAGGAGGGCATCAGTCCGTTGTCGTTGTATTGCACGACAAATTTCTCCCGCGCGAATTTTCCGCCGCCCGGATAGGTCAACGTGCTTTGGTTGTGGGCGGAGTGGCCGGTGTTGGCGGCGCGCATGGTGTGGGTCAGGACCGCCTCCGGCGCGGGAAGGTCGTAGGCGAAGTAGATCAAGTCGAGGAGGTGGCATCCCCAATCCGCCAACTGGCCGCCACCCGTTTCCCAGAAAGCGCGCCACCGACGAGGGAAGATGTCGTCGCTGTATGGAATGTCCGT
This sequence comes from uncultured Verrucomicrobiota bacterium, assembly GCA_964611245.1. Taxonomy (GTDB): domain Bacteria; phylum Verrucomicrobiota; class Verrucomicrobiia; order Limisphaerales; family SXQI01; genus CAZSXX01. Next base: position 3,989 of record CAZSXX010000004.1, on the reverse strand, counting down.
CGAAAGCGGCCCGCGCCAGAGGTCCCAATTCAAAGTGTCCGGCACCGGCTGCCCCAAGGTGTAATTGCTCCAAGGATCGGCGAAATAATGGCCGCGCGAAACGCCGCCCGTCCACACGTACGCCGCGACGGGCTTGCCGAGCTGATTTTTGCGGAGTATTTCCACCGCCTGCATCCGGCCAGGAATGCAGGCCCGTTGGTTCCCCATTTGGGTGACCAATTCCGGACGCGCTTTCAGGCCCTCCTTGATCATCCGCAGTTCGTCCAGTTGATGCACCAACGGCTTCTGGCCGTAGATATGTTTTCGGTGTTTCATCGCCGTGAGCATCATCGGCGCATGATGGAAATCGGGGGTCTCGACGATGACAGCGTCAAACTGATCCGCCCGGTTGGCGAAGGCGGCCCGATAGTCGGTTTCTTTGAAGGATCCAGGATACTGAGCGGCCACCTTGTCCAGTTCCAATTGGTTCATATCGCAAAATCCGACAAATTCCGCGGCGGCGTATCCCTTCAATTGCGAGCGTTCAAGGGACGCGATGCCCCCCGCACCGATCTGAAAAATCCGCAGCCTGCTGTTTTTGTTGGTCTGGGCGCGGGCACCGGCGGAAAGCGCGGCCACGCCTGCGGTCAAAATGGCTCCGGTTTTCAAGAAGGTCCGGCGCGTGACTGGAGACCGGCGGGGCAAATTCTGGTTCATAAAGGGATGCTTGGATCATGACCCGAATCCCGAACCGCGCAAGCAAAACGCGGAGGGGCTTGCGCTCCATTCGAGGGCCAAAAAGGACGGTTCGATCGCGTGAATTCTGCTCGCAACATTTTCGGGGCCGAACCATCCTTCGCGACCCAATCGAAAGGATGATGTCATGAAGATGCTGCGAGCTGGTTTTCTTGGAGTCTTGATGGTGGCGGGCGCCGGGGCCGCGGATTGGCCGCATTGGCGCGGGCCTACGCACAATGGAGCAACCGATGAGAAGGACCTTCCCCAGGCATGGGACAAAACGAACGGCGTTGCGTGGAAAACCCCGCTGCCGGGCCCCTCGGGCTCAACGCCGGTTGTTTGGGGTGAACATATTTTTCTTTCCTCGCCGGACGCGTCCAAGAACCTCCATTTGCTTTGCCTGAACCGCAAGGACGGTTTGGTGCGCTGGCAAAAACAGGTGGGCATTGGCGATCGGAACGCGGGGCCGCGCAGCAACATGTCCTCCCCGTCACCTGTCACGGATGGGAAGGTTGTGGTTGCGCTCTTCGGCACGGCCGACTTGGCGGCATTCGATTTTTCGGGCAAGGAGCTTTGGAAACGGAACCTCGCCGAAGAATATGGGAAGTTTGCCATCATGTGGCTTTATGGCTCGAGCCCCCTTTTGTTTGAGGGCCGCCTCTACGTGCAGGTGCTCCAGACTTCGCCTGTCCCGGAAGGATACACCCACGCGCGGGACGGCAAGGAAACCCGTGAGTCCTTTCTTCTGTGCATCGATCCGGCGACGGGAAAAAACATATGGAAACAGGCGCGCGAGTCCAATGCCCGCCAGGAATCCAAGGAATCCTACGCGAGCCCGATCCCTTTTGCGGGTCCAGCCGGCAATGAAATCCTTGTTTTAGGCGGGGACTGCATCTCTGGCCATGACTCGGCCACCGGCCGGGAAATTTGGCGGGCAGGGGGATTGAACCCGAAGAATGATCCGTGGTGGCGCATCGTCCCGAGCCCTGTGGTTGGCGGCGGCATGATCTTCGCCTCGGCGCCGAAACGCGATCCTGTGTACGCATTCAAGGCGGGCGGAAAGGGGGACATTACGTCCAGCCATCTCGCCTGGAAGCTGACGGAGAATCCGACGGACTGGGCAACGCCCCTCTTCTACCAAGGGCATCTGTTCGTGCTGGATGGCGATCGGCACGTGGTGACCCGGCTCAAACCGGAGTCCGGGGAGAAGGTGTGGCAGTCGAAAATCGAGGTGCGTGAGCCGATTTGGTCGTCCCCCACCGGGGCGGACGGTAGGATATACATGATCAGCGAGGCTGGCACGGCACTGGTGATGGACGCCCAGGATGGCAAGGTTCTCTCGACGATTCCAATGGGCGAAGCGCCCGTGCGCTCGACGATTGTCGCTTCGCATGGGCAATTGTTGATCCGGACGGCGGAAAGCCTTTACTGCATCAGGAAGTGACCCAAACCCGCTGGACATCCCTCTTGGAGTGCATGGTGATGGCGATGATCAGGAGAATTGCGGCCACGAGGTAGAACGCGCTGCAAAAAGTGATGGCGTGGCTCATGTTTTCCACGCTGGAACCGGCGCCCCGTTTGGCGAAGCTCCCAAAAGCAAGCGGGCCCAGCGCCCCGCCGGTCCAGCCCACTGTGTTCATGATCCCAGCGGCGGTGCCGCGCGCCCTCGGCGGGACCACGTCGTAGAGGCTCGCGAAGATATTGGCGTCGTAAAACCCTTTGCAGATGCCAAAAAAGACCATGACAATCAAAAGGGTTTTCACGTTGTCAGTGAACCCGAGCATGAAAATGAAGCCGACACCGGCCAAGAGTCCGGCGGCTTGAGTCATCAGGCGCCCCCCGGGGAATCGTTTGGCCAAGGAATCGGAGGCCCATCCCGCCAAAGGGACGGCGCAGGCGCTGGCGAGGTGGATGAAGATGCTTCCGCTGAGGCCAGCCGTCGTCAGGCGGAAGTGGAATTTGTCGACGAGGAAGGTTGGGGTCCACATCAGGAAGATCGTGGCGACGAAATTCGCGGCCACAAATGCGCCCATGATGAAAAGTGCGCTGGGTGTCTTGAACACCGCGCGCAGGGTCTCTTTGACAGTCCAGTCTTTCTCTGCCTCGCCGGTTGGCGCGGCGGTTTCCGCCTGCCCGCGCCTGGGCTCAATCAGAAATCTGTAAAGGCAAATGGAAAGAATCATTCCCGCGCCGCCGAAAATGTAAAAGCCCAGCCGCCAATCGTACTTCTCGGCGAACCACGCCCCAGCCCAGGCCCCCACGATGGACCCGGCGTAGACGCTGGATTGGTGGAACGCCATCGCGCGGGACCTCGATTCCGCATTGTGGTAGTCGCTGATGAGGGACATCGACGCCGGGAAATAGAATGTCTCCCCGAATCCTTCCAGGGCCCGAACGGTCACGAAATGCCACAGCTTGCTGCACCAGCCGGTCGCCACCGTGACAAAGCTCCAAAAAAGGCAGCCGCCGAGAATCAGGTCTTTGCGGCGGAATCGATCTGAAATGAATCCCGCGAAGGGCGCGCCGCCCGCGTAAACCCACATGAACGCGGAGGCAATCAGCCCGATCTGCTCGTCATCAAACCCGAATTCTTGCCTTAGCTTGGGAAAAATCCCTGAGATCGCCTGCCGATCCGCGTAGTTGAAAAAGCAGACGAACCATAGCATGGCCACCACGTGCCATTTGTATTGCGGGCCAGGCGTTTTCATCGATTGACGGTGGCGATACCAAGTTCGGCCAGCAGGTTGCGCATGGCGTCACGCAGGGCGTTGTAGCGCGCTCGAGTGCCGGGCGACACGGTGGATTTGAGTTCCCCCACCTCCAACCCGCGCGCCTCCATGGCCGCGCCGACGTTCAGCGGGAACTCCAGCGAGCCGACGATCTCGCCGATCCGCTTCATCTGCCGGGCCGGCTCCAAAACTTCTTCCGCGCGACCACTGGCCACCAAGCCCTGGATTTTCTTCATCAACTCCGGGACCAAGTTGCCGAGGCCTCCGATGCAGCCCTTGGCCCCGACCGCCATCGCCTCCGCGATATGGGTGTCCCAGCCGGTCAGGACGTTGAAGTTGAATTCGCGGCCTAGTTCGACGAGTGGATTGTGTTCCTGAAAATCCCCCGCGCTGTGCTTGAGTCCGCCAATTTGAACTTGGCTGGCCACAGCCCGGACAATTTCCGGCGTGAGGCGCTTGCCTGTCATCGCCTGGAAATTATACAGGACCAGCGGGAGGCCGGCCCCCTCCGCCGCGGTTACGAAGAAGGATGTCAGGTCCTCG
>CAZSXX010000003.1:33439-34738 GCA_964611245.1 uncultured Verrucomicrobiota bacterium | reverse complement strand
GGAGATCCCCGGGGCGGGGCGGCTGACGCTGTGTTACGTGTGCGATCCGGAGGGAAATATCGTTGAATTGCAAACGTGGCGGAGGGAAGATGGGGCATCCCTATGAGAATTGGCCGCAGGTTGGTGACCGTCCTCGCCGTTTTTGTCTCCCTCACGGTGCCTGGGTGGGCCGGGGAGAAACCGAAGCGGCTGCTGATTGTCGGGCAGGGATCGGATGGGCATCCGCCGACGACGCATGAGTTCAACGCGGGGGCTCGGGTGGTGGCGGAGCTGCTGAAAGGGCGGCCGGAGATTCAAATGACGGTTGTGAGCGCGGATGAGCCGTGGGCGGAGGGGCCAAAGCTGATCGATGGGGCGGACGGGATCGTGCTGCTGGTGACGGAGGGGGCGCGGTGGATGCAGTGGGACGCGAAGCGGCACGAGGCGCTGAAACGGCTGGCGGCGCGGAGCGGTGGGATCACGGCGCTGCACTGGAGCGTCGGGGCGAAGGAGGCGCAGTATATCGAGGGGCAGCTGGCGTTGCTGGGGGCGACGCGCGGGGGGCCGCAAAGGAAGTACGTCGTGAGCCAGGGGGATTATGTGCGCGTGGACGCGAAGCACCCGATCCTGCGGGGCGTGCCGGATTTCACGGCGGTGGACGAGCATTATTACCGGCTGGAGAAGAGGGGGGACATCCAGCCGCTGCTGACGGTGAAGATCGAGGGGAATGACGAGATGGTGGCGTGGGCGTTCGCGCGGCCGGACGGGGGGAGGTCATTTGGATTTGTGGGGCTGCATTTCCACGCGAACTGGCAGTTGCCGGTGTACCGGAGGTTTGTGACGCAGGGGGTCCTGTGGACTTTGGGCCTGGCGATCCCGGAGGGGGGAGTGAGCGCGGAAATCGACGTGAGAGCGCTGGAACTGGACGGGAAATTGCCACCACCGGCGGCGGTGAAGAAGAAATGAAAGCGCGGGGTTTGATCGGATGCGCGCTGGTGGCGGGAGCTTTGGGCGCGGGGGCGCAGACCCCGAAGGGGATCGCCGCGAAATATCCGAACGACGTGGGGATCGAGAAGGATCCAGCGGTGCTGTTCGCGGACAATTTCGAGTCGGGCGACCTGAAGAAATGGGATGAGAAGCGGTGGACGATCACGATCACGAACAGCCTGCCGAACAGCGGGGGCCATTGCGTGCACATCCCGATGGAGCGCGGGAAGAACCAGGGCGGGGACGCGATCAAGTGGTTCATGCCGGGGGCGGACAAGGTCCACGCGCGGTTCTACGTGAAGTTTTCGGCGGACTACCAGTACAACCACCATT
>CAZSXX010000003.1:31311-33429 GCA_964611245.1 uncultured Verrucomicrobiota bacterium | reverse complement strand
TGGCTGGGGGCGAACCAGCAGAAGAACCGGTGGTCGGCGTTTGGGAAGGCGGGGTTGAAGCCGAATGGGACGTACTATTCGACGGGGATGGAGCCGTGGTTCGCGTGGGGGAAGAATCCGCCACCGGGGGAGGTGAATTTATACAGCTACTTCATGGACATGACGCCGGACCCGAAAATGAAGGGGAAGTATTGGGGGAACCAGTTTTTCCCGCCGGGGCCAACGGGCGGGCAGGCGGCGGGGCCGGACCGGGTGATCCCACCGCTGGACAAATGGCATTGCTGGGAATTCATGATCGAGGCGAACACGGGGCCGGAGAAGGCGGACGGGAAACAGGCGATGTGGGTGGACGGGAAATTGGCGGGGGAGTTCACGGGGATCCGCTGGCGGGTGGACATGGATTTGAAGGTGAATTGCCTGTGGATGGAGCATTACGGGTATGACGAGGGGGATCCGACCAAGCAGTATTGGAAGGATTCGCAGGCGGTGTGGTTCGATGACGTGGTGGTGGCGCGGGAATATGTTGGTCCCATGGAAAGGAAGTGAGCGGATGCGGCTGGCGATTTTCTTGCTGCTGTTCGGACCGGCCCTGGCGGGGGCCGAGCCGTTGCGGCTGATCATCGAGACGGACGCGGGCGGGGATCCGGATGACGAGCAATCGCTGGTGCGGTTTTTACTTTACGCCAACGAATGGCAGGTGGACGGGATCATCGCCAACCGGGAGACGGCGAGGGCGGGCGAGAACCGGAACCGGGAACGGACGGGGCTGGGGATTGTGCGGCAGTTGATCCGCGCGTATGGGGAGTGCTGGACCAACCTGGTGGCGCATGACGCGAGGTATCCGACGGCGGAGCAGTTGCTGAAAAAGACGGCGGCGGGATACAACGGGACGGAGGAAGGAGTCGACTTGATCATCCGCGCGGTGGATGCGCCGGACGCGCGGCCGATCTGGTACAGCGACTGGGGGACGGACCACGGGGCGGCGACGAACAACATGCAGCGGGCGCTGGACCGCGTGCTGCGGGAGCGGGGCGAGGAGGGTTACGCGAAATTCAAGGGGAAGCTGCGGGTGATTTGCGGGGACACGCTGCTGGTGAGCCATCGGGAGCGTGCGCCGGGGTGGAAATTTTGGATCAACACCTGGCAGCCGCCGCTGGAGGGGAAGCGGTGGTACCACCGGTTTTCGGGGATCACCGCGACGGCGGGCGGATTCAACTTGGTGGAACACGTGTTGAAGGACCACGGGCCGCTGGGGGCGCTGTATCCGACGAACACGACGCATTGGCAGAAGGAAGGGGACACGCCGAGCTTCCTGTACCTTGTCCCGACGGGGATGAATGATCCGGACGAGCCGACATGGGGGAGTTGGGCGGGACGGTATGGGCCGCGCGCGGATTTTCCGGGGCTGCCATATTACTGGGCGAGCCAAGCGGACACTTGGGGGGGATCGACGCACCGGGACAACACGCTGAAGCGGTGGGCGGCGCATTTGCAGAATGATTTCCGCGCGCGCCTGGAGTGGTGCGTCAAGCCCCGGGGCTCGGGGAACCATCCGCCGCGCGTGCGACTGAATGGCCTGGATGGCGATGAAATCATCCGGATCAAATGCAAGCCCGGGGAATGGGTGGATTTGGACGCGATGGGGAGCGCGGATCCGGATGGGCAGCCGCTGGATTACGAATGGTTCATTTACGGGGAGGCGGGGACCTGCCAAGGGACGGGCGAACTGGAGGCGGAGAATTCGCCGCGGGCGCGGGCGCGGGCGCCGGAGAGTGAGGCGGGAAAAACGGTGCATGTGATCGTGGCGGCGACGGACACGGGCGAGCCGCGATTGACGCGGTACCGAAGGGCGGTTTTGGAAATTCAACTCAATCAGCCATGAGAACATCCCGGTTGACGCGGCGCAAGTTCATGGCCGGGCTGTCATTGGCGGCCGCCCTGCCCTTGCGCGCGCAGGGGCCGGCGGCGCGGGCCAAGATCATTGGCTTCACCAAGCCATTTCAAAATCTGGGCCACGAAGCGGCGGCGGAGGTGGTGGCGGTGATTGGGTGGGATGGGGTTGAGTGCCCGGTGAGGCCGAAGGGGCACATCGAGCCGGAGCGGGCGGCGGAGGAGCTG
>CAZSXX010000003.1:0-31301 GCA_964611245.1 uncultured Verrucomicrobiota bacterium | reverse complement strand
GGAGCTGCCGAAGCTGATCGGCGCGCTGAAGAAAGTGGGCAAGGAAGTGACGCTGATCACGACGGGCATCACGCGGGCCGATCACCCTGGGGCGGAGACGTTGCTGCGCACGGCGGCGAAGCTGGGGGTGAAACGCTATCGGCTGGGATTTTTCAAATATGCCAAGCAGAGGGCGATTCCGGAGCAGGTGCGGGAATTCGCGGCGCAACTGAAGGACGTCGCGGCGATGAACCGGGAGATTGGGATCACCGGGGGCATCCAGAACCATTCGGGCAGCGACTATTTCGGGGCGGCGGTGTGGGACATCTGGACGGCGATCCAGGATTTGGATCCGCGGGCGCTGGGAATCTTTTTCGACATTGGGCACGCGCAGATTGAGGGGGGGCTCTCGTGGCCGACGGAGGCGAAACTGATGCGGCCGCACATGATGACGGTGTCGGTGAAGGATTTCGTGTGGGAGAAAACGGCGCAGGGGGCGAGGGCGAAGTGGGTTCCGCTGGGCGAAGGATTGTTGAGCCGGGGTTTTTTTGACTGGCTGAAGGGGACGGGGTTCGAAGGGCCGATTTCGCACCACGCGGAGTACGACCATGGAGCGGGCAAGGAGATGGTCGGGCGATTGGGCCAGGACGTGAGGACGCTGAAGGCGTGGATGGCGTGAGGGCGGCCGGAAACATTGACAGCCCGCCCGCCCCGAAGGCACGCTGGGAGCGTTCCCCGCACTTATGAGTTTGGAGTTGTTTCGGCTTGATGGAAAAACCGCCTGGATCACGGGCGGGACGAAAGGGCTTGGGCTGCAAATGGCGCACGCGCTGGCCAGTGTGGGGGCGAACATTGTGATCAGTTCGCGGCACGCGGAGGAGGCCAAGGCGGCGGCGGCGCAGGTGGCCGAGAAACATGGGGTGCGCGGGCTGGGCACGGGCGGGGATGTGACGAGGACGGAGGACGCGGAGCGGATCGTGGCGGCGGCGGAGGGCGAACTGGGGGGCATTGACATCCTGATCAACAACGCGGGGATCAACATCCGCAAGCCGACGGTCGAGATGGCGCTGGAGGAATGGCGGCAGGTGATCGACATCAATTTGACGGGGCCGTTCATCTGCTCGAAGGCGGCGGCGCCGGGGATGATCCGCAAGGGATGGGGCCGGATCATATATATGTCGAGCATGCTGGGGCAGATCGCGCTGGCGGGGCGGCCGCCTTACACCGCAAGCAAGGCGGGGTTGATCCTGCTGGCCAAGACGCAGGCGCTGGAGTTCGCGAAAAATGGGATCACGGTGAACGCGATTTGCCCGGGGCCATTTGGGACGGAGATGAACAAGCCGCTGCTGCAGAACCCGGAGGCGTACCAGAATTTTGTGTCGAAAATCCCGATGGGGCGGTGGGGGGAGATGCACGAGATCGAGGGCTGCGTGATTTTCCTGGCCTCGCCGGGGGCGAGTTTCGTGACCGGGACGACGTTGACGGTGGATGGCGGCTGGACGGCGCAATGAGAGGATGAATTTATGAAGAGAACGAGGCGAGACTTCCTAAAAAGGACGGCGGCGACGACGGTGGCGGCCGCGTTTTCCGCGCGGTCGTACGCGCAGATCGCGGGGGCGAACGAGCGAGTGCGCGTGGGAATCATTGGCTTTGGTTTGGTGGGGCGGATTCACGCCCGGAATTTCCACGCGAACAAGGGATCGACCGTGGCGGCGGTGGCGGAGGCGTTCCGTCCGCGCGCGGAGGCGTGCCGGGAAATGGCGGGACCGGACTGCAAGGATTACCCTGATTTCCGGAAGCTGCTGGAGGACAAATCGATCGACGCGGTGTGCATCTCGACGCCGGACCATTGGCACGCGCTGCAAACAATGATGGCGTGCGACGCGGGGAAGGATGTGTACTGCGAGAAGCCGCTGCATTTGTTCGTGAAGGAGGGGGAATGGATGCAGAAGGTGGCGGCGCGGACGAAGCGGGTGGTGCAGGTGGGGACGCAGCAGCGGTCGGCGCCGCACTACCACCAAGCGAAGGATTTGCTGAGGAATGGGGCGATTGGGGAGGTGGTGAGCGTGCAGTGCAATTTTTTCCGGAATGTGATGCCGGGGATTGGGAATCCGCCGGACGGCGAGGCGCCGGAGGGGCTGGATTGGGAGATGCTGCTGGGGCCGGCGCCGCAGCGGCGATACAACTCGAACCGGGGGATTTATCATTTCCGATGGTTTTGGGATTACAGCGGGGGGCAGATGACGAACCTGGGGCACCATTCACTGGACATCGTTCATTGGATTTTCGACATCAAGGGCCCGAAGGCCGTGACGAGCGCCGGGGGGCGGTATTTCCTGAAGGACAACGGCGAGGTGCCGGACACGCAGGACGCCATCATCGAGTATCCGAACTTTCCGGCGGTGGTCCAATTCCGGGAGGCGACCGCCGGGGCGGGGACGAGCAGCATGGGCTCGCTGACCTTCATGGGCACGAAGGCGACGATGACGCTGGGGCGGGATGGGTTCGACATTTTGCCGGACAAGAAAGTTTCGCCGACGAACACCTTCGCCAAGATCATCGGCGGGCACCCGGTGGGCGGGCCGCAGCCGGTGGACGAGCCGGCGGACCAGTTTTGGGCGGAGAAACAGGCGGTGAGCTCGCCGGGCTACCAGCCGCAATACATCCAGCACGCGCAGAACTTTTTGGACTGCGTGAAATCGCGGAAGACGCCGAACAGCGATTTGGCCTCAAGCCACGACGTCTCCAAGACGTGCCATTTGGCGAACATTTCGCTGCGGGTGGGGAGGAAGCTGAAATGGGACGACGCGCGGCAGGAGATCATCGGCGACGCGGACGCGAGCCGCTGGCTGACTCGGCCGTACCGGGCGCCGTGGGACAAGGAATTAAAGGCCCTCCGGGCCGCGTGAGGCATGGCAGAGACGTCGAACAAATCCACTGGGATCGGGATCGTCCAGCATTCCTACACGGAGGCTTGGAAACCGAATTCTGGGGCTAAATTCAGCAATGCGCTGACGTTCCTGGAATACGCGCATTCGATGGGGGCGGCGGGGGTGCAGATCGCGATCAAGCCGGAGGAGCAGCCCAACGCGGGGCGAATCCGCGAGCGGGCGGAGGAATTGGGCGTTTATTTTGAGGGGAACCTGACCTTGCCGAAATCGGAGGCGGAGACGGAGCTGTTCACGGAGCAGGTGAAGGCGGCGGTGGCGGCGGGAGCGACGGTGGCGCGCGCGGCGTGCCTGATGGGGCGGCGGTATGAAACGTTCAAGTCCCTGGAGGAGTTCAAGGCGTTCCGGGAGACGAGCGAGCAGGCGCTGAGGCGGGCGGAGCCGATCCTGAAGGCCAACAAATTGAAGCTTGGGGTGGAGAACCACAAAGATTGGCTGATCGCGGAGCAGGTTGAGATCCTGAAGAAATTGAGCAGCGAATGGATCGGGGGGTGCGTGGACACAGGGAACGGGCTGGCGCTGATCGAGGGGCCGTTCGAACTGATCACGGCGCTGGGGCCGCTGGTGTTCACGTCGCACCTGAAGGACATGGGCGTCCAGGAGTATGAGGAGGGATTCCTGCTGAGCGAAGTGCCGCTGGGGGACGGTTTTCTTCCGATTGCGCAGTTGGTGGAGATGCTGCGGACGGCGAACCCGGCGGTGAGGCTGAACCTCGAAATGATCACGCGTGATCCGCTGAAAATCCCGTGCCTGACGGAGCAGTATTGGAAGACATTTGAAAAACCGAAGGCGGCGCGGCTGGCGTTTGGATGGAAGAACATCAAGTCGAACCCAAGCCCATCCCTGCCGAGAACGACGGGGTTGAGCCCGGCGGAGCGGCTGGCGTTCGAGGACGAAAATGTGCGCAAATCGCTGAAGTGGGCGGCGGAGAAACTGAAATCCTGAGGCTCCGGAGGGTTGGCTTGAAACGGAGGGAAGCCCGGGCGGTCCAAGGATGATGCACGCCGTTTTGGCTTCGCTGGGAACGGATGGGGACGTGCTGCCGTTTGTGGGGCTGGGCGTGGCGCTAAAGGCGCGGGGGCACCGGGTGACGCTCGTGGCGGCGGAGAATTATTCGGACCTGGCGGGGGCGCACTGGCTGGAGTTCCAGCAACTGGTTTCGGCGGAGACGATGCGGGACCTGCTGGGCCACCCGGACTTCTGGCATCCGATCAAAACCGCGCGGCGGACGGCGAGATGGGGAGCCGGGATGATCGGGCCGCAATACACGCTGTTGAGCGGAATTTGCGCCGGGCCCGGGACCGTCCTGATCGCGAACCCCGCGATTCTTGCGGCGATGCTGGCGCGGGAGAAGCTGGGGATTCCGCTGGCGACCGTCGTGCTGCAGCCGTGGATGATTCCGAGCGCGAGCGCGCCGCCGCTGATGCCAATTCCCGGGCTGCCGAGATGGGCGCCACCGATCATGCACACGATGGCTTTCCGCGTGATCGGGATGGTGGCCGACGCGCTGGTGGGCCCGGCGCTGAACCGGGTCCGGCGTTCGCTTGGCTTGAAGCCAAAGGGGCGAATCCTGAAGGATTGGCTTTCCCGCGAACTGACGCTGGGGATGTTTCCGGAATGGTATGGGCCGCCGCAGGCGGATTGGCCCGTGGGGATCGCGCTGACGGGGTTCCCGCGTTTTGACGGGGCGATCCAACGGGGATTGCCGCCGGGGCTGCCGGAGTTTTTGGGCGGGCCGAAACCGACGGTCGTGTTCACGTTTGGATCCGGGATGATGCACGGGGGACAGTTGTTTGAGACGGCGAGCCGGGTCTGCGGGAGGCTGGACGCACAGGGACTGTTCCTGAGCCGGCATCATGAGCCCGTGCCGTCCGCGCGGATGTTCCACGCGGGCTTCATCCCGTTCCGGGAAGTGTTCCCGGAATGCGCGGCGGTGGCGCACCATGGAGGGATCGGGACGACGGCGGAGGGATTGGCGGCGGGGGTTCCGCAGTTGATCCTGCCGCTGGGGTTCGACCAACTGGACAATGGGGCGCGGGTGGAGCGGATGGGGGCGGGGCTGCACACGGCCTCGATGCATCGCCTGGTGGCGCGCGGAGGATCCCCGCGGGAGCGGGATGTGGAGGAAATCGCGGGGAAACTCAGGCAGTTGCTGGCGCCCGAGTTCCGGAAAAAGGCCGGGGTGGCCCGGGAGAGAATCCGGGCCGAGAACGCGCTGGAGCGGGGAGCTACGCTGGTGGAGGAATTCGCGGCCGGGCGTTGACCCGGCGGCGGATCACCGGGGCGCGGCTTCCCAGAGGCCGAAGGTGTTGCCCTCGGTGTCCTGGCAAATGGCGAAGGCGCCCATGCCGGGGACCGGGGTCTTGGGCATGCAGATGGAACCGCCGAGGGCCTGGACCTTGGCGGCGGACTCGTCCACCGAGGTGACGAGGACGTAGTTCACGATGCCGCGCTGCCCCGGGTTCTGGCGTTTCATCAAGCCGCCGTCGGGGGAACCGTCGTTGCCGGCGGTGTCGATGTGGAAATATTCGAAGGGAGAGCCGGGCATGGGCTCGGATTTCCAGCCGAACAGGTCGGCGTAGAATTTCCGGGCGCGGCCGGTGTCGTCGGCCGGGACTTCGAACCAGACGATGTTGCCCAGGGCCATGCCGCAATTCTCGGTCTTGTCGTCGCTCATAACGTTTATTTTTTGGGTTTGGGTTTGGATTTGGCCGCGGCCTTCACCAGCGTGGTGAAGCCACCGCAAATCATTCGCTTGCAGTCGAAGATGCCCTTGCACTCATCCATCGACGCGGCGAGGCGGGGATCGGCCATCACCTTCTCGTTGACGCGGTCGCGGTGGGCGCGGGACTTGTAGACGACCCAAGCGAAGACCACGGTTTCGCCGGGCTTGGTTTTGACCATCTTGGGGAAAGGGACGCCCCATTGCGCGTCGAGGTCCTCCCCGACGGTCTCGCGATATTCGAGGGCGCCGTGATCGATCCAGACTTTGGCGGCGAGCTTCGCCATTTTGGCGTAGGCCTCCAAGTTTTTGGTGGGAACGGGGAGGACATATCCATCAACGTAATTCATAGAAAAAGCTCCAATGTCGGTTGATTGGCTGTTAAACCGCTTTGCCACCAATTGATCAAGATAAATTCCCGAATTAATCCAATCAGTCGAGCTGGGTGACGCGGAAGAAGTGGGTGGCGGCGGGGGCGACCGGGATCGAGACGGTGTGGGTGGGTCCGCTGGCGACGACGGGGCCGCCGAGGGGCGACCAGGCGGGCTGGAGGAGGTCCGTCTTGGACTCGAGTTGGTAGGAGCGCCCGGCGGTGGATGGCCAGCCGATGGAGAGCTGGGCGCCGTCGAAGGCGAGGAGCACGAGGCGCGTCCCAAGCGGGGCGGCGTTGGGCGAGCGCGGAGTGGGCGAGGGCAAGGAGAAGATTGACACGGCGCCGTCGGGGTAGCGGCCGGCGGCGATGTTGTCGGCCTGGGGGCCGAAGGTGACGGAGTCCACGATGGCTCCGTTGGGCGTGAAGAGGAAAACGGAGTCGCCAGCCTTGGCCATTTTGAAGTTCACATGGAGGTCCGGACGGAGGGGCGAGTTTTGCGAGACTTCCTCGTCGGCCCAGACGAGGAGGAAGCCGCGCGAGGGGATTTGGTAGCCGGAGGGGATGCGGAACTTGGTGGCGTTGGTGGCGCGGTCGGTGAGGAAATAGCCGCCGAGGTCCAGGAGGTTGGGGCCGCTGTTGTGGAGCTCGAACCAGTCGTCAAAATCGCCGTCGGCGGGGTCGGTGAGGGAGCGGACGTTGCTGGCCATCCATTCGTTGATGGTGACGGGGAGGAGCATGTCGCCGGGGTTGTTGGGGCCGCCTGGGGTGGGGAGGTAGAGGAGACGGCGGTTGTCGGATTTGCCCTCGAGGATGGAGCCGAAGCTTTGGTCGGGAGCGGCGGCGGGGTAGTAGGCGTAATCGACGGCGGCGGGCGCGCCGAGCTGGAGGCGGCTGAGGGCCACGACGCCGCCCGCGGGGGAGAGCCGGAAATTGGCGTGGAGCTCGGTTTCGGAGGACTGCTCCGGTTGGGCATCGGCCCAGACGACGAGGAATTGGCCGGGGCCCAGGGCGGTCCCCGGGGGGAACTGCCAGAGGGCGGCGTTGAGGGGGTCGTTGCTGAGGTAACAGAAACTGAGGTCCACGGGCTCGGTGCCGGAATTGAACAGTTCGATCCATGGGTCCCGCTCGCCGGAGGAATCGGCGAGGCCGGCCTGGTTCGAGGCGAGGATTTCGTTGACCTTCAGCGTGGGGAATGGATCGAGAAAGGCGCGGTTGGAATTGGCCCGGCCCGGGGTGGCCCGGTTGGCGTCATTGATGGCGGTGGCGGCCCAGTTTCCGGCGGGGGCGCTGTCCTGGGCGGCGTCGACACGCTGGAGGGAAGGGCCAAAGCCATTGGCGACGGCGGGCCAGGGAAAGACGCTTTCGTAGCGGACGGAATCAATTGGGACGCTCCCGGCGGCGGGCGGAACGAGGGCCAAGGCCTCCCCGACGTTCTGGAGCTTGCCGGCGTATTCGCCGACGATGGGGATAGTGGAGCCATAGGCGGCGGCGAAGGCGGCTGAATGCTTCACGACGAGCAGGTAGGCGTTGGGCTGGATGAAGGAGCCGGATGGGAAGGTGAAGTCCGCGCCCTTCAGCCTGTAGCCGGAGAGGTCAAACGGGTAGGAGGGGTGGCGGTTGAAGATTTCGACATATTCGGCGTCCGTGGCGGCGGCGTTGTACATGATTTCGTTGATGCGAACCCAGTCGGACGGGAGGGGGACGGCGCCGGTGTAGGTGATGGTGACGCGGGCGGTGGCGTTGGTGTAGACATTGCCCCGGAGGTCACGCCCGACGATGTCGAGGGGGTTGCTGGCGGCGCCGAGGGGAACCTTGATGCTCCAAGCGGTGTTGCCGGTCCAGGTGATGGGGTAAGGGGCGCCATTGATTTCGATGGAGGCGACGCCAAAGGGGGCGGCGCCCGTGACTGTGACGATGGGGCTGCTGGTGGTGGTGTCGCGGGTGGCCACGGAGAAGGCGGCGGCGTCCGCGGTCCGAAGCTGGCCGAGCAGGAAGGTGCGGCGGGCGGAAACGTAACTTTGCAGCGAGGTCGGGGCGGTGGCGGAGACGTTGTTCTTGAGGAGCATGGCGCGGCGGGAATTGAACTGCGCATCGGAGGTGTCCTTGACGAGGGGGCCGTTGGCGGCGTCCTGATAGGCGCGCCAGAGCATGCGGCGGTAGGTGGGGACATTGAACAAGCTTTGCACAATGGGATCTTGGCCGGCGGAGAAGAGATTGTTGTCGCCGGCGGACTGGCCGAGGCCGAGGACGAAATCGGCGTCCCAGGACATGAGGCGGGCGCGGGCGCCGAGGGGGGCGTACATGTACATGTTCTGTCCGGTGTTCAGGCTCCAGTGGTCCCAATCGCCGACGATGCGGCGGTAGGCAAAGGTGCGCATCCATTGCTCCATGTCCGCGAGGTTCATGAGCTGGGTGACCTTGTCGGAGGCGTTGGCGGCGGTGATGAGGTTGAAGAGGAGGGAGTAATCATTGGAGGTGACGCCGCCGGGGTGGCTCTGCCAGTTGTAACGGTAGGAGGCGGTTTTGTAGGGGGGAGCGGAGGTGGGCTTTTTGCCGAACCCGGCCCAGACGAGGGAGCTGGTGCCGCCGGAGATGTTGTCATCATATTCGAACCAGCCGGCGATTTTGTAGAGGGTGTCGTCGAGGCCGCCGCCGCCGAACCAATCGCGGGCGATGGAGCGATCGGGGACCTCGAGGTCGTAATCCAGCGGGTAATGGAGGGCGCCGTTGCGGTAGACGCGAACGTAGCGGGCGTGGTTGAAGGGGAGGCCGAGCTTTTCGGAGATCCAATACGAAACGTCGCCGGCCATTTTGGTGGCCTCGTCGCCGCCGTTGCCGGTGGCGCGGAAAATGTGCTTGTCGCTGGCGAGGAAAAGCTCGTCATCGGAGAAACTGATTGAGTAGGAGCCGACGCCGCTGTGGAAGGGGCTGCCTTTGTTGCGCCAGCCGGCGTTGTAGATGGTGCGCGTGCCGTAAATGATGGAGCAGTCGCGGTAGGTGCGCTCCTGGGCGGGGCGGGAGGTGAGGTCGTTGGCGCTGGCGGCGGTGCTCCAGAGGTGGTAATGGCCGAGGGAGCCGAAGGGGGTGGGATCCGCCCAGCGGATGAGGCATTCGCGGGCCGGGGCTTCCGGCGGGAAGAGGGAGGTGGCGGGGGTGGCGGCGGAATCCTGGGACTGGACCCGGAAGGCGACGAGGCCGCTGGCGCGGGCGGGGAGGGTGGCGGAAAAGACGCCGTCACCCGCCAACCGATCGCCGCCGGAGCCGTCATCGCGCATTTCGATGGAACTGGTGGCGGCCGAGGGATCCAGCCGGTAAATGAGGACGGACTGCCTGAGGCCATCGGGATCGGAAATGCGGGCGGTGACGAGGACCGATTGATTGGCGGCGGGCATGGGAGGGAAATGGGTGACCTCGGTGATGGCAGGGCCGGCGTTGTCGATGCGGCGGCTGTTGGGGAGGCCTGGGGTGCCGAGGTTGGCGGGGACCTGGAGGCGCATGGGGAGCTCGACGCCATTGCCGCGGATGCGGAGGAGCGATTCGGGCCAGCCGGAAAGCCAGCGGGCTTTGGCGCGGATGGTGACGGTGCTGTTGGCGGCGATGGTCGCGGTGAGGAGGCCGCGAAGGGAGTTGGGGCCTTCATCGCCGATCTCGGTGGCGCGGACGTGCAGGCAGTTGTTGCCGGCGAAGGCGCCGGACGCCTGGACGGAGGAGGAACGATGGGTGCCGTAGAAGGTCCAACCAGTCTGGCCGCTTTCGAAGCCGGGATTGGTGAGGATGTTCGTGCTGCCAGCCCGGAATATTTGCAAGTCGTCCAAGAGGAATTCGCTGGGGCCCTGGGCCATCACGTAGAATTTGTTGGCGGCGTAAGTCTGGTTGGCCTGGTTCAAGGGCGCGGTGGTTTCGTAGGTGGCCCACTGGGATTTTTGCGTTTCGTCGCTGGCGGCCCAGTTGGAGGGGAGGGCGAGATCGGCGTGGGCATCCTTCAACTCGAGGCTGGAGCCGCCGCGATTGGCCAGTTCGGGCCAGCGTCCGCCGGTTCCGTAGTGGACCGAGCTGACGACCACGAAATCCCCGGCGGTGAGGCCGGGTTTGGCGAGGGAGACTCTTTCGCCGCCGTTGCGGAGCCGGCCGCCGAAATCCCCGAGGGCGGTGGAGGCGGTGAGATGGGGATGGTTCGTGAGGAGGCGCTGAAGGTTGCGGGCGACGGCCAGGTGCCCGCCGGCCGGGATGGAGGTTCCCGCAGGGAAGACGAAATCAATGCCGTCGACAAAACGCCAGCCGCCGAGGTCGAGGGCGGCGGCGGACCGGTTGTGGAGCTCGACAAACTGGTCGTCGTCGTTGCCGGAGATGGGGCGGTACATCAATTCGTTGATGACGATGGGCTCGGGCCTCCACTGGGCATTGGGCTGGCCCGGGGTCGGCCCGGCCAGGCGGCGGGGATCGGGGGCGCCATCGGGAGAACGCCCGAAGCTGACGGCGCGTTCCTGGGCGCCAAACCGGACCGCGTCGAGGATGCGCGACTCGTCGGCGGCGACCAAAAAGAGGAATCCTCCGGACGCGTTCAAGGCGAAGCCAAGCTGGGCGGCGGTGAACGAGAGTGACGCGCGGGGGGCGAGCTGCGAGCCGTCCGGGATGCGGAAATTTCGGGAGGAGATGGAGTCGGCGAGGAAGCAGCCGGAAAGGTCGACGGCGAGGTTGCCGGCGTTGAACAACTCGATGAACGCGGCTTCGAGGGGCCCGGGGGCGGCGAGGAATTCATTGATGACCACGCCAGCCCAAGGGTGGGGAGAAATGGGGTCGTCGAAGCCGGGGGAGCCGCCGATGCGCTGGCTGGGGCCCCAAGCCCGGGGATCCTCCTCCCCGTAGCTGGGCTTGAGGCAAACGAGGGAATGGCCGGCTCCGTCGGCCGAGGCGGGCCAGGGCGGCTGGGAGGAGTAGGTCAATTCGCAGCGCACCGCGCCCGCCGTGTTGCGAAGGATGAGGGTATCCTGCGAGTTGCTGAGATTTTTCTGGAACGGACCCAGGACGCCGGTGATTCCATACGCGGCCTGCAAGGCGGCGGGGTCGGCGGCGATGACGGCGAACTGTCCGGCGCCGAGGCGAAAGCCATCCGGAAACGAGAAGTTGACGCCACCATCGACCTTCCAGCCGGTGAGGTCGGCGAAGATCGGTTCGCCGTTGTAGATTTCGATGAAATCGAGGGACTTGCCGTCGGGCCGGGGCTTGGCGTGGTACATGATCTCCGAAAAGATGAGGCCGGTGCGGCGGTTGGAGGGGCCGAGGGCCTCGCGGGCCGGGACATAATCGAAAGAGGACGGATTCTCGGCTGGCCCGATGTCCCGGAATTTGGCGGTGGCGATGGCGTTGGTGGCGCCGCTGGTGACGGCCATGCCAAAAAACACTTGTTCGGGCAGGCTCAGGTTGATGGAGCCCAAGCGTTGCCAGGCGTTGCCATCGAAGCTGCCGAAGCCAGTGAGCTCGACGCCCGCGCGGCGCAGACGGAGCCACGCCCAGGGGTAATTGGCCGGGAACTGGAGCGCAGGGCCGGTCAGGGCCGCCGTGGAGCCCGTCCCGGAACGGGATTGGAAGAAGGAACCGAGCTGGGCGGAGGAGGCGAAGACGGCGGCGAAGCGGGAGTTGTCCTGGAGCGACTCGCGGACCATCAGGCCGGCTTTGACGTAGGAGTCGGTGATGGTCAGGTCGGCGAGGCGAGCGCGGACATCGAAGTCACCGGAGCGTAGCTGGTAACCAAAGTGGAATTGGTCACGGTTGCCGGCGATGTCCGCGCCGCCACCGCGCAGGTCATAGCCGCCGGGGACGGCGACGATGCCGCCGGGAGGTGTGGGCGAACCGATGCTCAAGGGGGTGTAGGTGATGGCGGAGAACGTTTTTTGGGAGCCGGCGGGGATGAGGTTGCCGGCGAGGGATTGGTCGCGGATGCCGGACACCGAAAGGGTGTAGGCGATATTTTCGGTGAGGGGATCCACGTCAAGGGTGACGCTGGTTTGGGCGGGGTCGAGGGTTGCGGCGGCGATGGCCACGGGTCCGGAGGGGCTGGTGAGCGAATAATTGGCGAGGGCCGAGGCCGAGGCGGGGGTGATGCGCTCGGAGAAAAGCAGCTTGATTTGGCCGAGGCTGAGGGGAACCGCCGTGAGGAGTTCGGGCGGCGTGGTGTCGGCGGTGACGCGGAGGACCGCGTTGCTGCTGACGGCGGAGTAAACGACGTTGCTGATGACGTTGGAGGCGGTGACTTTGAAGACCGCACCGTCATCCGCGGCGGCGGCGGAGGCGATGGAGTAGGTGTCGTTGGTGGCGCCGTCAATGGCGGCGTCATTCTTGAGCCATTGGAGGGAAGGAGGGGGATTGCCGGACACGGCGACGGAGAAGGAAACGGGCTGCGATTCCGAAACGGTCTGGGATTGCGGCTGGCTGGCGAAGGCGGCGGGGGACAGGGCGAAGTCAAATTCCTCGAGGCGGATGCCGGTCATTCCGTATCCTTTGGAGCCAGCCGAGGAGCCGTCGGGGACCGGACCGGTGTATTGCTGGCAGGTCACGGAGAAGCTGCCCTCCGGGCCGGGGTCGATGTTCAGCCAGACGGCCATGTCGCCGGAATTGGCGTCGTTGTTGACGCCGGTGTTGATGGCGGCTTGGCTGGGGGAGATGAGGGGAACCTGGGCGGTGGTCAGGACGCGGGAGGTGTGGGCGGGGGTGAAATCGGCGGCGCCCGCGATTTCGAAAAGGGTCCAGCGGTCGGTGTAGGGGGCGTTGCCCCGGACGGCGCTGCCCATGAAGCTGTAGCGCTTTTTGGGGTTCAGGCCGGAGAAGGTGTAGGAAAGCAGTCCGCCGGGGGTCAGCTCAATCGAAGGGCTGGGAGCGCCCTGAAAGTCGACAAAGCCGTTGAAAGCCCCGTGCAAGGGGGTGCCGGGAGCCGGGCTGCCTTGCGTCCCCGCGCCCACGACCCCGCCTCCGGAAAGGGTGATGGCGAGGGTGACGGGGAGGGTTTGACCGGTCGAGATGTCCTTGAGCGGGCCGGAAGGGCCGGGCGCGCCCCCCAAGGCGTCCCAAGTGGTGGCATTGGGGGAAGTGCCGGAGCCTGGGGCATGGTCATTGAAGGCGACGAACTGGGCCCGGGCGAGGGGCGACCCTAGGAGGGCGAGGGCGGCAACCAAGGGAAGGAGGGGGATTGAGCGCATGCCAAGGAATTGAAACATTTTGGTGACGATTGAGGCGGGAAGATAGTGGGTGCGGATGGATTCAGCAAATCCGATTGTCCTGAAAACCGGGTTTCCATCCGGGCGGGAGTTGGTAAAATGAGGACGAATCAAAGATGAAGGCCTCACAACGAATTGTTTTTCTCCTGGCCCTTGCCGCCGTTGGAGCGGTCCCAGCGCAACCACTTTTGGAATTGGATTGCAAGGATGGGCTGCCGACGCCCATCGGGGCGGGGGACGCGCGGAAGCTGGCACAAAGCATACCCGGGGTTGCGAATCATTCGATTCGAGTAGCATATCTCATTCCGACCAACCGCGTGGCGCAGGTGGACGCGGTTTACAAGCTGCAGACGACGGTGCTGGCCTATCAATGGTGGTACCGGGACCAGATGGAGCGGAATGGGTTTGGGTCCAAGACGTTCCGGTATGAGTCGGAGCCCGACGGGGTGACGCCGCGAATCCATGTGCGGACGGTGAATGTGTCGGACGAGCACCTGCGGGGGGATCTTTGGGGCCGGACGTTGGAGGCGGCGACGGCGGCGGGGGTGCCGATTTGGGCGTCGAAGCAGATTTGGTGGCTGGTGCCGGAGGCGCACCTGTTGAACGCGGATGGGACGCTGGTGGGAGGGACGGCGCTGGGAGCGAGCTTTGGATCGGGGGATGACGCCGGGGTGGGGATGGTGGGAAGCGACGGGCTGGTGCGGATGAAGCCGGAATACCTATTCGACAACCGGAATTATTCAGGGCTGTTCCTGCCGGAGCTGGGGACGCCGCGGATGGTGCAGGACAAGACGTTTCCGTGGTTTGAAGGGACAACGATCAGCTCGGTGTCGTCGTCGATTGTGGGGGCGGGGCTGCATGAGCTGAGCCATGCGTTCGGCCTGCCGCACAATTTCCGGAATGACGACAACATGCACGGCAACCTGATGGGGAACGGGCTGAGGGGATGGCGCGGGGCCATTTACCCGGACCGTTATGGGGCGGATTACGCGCGGCTGTCGTATGGGAACGCGCTGTTCCTGAACTCAAGCCGGTATTTCAACTCTGGGGCCACCTTCACGGACCAAGCCAAGCCAACCGTGACGCTGCAAAGCCCAGCCACGATCAACACAACGAATGGCACGGCCCACATCCAGTTTCGCGCAAGCGACGCCGGGGGCCTGGCGGCGGCTTGGCTGATATGGAAGGGGGATTTGGTGGATGAGATGACGCTGAGCGGCACGATTTCGACGCAGCGCTTTGAGACGCCGTTCTTCTCGACGGGGGCGGCGACGGAATACAAGGTGATCGTGATCGACCAGCAGGGAAACCGCGGCGAGGCGGGGCGCGTGACCACGGTGACGCACACCGGGAACGCCGCGCCGCAACCGAAGGTCAAAATCACCCCGACCTATCCGAGGGTGGGCCAGGTGGTGACGTTCGACGCGACGGGAAGCGTGGACCCGGACCATGCCGCGACGCAACTGACGGCGGAATGGGATTATGACGGGGACGGCATTTTTGAGACCAGCCCGTCGACGACGCGGCGGGTGACGCGGACGTTCACGGAGCCCGGGGTTTTCCAAACGCGGGCGCGGCTGCGGGATCCCTCCGGGGCGGCGGTCCTGTCGGCGCCGGTGGGATTCCGGGTTTTGCCGGCGGACAGCAACCTGGCGCAGATGGAGGCAACTTGGGATGAGGATGGGATGCAACTGGGCTGGCGGGTGACGCCGTTTGGTTTCCGGGTCCAGTCCACGCCTGAGTTGGGGGCGGGGGCGGTTTGGACCATTGGACCGGCGGCGCGGATATGGGGAATGTCGAATTACGTGACCCTGCCGATGAAGGCGGGCGCCGAGTTTTTCCGGCTGACCAAGTGATCCGCCGAGCGGGCGAAGCTGGGGCTTCCCGGGGCGGGCGGATTCGGGTATGGTCCGGCCATGACATCCCCCGCGCGCATCTTCTTCGCCGTGATGGCCGCCGCGCTTGCCGCCATGAGCTCCAACAGCCACTCCGCCGAGACCCCGCTGCAACTCAACCTGCGCTCGAGGGACAAGGACGGGAAGGGGAGGGCCGGCGAGACGGCGCGGTGGGATCCGAAGAAGACGGCGCTGATCATTTGCGACATGTGGGATGACCACTGGTGCAAGTCGGCGGCGCGGCGTGTGGCGGAGATGGCCGGGCCGCTGAATGAGGTGGTGAAGGAGGCGAGGAAGCGGGGCGTGTTCATCATCCACGCGCCGAGCAGCGTGACCGAGTTTTACAAGGACACCCCGCAGCGGAAACTGGCCAAAGCCGCGCCGTTCGCGAAGACGCCCAAGCCGCTGGCGACGTCGGAGCGCTGGGGGACGGCGTGGTGCTGGACGGACGCGAAACACGAAGGGGTGCTGCCGATCGACGACTCGGACATGGGCTGCTCCTGCACGGGGGCCAAGTGCGAAATCCGTGAGGCATGGAAGAGGCAGGTCTCGACGATCGAGCTGGACGCCAAGGACGCGCTGACGGACAACGGGCAGGAGACGTGGAATCTTTTGGCGGAGCGGGGGATTGAGAACGTGATCTTGTGCGGGGTTCATTTGAACATGTGCGTGTTGGGGAGGCCGTTCGCGATCCGGCAGCAGGTGTACCTTGGGAAAAAGGTGGCGCTGATGCGCGATTTCACGGACACAATGTACAATCCGGAGCGGCCGCCGGGGGTGGACCATTTCACGGGGACGGACCTGGTGGTCCGGCATGTGGAGCAGCATTGGTGCCCGACGTTCACGAGCACGGATTTGACGGGGAAGCCGCCGTTTCGATTCGCGGAGGATCGGCGGTAAATTCGATCCCGGAGCCGACATGGAGCGCGAACCCAATTCCACGACGAGATGGCGGGGGCGCGGATTCACGCTGATCGAATTACTGGTGGTGATCGCGATCATCGCGATCCTGGCGGGGATGCTGCTGCCGGCGCTGGCGAAGGCGAAGTTCAAGGCCAAGGAGATCAACTGCGTCTCCAACTTCCGGCAATGGGGATTGGCGGCGAACTTGTACGCGAACAACGACGCGAAGGGGAGACTGCCGAATTTTGGGACGATGGGGAACAATCCGTGGGACGTGGCGCTGCCGATGGTGTCGAGCATGCTGGAGCATGGGATGACGGTGCCAATGTTTTTCTGCCCGGTTCGGCCGGCGGAGTTCGCGGAGGCGAAGGGGTGGTTCGAGAGACAGAACAAGAGGCCGCTGACGTCGAACAGCGACCTGCAGCTTTATTATGGGCAGCGGTGGGCGTTTGGGTTCGCGATCATCCAACATAACTGGTGGGTGCCGCGCGGGGGGAAGCCGGGATTCCGCGTGATGGGATCGGACATGGCGAACACGAACGCGGTGACGCTGGGCTGGCCGACGCGGCTGGAGGATCCGCACGCGGCGCAAAGCCCGATTGTCACGGACACGCTTTATTTGAGCGGCTTTGACACGAATGTGGGGAAGGCGTTTGGAGGGCATCCGGGAAAGAAAGGGGATTCGACCTTCCAAATCCAGGGAACCGACGCGCGGTCAATCAGCCGCGCGTACGCGGACGGGCACGCGGAGACGGCGCCGAGGGCGAAGATCACGTGGCGATATTTTGGGAATTTCACGAGCTTTTACTGACGCCCGACAGCAGGCGGGAGCGCTGTGCGATTCAGAGCCCATCGATTCCTCCGCTTGAACTCCGGGGGGCGGCGCCCCTATTCTGCCGGGAAGCCCATGAGCAAGCCGTTCATACTCATTGTCGAAGATGACGACCTTCAGTTCGAGGTTTATGAGGACGCGCTGTCGGAGTATGAGATCAAGCGGGTGACGACGGGGAGCGAGGCGCTGGCGTCCATCGCGGCGAGGCAGCCGAACCTGATCGTGCTGGACCACATCCTGGACGAAGGGGAACACGGGCTGGATTACCTGCCGGAGCTGAAGGAGTTGGTGCCGCACGTGCCAATCATTTTGGTGAGCGGGGCGCTGGAGGTGCAGCAGCAGATGCGGGCGCTGCAAGGCCCGCGCCGCGCGCATTACGCGATCGACAAGCCGGTCGATTTGAACGAGCTCAAGAAGACCATCGCGACGGCGCTGCAGGAATGCGGGGAAACCGAGGTGCTGAAGGGATTTGAGGCGCTGGAGCGGAGCAAGCGGATCGACGCGGAGTTTTTGTTCAGCCGGTCGACGGACCGGTTGAGCCGGCAGACGGAGATCCGGCGCCGGGTGGTGGATTCCAGGACGCGGCCGAACATTTCGGCGCTGGCCCGGGAATTCCGGGTGGCCCGGCGGACGATCATCCGCGATTTGCAGGAGTTGATCCGGCGGGGCGAGTTGAAGCCCGAGGTGTTTCCGAAGTGGGAACAAGGGGGCGAGCACGACGAGGCGGAATGATTACGGAGGCATTTTCAACCAAGGCATAAACTTAAAAGCGCGTTCACCGCGCCGATAATCCACGATGCACAAGGCCCTCTTTGCGCTGCGGAAATATGGGAACAGCTTTGTCAACCATCCTTACCTGCTCGCGCGGCAGGGGATCGTGGTCGATGCGGTGATTCCGGCGGGAAACGATTTACGGCGGTCCAAATGGATTCACCGCGCCCATTTGACGGAGGCGGACGACGCCGCGTTTGCGGAGGTGGCGTGCAGCCGCTTGGCGACGGGGGAATATGATTTTCTCATGATCGGGGACGAACCGGCGTTGAGGGCGATCTACGCGAGCCCGCGGGCCGGGGAAATTGCCGCGATGCTGCCGCTGCCGCCGGAATCGCCCCTGGCGAAGGCCATCGGCCAGAAGCAATTGTTCCAAGATTTTTGCGAGGAGCACGGCATCGCCACGCCGCGGACAATCCGCGTGAGGTCGTGGGAGGAGACCGAGGCAGCCTGCCAGGAGATTGGGCTGCCATGCATGCTGAAACGGGTGGCGGGTTCCGGAGGGAAAAGCTCCGTTTTCATCCTGCGGACGATGGAGGAGGCGCGGACGGCCGTGAGCCAGTTGCCTGGGGATCCGGTGTGGATGGTGCAGGAAATGGTCCAAGGGAAAACGGGGGTGGCGATGTTCGTGGTGTTTGACGGGGTGGTGCGGGCGTGGGCCGGGCTGACCAAGAAGGTTTGCCTGGCGAAGGGGCTCGGACCCAAAGTGATTTCGGATTACCTTTGGAATCCGCGCATCGGCCAGGCGTGTGAGGCGTTCGCCGCCCATGGGCGGATTCGAGGGTTCACCGGATTTGATTTCATGGAGCGGCCGAATGGGGAGATTTTGGCGATCGATCCGCATTTCGGGCGGTCGCCGACGACGCCGCATTTCGCGCTGGCCTGCGGGGTCGATTTTGGGCTGGCGATCAAGGACAGCCTGGAGGGCCGGTTGAGCCATCAAAGCCCGCGGGAATTCCCGGGGCTGGCCGTGAAATTTCCCGAGTGCATTGACTTTGCGTTCCAGGAGGGGCTGGGGCGTTTGTTCAGGGAGGCGCCGCCATGGAGCCGGAATGTGCGCTATTTTTGGGGGCCTGAGGGGGATTGGGGATTGATCGCCGCCATCGGGGCCACGGCCCTCAAGTCAAACGTCCGGATCAAGCTCGGCGCGCTGAAAGCGGCGCTGCGCCGGAAGGGGAGGCTTGCCCGCGCAACGGGGGCCCCCACACAGGCGGCCGTTCCCTTGGCGATGATGGCGCAGGTGCTTTAGTCCCCTAGGCATAGGCAACTTTCCGCTTTTGGGCGCGCGCGGCGGCCTTTAACCTGCGGGGCCGTGGACAAAACAAAGAATCGATGGTTCGCGCTGGGCGACATCAATGGCTTTTTTGGCTTGGCGTTCGACAACCTGACGGTGCTCTCCTTTTTGGCGGCCATCCTGATCGGCGCGTTTCAATTCCCGGCGGAGATTGTGTATGGGAGGATGTTTCCGGGGACCGCGCTGGGGGTGTTGGTGGGGGACTTGGTTTATGGATGGCTGGCGATCCGGCTGAGCCGGCGGACGGGGCGAGAAGCGACGGCCATGCCGCTGGGGTTGGACACGCCGTCGACGATTGGATTGGCCCTGGCGGTGCTTGGGCCGGCCTTTGTAATGTTGAAAGGCCAAGGGATGGCGCCCGAGGAGGCGGCGCTGGGGGCGTGGCGGATCGGCGTCGCGACGATGATCGTGCTGGGGGTGGTGAAGGTGATCCTGTCCTTTGCGGGGCCGTGGATACAGAGGATCGTGCCGCAGGCCGGGCTGCTGGGGTCGCTGGCGGGAATTGGGCTGGCGCTGATTGGATTCCTGCCGTTGGTGGAGACATTCTCCATCCCGTTGATCGGGCTGCTGTCGCTGGGTTTGATCCTTTACACGCTGGTCGCCAAAATTCCGCTGCCTAAAAACTTTCCCGGAGTGCTGGCGGCGGTGTTGGGCGGCACGGCGTTTTATTACCTGCTGGCGCCGGGCGGATGGATTGGCGGCGTTTACGAGGCGCCGAAGGGAGAGCTGCGGGTGGCGTTCCCGTGGCCGACGCTGGCGTTCCTGGAGGGGATGGGCCCGGCGCTGCAATTCCTGCCGATCTCGATTCCGTTCGCGTTGATCACGGTGATCGGCGGGATCAACAACACTGAGAGCGCGCGGGTGGCGGGAGACTCGTACAACACGCGGGACATCCTGCTGACGGAGGCCATTTCCACTTTGGTGGCCGGGTTGTGCGGGGGCGTCGCGCAGACCACGCCGTACATCGGGCACCCGGCGTACAAGCAAATGGGCTGCCGCGCGGGTTACACGTTTCTAGCGGGATTGTTCATTGGGCTGGGCGGGATATTTGGTTACGCGGGCTACATCGTAGAATTGATCCCGCGCGCGGTGATCGCGCCGATCCTGGTTTTTGTGGCGTTGGAGATCACCTGCCAGGCGTTCCTGGCGTGCGACCGGCGATACGCGCCCGCGGTGACGCTGACGCTGTTCCCCACGGTGGCGCGGCTGTTGACCATCAAGCTGGGGAATCCGGAGCTGGTGCCGCCGGACCGGTTCCAGGCGATGCTCAACGCGCCGGGGCGGGGGCTGCCGGATTTGCTGGTGATCGTGGCGCTGGGGAATGGGTTCATCCTGACCTCGATGCTGTGGGGGGCGATCACCGCGCATTTGATCGACCGGAAGGTCCGAACGGCGGCCGTTTACACGCTGCTCTGCGCGGGCTGCACGTATTTTGGGTTGATCCACTCCGCCCTGCCGGATGGAAACATGTATTTGCCGTGGAACCTGACGGGGCTGGCGCGGAGTTTGGTGAACCAGTTCACGGCCGGCTACGCGGCGCTGGCCGTCCTGTTCCTGGTCCTTTCGCGGCTGAAGGTTTAGCGGGCGGAGTATTTTCCGAGAATGGGGGCGAGTTCCCGCGCCACCGCCTTGGGCCAAAGGTCGGGGGCGGTCATGATCGCGTTTTTGAGCGCGCGGTGGCATTTGCAATCGGCGGCGGGGATGCGGGGCAGGACGTCGACCAAAACGCGCTGGGCGGTGGCGGCGATTTTGTGGAGATTCTCGAGGATCATTTCGACCGTGACGTGCGCCTCGTCCACCTTCCAACAGTCATAGTCGGTGACCATGGCCATGGTGGCGTAGGCGATCTCCGCCTCGCGGGCGCATTTGGCCTCGCCGAGGTTGGTCATGCCGATGACGGAGAAGCCGGCTTTGTGGTTGGCGACGGATTCGGCGCGGGTGCTGAAGGCGGGACCCTCCATGTTGACGTAGGTCCCGCCATTGTGGGCCCGGACGCCGCCGCGTTTGGCGCTGGAGGCGAGGAGTTCGCGGAGCTCGGCGCAGATGGGGTCCGCGAAGGAGATGTGCGCCACAATGCCACGTCCGAAGAACGTGTGTTCGAGCGCTTTCTTGGTGCGGTCGACAAACTGGTCGGCCAAGACGATTTCGCAGGGCTTGAAGCGGGCCTGGAGGGAGCCGACGGCGCTCACGCTGATGATCCAACGGACGCCGAGTTTTTTCATGCCGAAGATGTTGGCGCGGTGGTTGAGCTCGCCCGGGAGGATGCGGTGGCCGCGCGCGTGGCGGGGAAGAAAGACGACCTCGCGGCCGGCGAGGGAACCGGTCAGGAATTCGTCCGATGGGTCGCCAAAGGGGGTCTTGACCTTGACCCATTTTTGGGCGGTGAACCCGTCGATGTGGTAAAGCCCGCTGCCGCCGATAATGCCGACGCGGGAGGGCTCGTTTGCGGGGGATTTCATAATCAGGAGGCGGCGGGCGCGGGCTGGCTGGGCTTGGGTTCGGAGGGAACCTCGCGGACCTCGATGGCGGCGCCGATGGAGGCGAGCTTCTCGGCGACCTGCGCGTAGCCGCGCTCGATGTAGCCGATGCCACGGATGTTGCTGACCCCGTCGGCGACGAGCGCGGCGATGATGTTGGCGAAGCCGGCGCGGAGGTCGGGAATGACCATGTCGCGGCCAGCCAGGGGGGAGGGGCCCTTGACGATGCAACTGTGGTTGTGGTCCTGGTCGGCGAAGCGGCAGGGCTTGCGGCCGAGGCAGGCGCGGGCGACGTCGATGTTGGCGCCCATGCGGGCGAGGATGCGGGTGTAGCCAAAGCGGTCCTCGTAGACGGTCTCGTGGATGACGGAGACGCCGGAGGCCTGGGTGAGAAGGACGACGAAGGGCTGCTGCCAGTCGGTCATGAACCCGGGATGGACATCGGTCTCGATGTGGGTGGCGGTGAGGTGGGGCTGATGGCGGAAAAAGAGGATGCCGTCGCCCTCGACGGAGAAGCCGCCGCCGACTTTGCGGATTTCATTGAGGAAGGTGATCATCTGCTCCTGCTGGGCATTGAGCACTTTGATGCGGCCATCGCAGGCGACGGCGGCGGCGGCGAAGGCGGCGGCCTCGATGCGGTCGGTGATGGTGTGGTGCGTGGCGCCTTCGAGGCGGGAGACGCCTTCAATGATGATGCGGCGGTCCACGTCGACCTGGATGAGGGCGCCCATTTTCTGGAGGAAAAGGATGGTGTCGATGATCTCGGGCTCGACGGCGGCGTTGGTGATGACGGTGGTGCCCTGGGCGAGCACGCCGGCGATGATGATGTTTTCGGTGGCGCCGACGCTGGGATAGGGAAGATGGATGGTCTTGCCCTTGAGGCGGGAGCAGCGGGCGATGTAGCGCTCGGCGCCGTAATCGATCTCGGCGCCCATGGCGCAGAGGGCGTCGATGTGGAAATTGACCGGGCGGGCGCCGATGCGGCAGCCGCCGACGACGGGGACGGTGACCTCGCCCGCGCGGTGCAGGAGCGGGGCGAGCAGGAGGATGGGGATGCGGTTGACGCCGGAATGTTTCTGGCTGACGGAGGCGTTGATGATCGTCGGCGTCTCGATCCGCAGCGTGTTGGGGCCGTCCCACTCGAACTTGGAGCCGACCTCGCTGAGCATGTCGAGGAGGACCTCGATTTCGGAGATGCGGGGGACGTTGGTGAAGACGCAGGGGCGGTCGGTGAGGATGGAGGCGACGAGCTGCTTGGTGATGGCGTTCTTGGCGCCGCCAATGGCCACGGCGCCGTGAATGGGACGCCCGCCTTCGATCGAATAAACCTTCTCGCTCATGCCAAAATGCCGCTTTTGGGAGAGAGTAGATTGGCGGGCTTTTTCGTCGAGCCCGGATTGAGAAAATCGCGCGCGGCGGGCTACTTCACCGGGCGGAGGAGCGGCTCCAGGATGGGCCAGATATTTTCGGCGATGAGGCGGTGGCCTTCGGGGGTGGGATGGATGCGGTCGGGAAGGTTCAGGTCGGCCTTGCCGCCGACATTCTCAAGGAGGAACGGGACCAGCGGGGCGCCGTTCTTGCGGGCGATTTCGGGGAAGATTTTTTCGAACTCCGCGGTGTATTCGGGGCCCATGCTGGAGGGCATTTTCATGCCGGCGACGACGATGCGGACGCGGGGATGGCGGGCGCGGGCGCGGTCGATGATGCCCTGGAGATTGGAGCGCGTCTCGGCTGGGGGGAGGCCGCGCAAGCCGTCGTTGCCGCCGAGCTCGATGAGGAGGATGTCCACGGGCTGCCTGAGAATCCAGTCGACGCGGCGAAGGCCGCCGGCGGTGGTGTCGCCGCTGAGGCCGGCGTTGATGACGCGGAACGGGAGTTTGGCGGCGTCAATTTTTTTTTGGAGGAGCGCGGGGAAGGCGTCCCCGGGGTCGATGCCGAAGCCGGCGGCGATGCTGTCGCCAAGGACAACGATCCGTTGGGGGGGCTCCGCCGCGACAGAGGAAATGACGAGGAGGAGGGCGGCGAGAAACCGAATCATTTGGCGGGCCCGGTGAACAAGTCGTCGTAGCGGATGGGTGTGGTGGCGTAGGGGCTGCCGCCGATGGAGGCGCGGCCGGCTGGGGGTTGCTCGGTTTCGGTGAAGGTGAGGGTCGGGGCGGTCGGCTCCGTCTCGCCATCCGGCCACGCGCGGCCTTCGAGGCGCCATTCCTTGTCTCCCGATTTCTTGAGCGTCAGGGCCAGGCGGGTCCATTTGCCAGACTGCCAATTAAAAGGGACGGAGGCCTTGACGGTGTCGCTTTTGTAAAGCTCGAGCAGTTTTTTGCCGGGGCTGACCTGCAGCTTGTATCCACCCACGCCACCGAGGCCGATGCTGAAGGTGGGGGCGCGGCGGCCTTTGGTGGTGCCATAAACCCGGGCGGAGGCGAGGCGGTTCTCCCTCTCGGTTGGCCCGAACAGCAGGCCGAACGTGTCGAGCGGGGCGCCCGGAAGCTCGAGGAATTTTTCGCCGCCTTCCGCGACCACGGCAAAAGAGCCGTCGAGGACCATGAAGTCTTTGGGGACTTTGCCGGGGTCGGCGGATTGAAAATCGTTTTTGTATGTGGATTCCTGCGCGGACAGGGAGGCGGCGGCCAGGAGAAGGGCGAGGATGTTCCGGAATTTCATGGTTATTCGCTACGCAAAGAGTTGAGGAGGTTGCCGCGCAAGGCAATGGAGCCCGCAGCCCAGGTGGCCGCGAGGCCAAAGGCGACCACGCCCGCGAGGGTGACGCCCAGCGACACCAAGGGAAAGGCGCCGCGGGATTGGATCAATTGGGGGAGGACCGCCGCGATGGCCGCGGCGGCGCCAATCAGGAGCCCGGCGGCGAGGAGGGCGGCGTGTTCGCCGAGGATGAGCCGACGGACGCGGCCGGGGGTGAAGCCGACAGCTTGGAGGAGGGCCAGTTCCGCGCGCCGTTCGAACACATTGCGCAGGACGACAACGCCCAGCCCGAAGCTGCCGAGGAGCAGCCCGAGCCCGCCAAGAACTTGGAATGTGCTGATGTAAGTGTTCTGCACGGCATTGAACGCGGCGAGGCGGTCCGAGGCGCGGGTCAACTCCAAGCCATAATCCTGGAGGGCCCGCGTGAGCTCGCGGCCTGCTTCGTCCGCCAAGTTTGACGGCGCATCGATGAGGAACATTCGATATCCCGCCTCGGTGGGGAAGCGTTGGATGAAGTTTTTCTCGGCGATGACAAGGCTGCCTTGGAGGATGGAATTCTGGATGGCGCCGACGAGCTGGATTTTGAAGCCGCGCCCGCGCTCGTCCTGGTAATCGATCGTGTCGCCGAGCTTGGCCTTGAGCGCCCACTGGATTGACGCGGCGTCGCCGATGGCGGGGATGACGCCCTCTGGAAGGGGGGAACTGAGGAGACCCCAGTCGGCGGAGGGGCGCGAGAAGGTGAAGGCGCCGCGTTTCAGGAGAAGGTCAGGGTCGACGCCGAGCAGGCGCGGCTTTTGGGCCATGTTCAAGTTCAGGCAACTGGCGTCGTCGCCGGCGCGGACGCGGAGGGGGATGAACGACAGGTTGGTGGACCTGGAACTGAGGCTGTAGAAATCGCGGCCGGCGGAGGAGTTCAAATCCTGGACGATGGGCAGGGCGCTTTCGCCGATGAAGGCAAAGGCGCCCGTGCCGGAGGACCGGGCGTCGAGGCCGCTGGAATCGAGGCGGAAGACACCGACGGCCGCGACCATGAACGCGCCGGCGGACAGGAGAATGAGGACGGCGCGGCTGCGCTTGCGGCGGCGGGCGATGTTGCGGAGGCCCAGCTCGCGCAGGCTGGGCAGGGTGGAGGGGTGGGCGGAGTCGCGGGCGCGCATCCAAAGGGAGGCGGCGGAGATCGCGCCGATGAGGAGCAGGGCGCCGGCGCCAAAAAACAGGCCGGGGTTCGGCTGCTTCGCCAGCAGGCCGACGGCAACGAGGCCGAAAGCGCCGAGGAAACCGGCGGCGCAAAGGAGCTTGCCGCCCCAGCCCGGGCCGGACGCGCCGGTTTCCATTTCGGAGCCGGAAGCGGCGGAGAGGAGTTCGCGGGCCGGACGGCGCGCCTCCTTGCGGATGGACCAGGCAATGGTGGCAATCGCCACAAAAACGCTGGCGATGGCGCCGGTGGCCACTGTTTTTGGGAGAACAAACGCCTGCAGGGCGCTGGTCCCAACGGCGCTCTGCCAGATGGTGGACAGGCCGGCGAGCATCGCCTGGGCATAAAACACACCGCCCACGAGGCCGAGCAGGGTCCCGAGAATGGCCAGGCCCGCGCCCTCCAAGAGGAGCAATTGGCGCACTTGCTTGGGCTTGAGCCCGATGGCCAGGAGAAGGCCCATCTCCGCCGCGCGCCGCTCGATGCCAAAGCCGAACAGGAGTGTCATGAGCATGAGGGCGGCCGCGATGAGGAAGAAACTGAAGCTGAGGAAGAGCTCGCCAAAATCCTGGCCCTGCACGCTGGCGGCGAGGGCTTGGGCACGGACCGGCTCGAAGCGCAGGCCGACGCTGGCGGGGTTCAGTCCCGCGAGGAGCGTTTTCTCGACGGCGGCGCGGTGCGCCACCGGATCCACGCCGTCGGGAACATTCCAGCGGATGGCGGTGAGGTCGCCAAAGCGGTTGCCCCAGAGCTGTTGGCCGCGCGGGAGGCTAATGAAGGCCTTGGGCGTTCCGCGATGGTCGTCCCAGTACTGTTCATCCTTTTCGCGGATGGAGTCGGTTTTGATGGGAAATCCGGTGTCCCAGTCACGGCAGTTTTTTGCGTCGGGCAGGCCGGGGAAATCGGGCATGAGGGAGCGGTCAGCGGCCAGGCCCTGGATGGGGATGACCGACTTGACGGTGAAAGTGGCGCGCTCCTCGGTGAGCCGGCGCATGGGGCCGACAATGTAATAGGCGAGCGACAATTGATCCCCGGGCTTGGCGGCGAGGTCGTCGGCGAGCCATTGATTGATGGAAATCTCGCCGGGGCCCAGGTTGGTTCCCATGGCGGTGACCATCGAGTACGGCGTGCTTTTCTCACCGGCTTGAATCTGGTTGACGAAATAAGTGAAGATTGGCTGGGCGCCCAGGCTGAGGTTGGTGGAGGCGGCGATCGATTCGGCCACCGCCGGGTCGAGGAAAATCCGGGAGGAACGGAGCTCGACTTGGCGCCGGTCGGGCGTGATCCGGAAATCGAGTTCGGCGTCGGCGGCGGTCCATGAACGCTGGACCACCTCGCCGAAGAAATCGGCCCCGCGGCTGCCGATCAGCAGGAGCAGGTTGTTTTTGTTGGTGGCCCCGGCGCGGCGTTGCAGGACCTCGCGGTTGACGAACGCGTTGAAGGGGGGAATCTGGCTGGCCCGCAGGCCGAAGCGGCCGAACTCGTCGTCGCCCACGATTCGATCCACGTTCAGGCGGAGGGCGATGGTGTGGTCCTCGGCGCGGGCGAGCGGGGCGTCCTGGGAAAGCTGGCTGGGCTTTTGCACGCGGAGCAGGACGCTGTCGCCCACGGAGGCGCTGAGATGTTTGGCCAAGGCGGCGTTCAGGATGACGCCGTCGGGAGGAATGAGGATGTTTTGGGATGAAGGCGAGAATTTCCAGAAATCGTCCGCGACGCCGAGGATTTGCACGTTGTTGGCGCGGGCGGAGGAGTCGGAATTGACCGCGCTGCCGGGAAGCTGGAGGACGGCGGCGGTGACGGCGCGCATCTGCCGGTGAAGATTGGTGGCCAGGCCCGTGGTGAAAAGGCGGTCGTTGGAGGCGAGCGCGAAATCCACTTTGCCGAGGCGGGCCAGGGCCATCTGGCGGAGGCTCCCGCGCACCGAATCTCCGACGACCAAGGCGCCAATCAGGACGGCGGCCGCCACCGCCGAGCCCAGGACCGCGCCGAGATGAGAGCGGGCGTGGTAAAACAACGAACGCCGGGCCAAGGTGGAGAGGTTCATGGCCGCCTACTCTTTGGGTTCCAGGCGGCCGCCCCGCAATTCGAGGGCGCGGGACATGCGCGCGGCGAGGCTAGGCGAGTGTGTGACCACGATCAACGCGACCTTCTCCTCGCGGTTCAATTCAACGAGGAGGTCGGCGAGGTTGGAAGCGCTGGCCTGGTCGAGGGCGCCGGTGGGCTCGTCGGCGAGCAGGAGCTTGGGCTGGTTGATCAGGGCGCGGACAACAGCGGTGCGCTGGCGTTCGCCGCCGGAGAGTTGCGCGGGGCGATGGTCCATGCGGTCGGCCAAGCCGACGCGCTGGA
The DNA here is from genome assembly GCA_964611245.1 of uncultured Verrucomicrobiota bacterium. Lineage (GTDB taxonomy): Bacteria > Verrucomicrobiota > Verrucomicrobiia > Limisphaerales > SXQI01 > CAZSXX01. Next base: position 3,655 of record CAZSXX010000003.1, on the reverse strand, counting down.
GCAGGCTTTTGGCGCGGTCCAACGCGGCGGCGCGGGAGGAGGAATCGCCGGAGGCGAGGGTGGGCACCAGCACATTCTCCAACACCGAACATTGGGGGAGGAGATGGTGGCCCTGGAAAATGAAACCGATGCTTTGGTTGCGGACCTGCGCGAGCTCCAAATCGGTGAGGCCAGTCAGGTCGCGGCCCTGGAGCAGGACTTTCCCGGCGGTGGGGCGGTCGAGGGAGCCGACGAGATTGAGCAGGGTGCTCTTGCCGGAACCGGAAGGCCCGACGATGGCGACGGATTCGCCCGGGGCCACCGAGAAATCCAGGTTCGACAAGATTTTCAGAGGGGCGGCTCCGGAGGCGGGCAAAAATTCCTTGGTCACCCCCGTGAGCTGCAATAGCAACGGCTCAGCCATGGAGGGAGCATAACCGAGGAGCCCCGGACGTCCAGCGGCGACCGCTAGGGAACGGCCAACTCGAGTCCCGCGCCGGTGGCATGTGCAGCCATCCGCCCCGAGCTCATTTGCTGGACGCTGCCATCCCCCATCGCCACCTCGCATTGGAGTCGATGCCGCGCGACCGAACGGACGACCGGGACTTTTCTCGAGCGAATCCACGCCACAAGAGGGCTCTCATGCCAAAAGAGCAGCGCTTAATCCGTGCCCTTAGTTCAAGATTCGGAAATTGCATTCTGGCCGCGGATGCTGGATTGAATCCCCGGCATTTCAACCGTCGATGCCGAAGAAATCATGGACACAACGGACAACACGAGCCCCCTTTGGACGATCCGGCTGGCGCGCATGGAGGACATTCCCGCGCTGGAGGTTTTGATTCCAGAATCGGTGCGGGGATTGCAGGCGGGGCATTATTCGCGGGACCAGATGGAGGCGGCGATTGGGCCGGTGTTTGGGGTGGACCAGCAGTTGATTGAGGACGGGACTTATTTTGTGGCGGAAGCGGGGGGCACCGTGGTGGGCTGCGGAGGGTGGAGCCGGAGGAAGTCGGTGTGCGGAAGCAGCGCGTGGCGGACGGGGCGCGACCCCGAATTGGACCCGAAGGTGGACGCGCCGCGCATCCGCGCGTTTTTTGTGCATCCAAAGTGGGCGCGAAAGGGAATCGGGCGCGGGATTTTGCGGCGGTGCGAGGAGGCGCTGTTGGCGGCGGGATTCCGAAGGGCGGAGATCGCGGCGACGCTGACGGGGGAGCCGCTGTACGTTTCGGCGGGTTACACGGTGACGGGACATTTTGAAATCGAGCTGCGGGACGGAGGGAGGCTGCCGTGCGTGAGGCTGGCGAAGAGTTTTCCCGCGGAGCGGTGAGGGCGGGGCCGGAAGGGGATTGAATAGCGGCGGGGTGGGGCGCGTCACAACTGCCATGGGAAACCGGCCCACGCGCCGGAGTTTGAACGAAACGACCCGGGAGCAGTCTGAGGGTAAGGCCGCGCAATTGTCCTTTGATTGCGAAAGACGCTGCCCTAGAGTGTCCATCATGAAAAACTTTGCCATTTTGCTCATTGCGCTAATTGGGATGGCGGCCCCCGCCGTGGCCCAAGTGGTGTCGGTGGAGGTGCTGCTGGAGAGCCCACAGTACTTGGCGGACGAGCCGCTGGTGGCAAAGGTGCGCATCAGCAACTCCACCGGGCAAACGCTGCGGCTGGGGGACGACCCGGATTGGCTGACCTTCACGATCGAGACGACCGAGGGGCCGTACGTGAAGGGGTTGCGGAATCCGGACGTGGTGGGCGGGTTTGAGCTCGAGTCGTCCCACACGGCGACGAAGCGGATCGACTTGGCGCCGTGCTTTGAATTGAACCGGACGGGCCGCTACAAGCTGACCGCGACGGTGAATGTGCCGCGCTTTGGCCGGAGCTACCGCAGCCCGACGAAATCGTTTTACATCGCGCGGGGGACGGAGCTTTGGCGCAAGACTTTTGGCCTGCCCGCGTCGGCGACGGGGGCGCCGGAGGGGGAACCGGAGATCCGGAATTACATTTTGGTGCAGGCGATTTCCGGGCCGGACAACCGGCTTTACGCGCGGGTGACCGACCGTGGGGAGCACAATTACAAGGTGGTGCCGCTGGGCAAGCTGACGTCATTCTCCAAGCCGGAGGCGCAACTGGACAAGTGGAGCAACCTGCATGTGCTGTACCAATCCGGGGCGCGGAATTTCAGTTATTCGATGATCAACCCGGAAGGCTTGCTGATCTCGAGGGAGACGCATGTGTATGGAGAGACGCGGCCGGAGATGACCCACAACGATGAAGGCCGAATTGTCATTCGAGGCGGGAACCGGCAGGTGACGGTCGATGACATTCCGCCGGCGGATTTGGCGCAGTTGGCGCTGGACAATCCCCTGCCCCCGGCCGAGGAGCCAACCGTCGTCACCAACGCCGTGCCCGCCAAAAAAGGCTCCACCAAAAAGGCTTCCCCTTCAGTCGATGCGAAAGAGAAAAAGAAAAAGTCCAATTAAAGCCTGCCTGGCCGCCCTGTTTCTTGCGCTGGCAGTCTTGGCGGGCCCGCGCGCGGCGGCGGCGGAGGCCGTGATTCATTTGCGCAATGGCGACCGGATCACGGGGCAGATCAAATCCGAAACCGCCACGGAAATCACGGTGCAGACGGGGTCCCTCGGACTGGTGGCCATTCCCATTGGTGAAATCGCGCGACGGGAGGAGAAGTCTACGGTGGCCGCGCCTTCCGCCCCGACTCCGCAGGGCGCCGCCACGAATGCGCCGGCGGCGGCTCCAACCCCCGCGCCCGCGGCGACTCCGCCGGTGGCCGCGACGCCCGCGCCAAAACCAAAGCCCGCGGCGCCCAAGCGTTGGAACTCAGAGATCCAGTTTGGGTTGAACCTGCGCTACAGCACCAAGGACCAGCAGGAGGCATTGGTGATCGCCAAATCCACCTACGCGAAAGACCGGCTCCGGGAGATTCTTGATTACAGTTTCAACCATGGCCAAATCAACGGGGTCCAGTCGGCCAACCGGATGAATGGGAGCAGCAAAACGGAGTATGACCTGTCGCCGCGGGTGTATGCGTTCGGGCTGGGCGGGGCGAGCTACGACGAGATCCGGAGGATTGACCGGCAGTTTGAGGTGAACCCGGGGATTGGCTATCAGTGGTTGAAAACGCCGGATCTAGTGCTCAAGACCGAAGTCGGCTTTGGCTACCAAGACCAATTTTACTCCAACGGGCGCGAGGTCAATTCCTTCTCCGGGCGGTTGGCGGGAATTTACACGTGGCGAATTTGGGACAAGTTGATGGCGGATGGCCGGATGGAATATTTCCCGAATGTGGAGGCGTTCAACCAGTATCGATTCCGGTTTGAAAGCACGCTCCGGTATCCGCTGATGAAGAACCTGTCGCTGAACATGATCTTGATCGACGTGTACGACACGCAATCGCCGCCGAACGTGGACCACAACGACCTGCAGATCCGGTCCGCGATCGGGGTCAAATTTTGACGGCGAGATCCTGGCCGACGACCAGCGGGTTGGCGTGGAGCTGGAGGACTTTTTGGACGATGGCGGGGAGGTCTGGGAGGACAAAGTCGTGGTGCCCCTGCCCGATCCATGGGGAATCCAGCAGCAGGGAAATGCAGCCGGCGTTGTGGGCGGCCTGGGCGTCCTGCCATTTGTCGCTGACGACGAAGCAGCGGTCGAGATCGAGATG
>CAZSXX010000002.1:1821-43459 GCA_964611245.1 uncultured Verrucomicrobiota bacterium | reverse complement strand
TCCAGATTGAGCAGGAATTGATCGAACGGGGTTTTGGGGGGATTATCCTGCCGTTGGTCGCGGACATCCTCGATGACGCGCGCATGCGGTACATCATGGAGCGCTTTGAGCCGAGCGTTATTTTCCACGCCGCGGCGCACAAGCATGTGCCGATGATGGAAAGCCAGCCGAGCGAGGCGATCAAGAACAACACGTTTGGGACGGCGCACCTGTGCGATTTGGCGGTCGAGTACGGGGTGGAGCGCTTTGTGTTCATTTCGACGGACAAGGCGATCAACCCGACCAACGTGATGGGAGCCTCCAAGCGGCTGGCCGAAATTTATCTGCAGGCGGTCCACGCGGCCAACGGTTCGAACACCAAATTCATGGCGGTGCGGTTTGGCAATGTCCTTGGCTCGTCCGGCAGCGTGATCCCCGTTTTCAACAAGCAGATCGCCGCCGGGGGGCCGGTGCGCGTGACGCATCCGGACGTGACGCGCTATTTCATGACGATCCCCGAGGCGGTGGGGTTGGTCCTGCAAAGCGGCGCGCAGGGGTCGGGGGGCGAGATTTTCGTCCTGGACATGGGGCAGCCCGTGAAGATCGTGGATTTGGCCCGGCAGTTGATCGAGTTGAGCGGGCTGCGGCCCGACGAGGACATCGAGATCGAATTTGTCGGGTTGCGGCCCGGGGAAAAGCTTTTCGAGGAACTCAGCCACAAGGGCGAGAACATCACGCCGACCCACCACCCGAAAATCATGCGCTTTGTCTCGGAGCCGCAGCCCCTGCCGAAGGTGAAGGGGCTTTTCGAGGCGCTGTCCGTTGAACTGCACCGGGCGGAGGCCGTCCAATTGAAGGTGCTGCTGAAACAGGCGGTCCCGGAGTATCAGCCCTACATGACCTGAGAACCCCAATCGTCATGATGAAAAAGATTTCGCGCCTCGCGGCGATGATCGTGGCAAGCACGGCGCTGAACGGCGCCAGCGCGAACGAGAACTGGCCGGCGTGGAGGGGGCCGGAAGGGAATGGGATCAGCGACTCGAGGGGGCTTCCGACGCGCTGGTCGACCAATGAAAGCATCGTCTGGAAGCGGGAATTGCCCTCGTGGAGCGGGGCCACGCCGATTGTTCACGGGGGCCTGGTTTTCGTGACGTCGCCCTCCAAGAGTGACCCGAGCGCCAAGCCGGAGAGCCCGGAGGAGCGGCGCGGCGGCGGGCGTTTCGGCGGCGGCGGAAGCTATGGGGTGAGCGATCCGGGCGGCCCGAAATTGATGCTGATCGCGATCGCGAGAAAGGACGGGGCAGTTGTTTGGGAGCGCGACCTGGACGAGGGGAACCAACTTTTCCGCAAGCAAAACCTGAGTTCGCCCTCGCCGGTGACGGATGGGAAAACGGTTTGGGCGGTGACGGGGACGGCGTCGGTTACGGCGTTTGATTGGGAGGGGAAAAAACTGTGGAGCCGGAACTTGCGCAAGGATTACGGGAACTTGCGGCTGAACTGGGGTTACGCGTCGTCTCCCTTGCTGCTGGACGGAAAATTAATCATCGAGGTTTTGCAGGGTTACGGCGAGGGGGGATCCTATGTCGTGGCATTTGACGGAGCGACCGGGAAGGAGATTTGGAAGAAAGACCGGCCCACCGACGCGATCCGGGAGTCGCCGGACGCCTACACCACCCCTGCCCTGCTGACGGTCGATGGGAAAAAGCAAATCGTGGTTTCCGGTGGCGACTACGTCACGGGCCATGACGCGGAGACGGGAACGGAGCTTTGGCGCGCGTCCGGACTGAACCCGCGCCGGAGCCATAACTACCGCATCATCGCGTCGCCGATTGTGAAGGACGGGATGATCTTCGCGCCGACGCGGCAGAAGCCGCTGCTGGCCTTGCGGGCGGGTGGGACCGGCGATGTGAGCGAAAGCCACCTCGCCTGGAAGTATGAAGAGGAGGGCGCGCCGGATGTCCCCTCCCCTCTTTCGGACGGGACCCATTTTTACATGGTGTCGGACAATGGCAGCGTCACCTGCGTGGACATCAAGACGGGGAGGAAGGTCTGGGGGCCGGAACGCACGGCGGTGGGGACCGTCAGCGCCTCGCCGGTGCTGGCCGATGGGAAAATTTATGTCCTCAACGAAAAGGCCGTGACCACGATTGTCGCCGCGGGGCCGGAGTTCAAGCTCATCGGGACCAACGAATTGGATGGTTCCTACACGCTTTCCTCGATGGCCGTCGCCGGGAAACAATTGTTCATCCGGACCTCGAACGCGCTTTATTGCATTGGTCAGTGAGTCCGGGCAAGGGTGACCACCGCGCCGGTGAGGTTCTCCTGGTCGCGCGTGGGTTGGCAGGAGAGGCGGACGGCGACCATCCCAGCGCCCGCTTTCAAGAACGCCGGCTGTGCCGAAATTGAATCCCCGCGCAGGAGGTGGGAGGAGAGAAAATGATTCTCCCAGCGCTCGTCCCCGGCGGCGGTGTCCTGGATGATTGAGGCGATGGGCCGCGCGGCGAGCTCCGAGGCGCCGATTCCAACGAGGTCCGCCGCGGCGCGGTTGGAGGAGATGATCCGGCCGTTGCGGCTGATGACAAAAACCGCCTCGCCCATGGAATTGAAAATCAGTTCATGGTGGCGGACGACGCGGGCGAGGGCCGCCTGGCCCCATTTTTGTTCCAGATTCTCGATCTGCAGTTTTTCGTTGGCGGCGGCGAGCTCGGCCGTGCGCTCGGCCACCTTCGCCTCGAGAATCTCGGTGGCTTTGCGGCGGAGGTTCAAATCCATGCGCACGACATAGAAGGCAAAACCCAAGAGGAGGAGGTTGAGGCCGGCGCCGGCATACAGGATTTGCTCGGTGCGCGCGGTGTGGCGGGTGAGCTTTTGTTCGCGCTCATGGAGCAATTGGTTGGCCTCCGCCTTGCCGGTGGAGATTTCAATCTCGATTTGCGCGACATTCGTTCGGGCCTGGCCGGTGGTGAACAGGGCGGCGGCGGCCTTGGGATCCTGCCCGCGGAGCTGAACGGAATCCTTGTTGAGGTCGATCTGGCGCTGGAGGAGCGCGGCGATCGTGGCCAGCCTCCCCTTCTGCCCGGGATTCTGGAAGGCGAGCTTGGCGGCCACTTTCAGGTGCTCATCGACCCTCGCGAAATACTCGACGGCGAGCTGTTTTGTGGCGTCATCCCCCGTCAGGAGGAAGGTGCGCTGCGCGGCCTCGGCGGCATGGAGCGAGGAGAGGATGCCGTCGGTTTCGAGGATGAAGGCGTGGGTGTGGTTGACCCAGGCGGCGCTCTCGGCCTGGCGGGCGTTGTTTTGAATGGCGGCGGCGGCCATCAGCGCCACAATCAGCAGCGCCACAATGAGCCAGCCCAGCAGTTTTTTTTCAATCGCCGGGTCGAAGTCGATGCCAGCGCGCGTCGGGGTCATCAGCGTGTCCAAGTATTCTGGATATCGGGTTAAACGCAAAGGAATTGAGCCGATATCCGAAGGGGCGGCGCCGTCGCATCGGCGCGCCCGCCCGCATTGTTGAAACCGCCAAGAGCCATCTGGCCCGACGCCGCGCGCACGCTCGCCACGTGGGCGACGCTGCTGGCGTTGGCCGCGGCGGACCTGGCCGGGCTGTCGCTGGAGGACCTGCGGGCGGACCCGGACCTGAATCCGCGCCGGTTGATGGCCCGGTTCGCGCGCTTCAAGTATGAGCTGCACGCGGAGGTGCAGCCGCCGGAGAAATTCCTCGCCACAGAGAGCGGGGATTGCGACGACTTCGCCACGTTGGCGGCGATGGTGCTGAGGGAAAAGGGGTTCACGCCACGCCTGATCGCGGTGCGGATGCCCGGGTTGACGCATGTGGTCTGCTATGTGGCGGAATCGGGCTCCTACCTTGATTACAACAACCGGATTTATTTTCGGCCACTCGTCAAATGCCGCCCCGAAATCTCGGACATCGCCGCCAAGGTGGCCAAATCTTTTGAGTCCAGTTGGACGACCGCCTCCGAGTTCCTTTACACCAACCAGGTCAAGATGTTGGTGACCACCATCGCCCGGACGGAGGGCTTCGCCGAGGCCACGCCCGCCGCCAAGCCGCCCGCCACGCCCGCGATCCGCCCGCTCGACATCAGCTTCTGACTTTTATTCCGCGTGAGGGATGGCCAGACTGCCGGTCGAATGGGAGGCGCGCGTCGGATGAATCAGGCGCGGCCTTTGGAATGCGATCGCTGCGATGAAATTGTTGCCGGTGGTGGCCCGGGAATTGGGGTCAATTGCGCGGCGGCCCAGCGCGTACTGGCTTCGGTCCGGCGCGGCGGTGGCCGCGTTCATCGCCATGGGGTATGTGGCCTTGGTCGGCAGCCAGGGGACGCGGGCGCTCGACCTTGGGCGGAACCTTTTTGAGATCCTGTCCGCCGGGGCGTTTGCATACTGCCTGGTGGCTGGGATTCGCGGCACGGCGGACGCGTTGAGCGAGGAGAAGCGCGAGGGGACGCTGGGGCTGCTTTTCCTGACCGACCTGAAGGGTTACGATGTGGTGTTCGGGAAGTTCGTCTCCCTCGGCATCAATTCGGTCTATGGCGTCCTGGCGGTGGTGCCGGTGTTGGCCTTGGCCATGATGCTGGGCGGCACGTCGGGGCGGCAGTTCCTGATGATGGCGGGGTGCCTGTTCAACACCCTTTTCTTTTCGCTGGCGGCGGGGATTTTTGTGTCCACGTTCAGCCAGCAGGAACGGCCCGCCATGAGCGGGGCCTTGGGGATCATTTTCGCGGCCTGCGCCGGTCCGTATGTGGCCGCCGTCGCGCACGCCTACGAGAGCCTCGAAATCTGGGAGGTGATGACGAATGAATTCCTCCTCACGAGCCCGATTTTCGCCTACCGCACGGCAAGCGACCCGGCGCTGGCGCGGATTCACTTTGATGATTTCCTCCTTTCCCTGGCTTACCTGCACCTGGCCGGATGGCTCTGCCTGGTGGTGGCCAGCGCCTCGATCGCGCAGCGCGCCCACCAGGACGCGCCGCGGGGGCGTTTTGTCACCTGGTTCCTGCGTCTGCGGCAGGAGCTGGCGTATGGCAAGGCGGCGCGGCGGCGGGCCTTGCGCGGGACGCTGCTGGACCGAAACGCGTTTTCGTGGCTGGCGGGCCGGGACCGACTGAAAGGCCGGTATGCCTGGGCGTTCCTGGCCATGCTTGGGGCGCTGTGGTGGTTCGCGCGGTGGAAGGCGCCGGAGGTGATGGCAGACTGGCCGGTGACCCTCGGCGCGATTTGGTTTGTCCATTTGTTCTTCAAAATCTGGCTGGCCTCGGAGGTGGCCTCGCGCTTCATCGAGGACCGCCGGAGCAACGCGCTGGAACTCCTCCTCACGACCCCAATTCGCCTGCGGGAATTCGCCAGCGGGCAGCGGCTGGCGCTGGCCCGGCAGTTCGGCGGCCCGGTCCTCCTGATTTTCGCCCTGAACGCGCTGGCCGGATGGAATTCCCGGTTCAGCTTTGGCTACGCGATCCAAACCGAAAGGCCATGGCTTTTTTTCCTGGGCGGGTTTGTGCACTTGCTGGCGGATTTTTACGCGATCCATTGGGTGGCCATTTGGCGGTCGATGCACCTGCGAGGAACCAACCGCGCGATCTCGCAGGTGATCCTGCTGGTGGTCCTGATTCCGTCGGCTGGATGGTTCCTGGTGCTGCACGGATCCTGGATGTACGCCCTGACGTCCGGCCGCCCCAGTCCGTCGTTGAGCGTCCTGTTCTGGATTTGGACCGCGCTCTGCGTCGCGTACAATGTTCTTCTCGCGCACATCGCCCGCCGCGCGTTCCTGCGTGATTTCCGGGCCATCGCGTCACAGGCCTTTGAGCGGCCATCGGCGGGCGGAACGCGGCTGGGCCGAAAAGGCAAGGGAGTGGTGGAGCCGCGTCCCCAGCCCTCCAGTCCGATGGCGTCAATGCGGCGGCCGGTGATCGCGTGTGTCCTTGTGGGGGGCCTGCTTTATGGGGCGGCAAGCTGGCGTCGGCGGCAGATGGACTCCGAGCTGGCCGCCCGACTGGATAAAATCTGGGCTTCCGGCCAGCCGGTGGCCGCCCACCAGATTCCAAAATGGAAGCCGAGCCCGGATCCGAGCCAATCGGCGGGCGAGTTGCTGCGCGCGTTCCAGCGCAAGGTGGTCTCCCGGCCCGGCGTGACCCTCCGCAACGACTTGCTGTGGAACCCGGCGGAGGAGCCGCCGGCCCTGTCGATCCAGCGGATGACCCGATTTGTGGCCACGAATGGCCCGGCGTTCCAGCTTCTGGAGCAGTTGCCGGGGCGGGCGGCGTCAGGTCCGGCGAACCCGAACCTGCCGCAGCATCCACTCCGCCATGAAATATTCGCCGACGCGCTGGGAGCCCGGGCGCTTCTTGAAATGAATGGCCGGTCCACCAACGCCGCGGCGAGCATCAACCTGATCCTGCATGTAGCCCGCGCGCTGGAGACGGAGGGAATTGAGGGGCTCAACGCCGCGAGGCAGGCGCTGTCCACCGCCACGGCGTTGATGCAGCGCGGGGCCAACATGGAGGTGTTCACGCCCGCGGATTGGAGACTGTGGAAGGCGAGCCTGGAGGGCCTGCGCCCGGTCCCCGCGTTGGTGGACACATTGATTGTGGACAGGATTTTCGGGCTGGAGGCCTACCAGTACCCCCCGGATGTGATCTGGCACCGGCACGGCCGCTGGGTGACCGGGATATCCTGGGTTTTCACCGCGAGTTGGTCGATGCGCCAGGTGATCGGACAGGACCGGGTGGACCAAATGGATTATTTGGAGCTCATGGAAGCCGCGATTTCGCGGGCGCAGAAGCCATTCTGGGAAAGCGCCGGGGCGCGGGGGCCCGCGCGGCCCCGGCAGGCGGGCCTGACCAGCAAATCATTGATCGCGCCGGTCCTCGTCCCGCCGGTTGAATGGTTGTTCGGGGTGGCCACCGGCATTGAAGCGACGCGGCTCGTGTTGCAGTCGGCCGCCGACGTGGAGATTCACCGGTTGACCCACGGCACCCTGCCGGAGAACCTGGCCGCCGCCGGGTCGCCGCCGCGCAGGGATCCATACAGCGGCGAGCCCCTGCGATACGCCATCCGCCCGGACGGGTACTCTATCATTTCGGTCAGCGAGGGGATGCAGGGCCACACCGGCATCCGGCGCCTTGGCAATCGTTATGGGGAGATCGCGTTCTTCCGGGGGCCTCCTCCCGCGCGGTCCAAAGCGGCAGCGCCGACGCCATAAATTATCCTTGACTGTCCTGTAAGAGTCCCTAGGGTTCCGCACCGAAATGAAACAGGCCCACGCCAACGCCCGACTGGCGCTTCTCCACGCGATGTGGAACGGCATGGCTGTTTCCGCGCGCAACCTGGCTTGGATGGCCAAATATCCGGGCCTTGGGCAGGACCGAAACTTCTAGGCGACACACCCGAATTTTCAAAACCCTGCCCACCGAAAGGTCGGCGGGGTTTTTTGTTTTTATGAACCCATCCCCACCCATCAGCCTCCTTCAAGGACTCCGCGAATTGCCGCGGCCCGTCTGGATTCTGTTCGCGGGAACATTCCTGAACAAATTCGGGGCCTTTGTGGTCCCGTTCCTGGCGCTGTACATGACCGGCCGGGGGTTCTCGGCCACGCAGGCGGGAGCGGCCATGGGCGCGTATGGGGCGGGCCATTTCCTGGCGTGCGTGGTGGGCGGGCATTTGGCGGATTCGCTGGGGCGGCGGGCCACGCTGGCGCTTTCGATGTTCTCCACCGCCGTGGCCATGCTGGCGCTTTCGCAGGCGCGGAGTTTCGAAATGATCGCCGGCCTGGCGTTTGTGGTCGGGTTGACCGGCGAATTGTACCGCCCGGCCTGCTCCGCGTTGTTGGCCGATTTGGTCCCCGAAGGCCAGCGGGTGCGGGCGTTCGCGGCTTACCGCATGGCTTTCAACGCCGGTTGGGCGCTCGGCCCGGCCACGGCGGGGCTGCTCGCCGAGCATTCTTACCTCTGGCTGTTCGTCGGCGACGCCATCACCTCCGCGCTTTACGGCGTCATCGCCCTGCTTTTCCTTCCCGCCGGGGTGCGGAGCGTGAAGGCGGAGGCCAATTGGGGGGCGGCATTGGCGGTGATGCGCCGGGACGCGCAGTTCCAGCGGGTGGCGTTGTCCTCGCTCCTGATGGGTTTTGTGTTTTTCCAGATGGTGACGACCTATGGGCTGTACGTCACGAGCCTTGGCCACCCGGCGTGGGTCTATGGCGCCATCATTTCGCTGAACGGCGCGTTGGTGGTGTTCTTTGAGCTGCCGTTGACGAAAGTGAGCCAGCGGTTCGGCTTCGAGCAGACCATGGCGGCCGGCTATCTACTGACCGGGTTGGGTTTCGCCGCCAACGTCTTCGCGTCCTCGGTCCCGGGGTTGGTTGCGTGCCTCATTGTTTTCAGCGTGGGGGAGATGCTGACCATGCCGCTGGCCGCCGCCAAGGTCGCGGATTTGGCGCCGGCGCACATGCGGGGGCGGTACATGGGGGCGTTTGGATTCACCTGGGCGCTGGCGCTCATTGCCGGGCCGATGGCGGGGACGTGGCTGTTCCACGCGCACCCAGCGGCCCTGTGGATCGCCAGCGCGCTCACCGGCGTTCTGGCGGCGTTGGCGATTTGGCGCGTGCCCGCGCCGCGTGCCGCCGTTCCGGAGTTGGCCGCGCCCACGGGAGCGCCGCCCTGAGCCGCCGGGGCGTGGCGGGCGGGCGGCGGATCGGTCAGGAGTCCAACGTTTGGCGGATGAGCCGCAGCAGTTCGTCCGATCCAAATGGCTTGGCCAGGAAGGCGATTGGCCGGGAGGCCGGGCTGTGCGGCACCTTCTCCGCGTCCATCAACCCGCTGACGACGATGAACCTCAGGTTGGGGTCGATCTCCTGCAGCGCGCGGATCATCGTCGCCCCGTCCATGGCGGGCATCATCAGGTCGGTGACCACCAGGCGGACGGCGCCGGGTTGTTTGGGGAAGATCGAGACGGCTTCCAAGCCGTCCTTGGCGGTGAGGACGGTGTAATTGTTCGCCTCGAGCGTGGTGCGGGTGACGACGCGGATCGTCGCCTCGTCGTCGACGACCAAAATGGTTTCGCCCCGGCCGGGGGCGGGGGCCAGTTCATCTCCGCCCGCGTCGGCCGCCGCGGTGGAGGGCTCGGCGGGGAGGTAGGCGTGCATGCTCGTGCCGTGGCCGAGCACGCTTTCGACGGTGATGAATCCGCCATGGCCGCGGATCAGGCTTTGCACTGTGGACAAGCCCAGCCCTGTTCCTTGGCCAGGCTCTTTGGTGGTGAAAAATGGGTCAAAGATCCGCGCCATGACGTCCGGGGCTATGCCTGTCCCTGAATCTCGGACCGAGAGGCGGACGTAGGGACCTGGCTTGGCCTCCGCGTGGAGGGTCGGCGCCTCCGGACCAAGGTTGACGTTGCCCGCTTCCAGGGACAGCCGGCCACCGCGCTGCATCGCGTCCCGGGCGTTGACGGAAAGATTCATCAGCACTTGGTAAATGTGGGTGGGATCGCCCCGAACCAGCCAGAGTCCGCGATCCAAATGGACCTGGATTTGGATGGAGCGGGGAAAAGTCTCGCGGAGAATCTTGGCCACCTCCTTGACCGCGCGCTCCAATGGAATGACGCCGCGCTGCCCCTCCGCGCCCCGCGCGAAGGTGAGCACTTGACGGACTATTTCCGCTCCCCGTTTGGCGCTGGCCTCAAGGATGTCGAGCAAATCGCAGTCCTCCTGGCCTGTCAGCTTCATGCGGAACAGCTCGACGGACATCATGATGGGAGCCAGCACGTTGTTGATGTCATGGGCGATTCCGCTGGCGAGGGTGCCGACGCATTCCATCCGTTGCGCGCGCAGGAATTGCTGCTCGAGCTTCTTCCGTTCGGTGAGGTCCGTGTTGACGGAAAGGATTGATTGCAGGCGGCCGTTTCCGTCGCGCACAACGCTCCACCGGCTGTCGCAGGCGACACGCTGGCCGCCGCGCGTGGCCTGCTCCATCTCGCCGTGCCACTCGCCATGCTCGATGGCGAGCCGTCGGACTTCGTTGAATTTTTCCGCCGAGTCGGGATGCAGGAGGCATGAAAGGTCGGAGCCGACGGCCTCCGCCGCGGCCCATCCATAAAGTTGCTCGGCGCCCCGGTTCCAAAAGAGGATTTTCCCCTCCAGGCTGTGGGTGACGATCGCGCTTTGCGCCACGTCCAACAGCGCGGCCTGCTCGCGGATTCGGTCCTCGCTCGCCTTTCGGTCCGTGATGTCCTGCACCACGCCGACCAATTTCACCGGCCGCCCCTCGTCGTCGCACACCACGCGGCCTTGTTCGTGGACCCACCGCACCGCGCCGTCGGGACGCAGGACGCGGTGGTCGACCCCATAGTCCCCGCGCGATTCAATGGCGCGGGTGACCGCGTCCGTGACCGCGGCGAGGTCGTCCGGATGCACGAGTTTGAAGAAGAACGCGCGGGTTGGCCCGGCCGTCCCCATTTCCAGGCCGAAAATGCGGTGCGCACCACGGGACCAGGTGAGTTTGCCGTCCCCCTCCAGGCTGGAGCTCCAACTGCCGATCTCCCCAAGCTCCATGGCTGTTTGCAGGAAGAGCTCCGTTTCCTCCAATTGGCGGAGGGCCTCAGCGCGCTCCCGCCGGGAAATGGCCTCCTCATGCGCCCGGCGGACCGCGCGGGGGAGGCGCGCGAGCCGGTGCTTGAGCACATAGTCGGTCGCGCCCAGTTTCAGGGCTTCGATGGCCTGTTCGTCGTCGATGGTGCCGGAAACGAAGATGACGGGAAGCCCGGGGGCGTTGGCCCGGCAGAACGCCAAGGCTTCGTCGCCGCGATACTCGGGCAAATAATAATCAATCAGGACTATGTCCAAATTCCCCTGCAGGATCGCCGCCTCAAAGTCCTTTCGGGTTGAAACCCACCGATGCGAGAAAGCCAAACCTCCGTCTTTCAATGCATGCTGGCAAAGCAAAGCATCCGCCTCAGAGTCATCGCATTGGAGGATCTTCATCATGAAATCGCCGATTCACTAACCCTATTTTGCCATGGGGCTCGCAAAATCCTAAAGAAAATTCAGCGTGCAATTCTACGGAGGGCCCGCGTGGGTGTGGCTGGACCCCATTCCGAACCTCGCCGGATTGAACCTTCGCGCTCCGGCTTGCGGGCCGTTTCCCCCGCCCCTACTCTTTCCGCCGGTGAGAAACTGTGGCGCGCTTCTGTTGGGATTGGTCGCCTTGACCGGATTTTTTGGATGCTCCAAAGAGGCCGGCACGAACGGCGCGATCTCCGGCACGATTGAAACCGACCAGGCGCGGGTCGCCTCACGGCATGGCGGGAGGGCCGCCGAAATTCTGGTGGCGGAAGGCGACAGCGTGCGGCCGAGGCAGTCGCTGGTCCGGTTGGCGGCGCCGGAACTGGGGCCGCGGAGGGAACAGGTGGAAGCCTTGTTGGCCGAGCTGCGGGCGGGGGCGCGCACGGAGGAGTTGGCCACCGCCGAGGCCGAGTCCGCCGCCATCTCCGCGGAGCTCGAGTTCGCGCGGGCCGACGAGCGGCGCACCGCGCAACTGGCCAACACGGGGGCGATCGCCGCCTCGGACCGCGACCGCGCCGTTTCACGCGCCGCCGCGCTGGAAAAAAGCCTGGTGGCGTCCCGGAGCCGTCACCAACTGCTGGCCGCCGGGGCGCGTCCCGAGCGAATCGCGCAGGTGGAGGCGCAGCTCCGGGAGATTGGGACGCAGATCCATGAATTGGAAGTGGTGGCGCCCGTCGCCGCGACGGTTGAGACGCTGCATGTGAAACTGGGGGACGTCCTGCCGCCGGGCGCGCCGGTCGCCACGCTCCTCTACACGGACAGCCTCTGGGTGCGCGTTTATGTTCCGGCCACCTGGCTGGGCCACCTTCAACTGGGCGGAAAAGTCCGCGTGGAGGTCGATTCGTTTCCCGGAAAAGAATTCGCGGGGGAGATCGAGCAGATCGCCCGCGCGGCCGAGTTCACCCCCCGCAATGTGCAGACGTCCGAGGACCGCGTGAAGCAGGTGTTCGGCGTCAAAATCCGGCTGCCGGCCGGGGCGCCCGAACTGCGGGCTGGGATGTCCGCCGACGTGTTCTTCCCGAATCTTCCGCCGAAAAAGCCGTGAGCGCGCCCGGCGAAACGATGATCCAGTGCTCGAACCTGACCAAGCGTTTTGGGCACTTCACGGCGGTGGACCGGGTCTCTTTTGAAGTTTCCAAGGGATCCATCTTCGGCTTTCTGGGCCCCAATGGATCCGGGAAATCGACCGTCATCCGCATGCTCTGCGGCATTCTCAAGCCGACGGAGGGCCATGCCCGCATCGCCGGAATGGATGTCGAAACCCAGACCGAGGACATCAAAGGATTGATCGGCTACATGTCGCAGAAGTTTTCGCTCTATGACGAGCTGACCGTGCGGGAGAATCTGCAGTTTTATGGGCGGCTGTACGGGTTGGCCGGGACGCCGCTCCGGCAGAGGCAGGAAGAGCTGATCGGCCTGACGCACATCGAGCCATACCTGGGCCGCCGCGCGGCGCTGCTCTCCGGCGGTTGGCGCCAGCGCCTGGCCATGGCCTGCGCGCTGATGCACAAGCCTCAGGTGCTTTTCCTCGACGAGCCCACCGCCGGGATCGACCCCGTGGCGCGCCGCGAACTGTGGGACTTGCTCTTCCGCTTTTCCAGCATGGGGATGACGCTGTTTGTCACCACCCATTACATGGACGAAGCGGAGCGCTGTTCGCATGTGGGGTACATCAACCTGTCCAAACTGATCGTGTGCGGCGTTCCGGATGACTTGAAGCTGCTGCCCGAGGTGAACCCGCCGGGCACGCGCCGGCTCGACGTGACGTGCGACCACATCACGCGGGCGCTCCAGGCGGTTCGCGCCCTGCCCGGCGTCCTCGCCGCCACCGTCTTCGGCCAATCGATGCACCTGCTGGTTGACGGCGCGCTTTCCGAGGACGCCCTGCGCGGCCGCCTGCAGGCGGAGGACATCCACATCAGCGACATCCGCCCGATCGCGCCCTCGCTGGAGGACGTCTTTGTGGCGCTGACCTCGATGGGCCCCGAACCAACCCCCGCATGAAAATCTTCCGAGGATTCTACGCCATCCTGACCAAGGAATTCATCGTGGTGATGCGCGACCCGGTCACGCTCTTCTTCATGCTGTTTCCGCCTCTGGTGGAGATGATCGCGTTTGGCTACGCGCTGGACAACGACGTGAAACACATGGCCACGGTGGTGTTCAACGAGGACCGCACCCACGAGAGCCGGAGGCTGATCCAGACATTTGAGAACACCCAGACGTTCCGGGTGGTCGGCGAGGTGCGGAGCGTGGCCGAATTGGAGGCGGAAATCCGGCGCGGGAACGCCTATGTCGGGCTGCATATCCCCCCCGACTTCACGCGGGACCTGCGCGCGGGCCGGCCCGCCGCCGCCGGGTTGCTGATCGACGGCTCCAGCTCCACGGTGGCCCTGCAGGCCCTGAACACCTCGTTGGGCGTCGCCTTGAAGGAGTCGATGTCCCTCCTCCTCCAGCAAACGGGGCGTCAAACCGTGCCCATCGAGGTGCGCGCGCAGATGCTTTACAACCCCTCCATGCGCAGCCCCAATTTTTACATCCCCGGGGTCATCGGAGTCGTCCTGCAAATCGCCACCACCTTCGCCACGGCCATGTCCGTGGTGCGCGAACGCGAGCGGGGCACATTGGAGCAGCTCCTGGTCAGCCCGCTTTCCCGCTGGGGATTCATGCTGGGGAAACTGATCCCGTATTGGTGCGTCGGCATGCTGATGGCGGGGGTCCTGCTGGCGATCATGCGGTTCCTTTTTCAGGTCCCCATCGTCGGCAGCCTCACCGCCTTGATGGTCTCGACCTTCCTCTACACCTTCAGCCTGCTCAGCATCGGCCTGCTGGTCTCGACCCGCGCCGAGACGCAAATGCAGGCGCTGCAAATGTCGATGGCCCTCATTCTTCCGAGCGTCTTTTTTTCCGGCTTCATCTTCCCGCGCGAGACGATGCCGTTCATTTTCTACGCGATCGGCGCGGCCTTGCCCACGACCTATTACATCGAGCTGCTCCGGGCCATCATCCTGCGCGGCGCGAGCCTGCCGGACTTTTACAACCACCTCGCCGTCCTGGCGCTGATGGGTGTGGGGCTTTTTGCCGTCTGCTCCCTCCGTTTCCGCAAGCAGCTTGGTTGAGGGCCGGCGGCCGGCTTTTCCTGCTGTCCAAATGGGGGCGGTCCATGCGATATCCACCAGCATGTTCGCGTTGCCGCGCAGATCCATCCTGGCCGCCTTTCTGGCATTCCTCCCGCAGCCGTCGAGCGGTGAGATTTCGGCTGAAGAACAGGCGGGCTTCCGCGCCCTCGGCTGGGAAAAAATCGAGGCGATGATCCCGGCCCGGGACGGGGCGCGGTTGCACACGGAAATTCTCCGGCCACTGGGGGTGTCCGAGCCGTTGCCCATCCTCTTCACGCGGACGCCCTACAACGCCGCGGTCAGCTCCACGAATTTCGCGGCGCAACTGACCAACCACCTCAAGGAACTGGTGGCGGAGGGCTTTGTTTTTGCGCGGCAGGACATCCGCGGGAAATTCAAGTCGGAGGGGCAGTTCGTCATGATGCGGCCCCCGCTCGCCCCCGGCGACAGCGGCATTGACGAAGGGACCGACACGCATGACAGCATCGAATGGCTCGTCAAGAATGTCCCCGGGAACAACGGCCGGGTCGGGCTGCATGGGACTTCGTACCTCGGTTGGACCACCGTCATGGGCTCCCTCAATCCCCATCCCGCGTTGAGGGCGGCGGTCGAGGAAGCCTCGCCAGCCGACATGTTTTTGGGCGACGATTTCCACCACAACGGCGCGTTCCGGCTCAGCTACGCCCACGAGTACGCCATCCTGCTTGAATCCGCGAAGACCAACGTGAGCGTGAAACTGGACCGCTACGACACCTACGAATGGTATTTGAAATTGGGGGCCCTCTCGAACGTGCGCAAAACGCCGGCGGGCTCCCTGCCCACCTGGATCGATTACGCGACGCACCCCAATTACGACGAATTTTGGCGGCGGCAGGCGGTGCCGCCGTATCTCACCAGCGTCAACGTGCCCATGATGCATGTGGCTGGCTGGTGGGATCAGGAGGATTTCTACGGACCTCTGGCCATCTACGCGGCGCTCGAAAAGCATGACCGCCATCGGCAGAATTTCTTCGTCTGCGGCCCGTGGAACCACGGCGGATGGAACCGGGGCCCGGCCCGCAAATTGGGGAACATCGACTTTGGGGCGGACACCGGCCCGCATTACCGGGGCGAGATCAAGGCGGCTTTTTTCGCGCGGTTCCTGAAGGACAAGCCGCGGGAAATTCCGGAGGCGACGACGTTTCAAACCGGCTCCAACCAATGGGAGACGCACAGCGACTGGCCCCCTGCGGATGTGCGGCGGCAGCGGCTTTTTTTCCGGGAGAATGGCGGGCTGAGCTTTGAGCCGCCGCCGCCCCAAACAAAGGCGCCGTTCGACAGTTTTGTCTCCGATCCGGCCCGCCCGGTGCCTTACCGCTCCCGCCCGATTGAAGTGACCTACAGCGCCAACTCCCGCTGGTCCACCTGGTTGCTGGAGGACCAGCGGTTTGTCCACAACCGCCCGGATGTCCTGTCGTTCGAGACCGAGGTCCTCACCAACGCCGTTGTGGTCACCGGCGAGATCACGGCCAACTTGTTCGCCGCCACCACGGGCTCCGATGCGGACTGGATCGTCAAGCTGATCGATGTTTATCCCGAAGAGTATCCTGATGACCCAAAGCTGGGCGGATACCAACTGATGATCGCCAACGAAGTGTTCCGGGGGCGGTTCCGCGAGAGTTTTGAGAAGCCGAAGGCGGTCGAACCGGGGAAAGTTACCCGCTACTCATTCAGCCTGCACCAAGCCAACCACCGATTCCGGCCCGGCCATAAAATCATGGTCCAAGTGCAGAGCACCTGGTTTCCCGTGATCGACCGGAATCCCCAGAAATATGTGCCGAACATCTTCCAGGCGAAGGACAGTGATTTTCAGGCCGCGACGCACCGAATCCACCGGGGTTCCGTGCATTCGTCGCACGTGGAACTGCCCATCCGCCCAGCGCCACGGTAGCCGTCAGGCCCGTTCCATGTATTTGCCCGTGCGGGTGTCGATCTTGATCTTTTCGCCGGTCTTGATGAAGAGGGGGACTTGCACCGTGATGCCGGTTTCGATCGTGACCGTTTTCTGGACGTTGTTCGCGGAGTCGCCGCGGATGCCCTCGGGGGCGTCCGTGACTTTCAGGACCACGCTGGAGGGAAGTTCGAGGGTGACGGCTTTTTCTTCGACAAAGGTCATCGTGACCACACCGTTCTCGACGAGGTAATTGATGGAGTCTCCGACCAACTCCGGCGGGAGCGTGACCGTTTCATAGGTCTCGGGATCGGAGAAAACATAATCCGCGCCGTCCTTGTAGCTGTATTCCATCTTGCGCGTCATCATGGGGATGACCTCGACCTTTTCGGTGGAGCTGAAGCGGACATCGGAGGACTTGCCGGTCTTGATGGAGCGGATGGTGGCCTGCACGAACGCGCGAAGGTTGCCGGGGGTGCGGTGCTGGGTGTCGAGGACCACCGCGACGTCGCCATTGTAAATGATGGCCATCCCTTTTCGAATATCGTTAGCTGTCGCCATATAAATTGTTTTTGTTCGGCAGGGCCGAAAACGGAGTGGGGAAAATACCCGACCCGCGGCTCCTTGCAAGCCCTGATCTTGAATTATTTCGGGCAAATACGGGTTGATTTGCCCGCCGCGGTTCGCTTATTGTCGGGAGGTACCCGGAATGCGCGACTTTATGGCTGAACTCTTGAAGCCCTTGCTTGTTTTCGTTCTTTTTCTCGCGGCGGAATTGTCGTCGCGCGCCGAACAGGCTGCGTCCCAACCAGCCAAAGCCCCTCTCCCGCAGGCGGTTTCGCTGGCCTTTGAGCCATCCGCCCTGAATCTCGAGGATGCCCGGGACGACCGGCGCTTCATTGTTTGGGGCGTCACCGCCTCGGGCGAACGTTTTGACCTGACGGCGGAGGCGAAGTTCGCGGAGGATTCCCCCGCGTTCGAAATCACCTCTGACGGATTTGTCCACGCCGTCGCCGCGGGCGAAGGCGAGGTCCGGGTCAGCGCCGCCGGGGCCAGCGGGGCGTTGAAGGTGAAAGTGGCGGACGCGGGCCTGCCGCCGGTGCGGTTTGTGCGGGACGTCAGCCCGATGATGAGCAAAGTGGGCTGCAACGCGGGCTCCTGCCACGGCTCCGCCCAGGGCAAAAACGGCTTCAAGCTGTCGTTGCGCGGGTATGACCCTGAATTCGATTACCAGGCGCTGATCAATGACATCTCGGGGCGCCGCTTCAACCGCGTGGTGGTGGAGGAGAGCTTGATGCTCCTGAAGCCCACCGCCGAGGTCCCCCATGAAGGGCGGCAAGTTTTCAAGGTGGGCTCCCGGGAATACAAGCTCATGCGGGATTGGATCCAGCAGGGCGCGAAGCCGGAGGCGGTGGCGGCGGGGCGGGCGACGGCGTTGGAAATCCTGCCGGCGGAGATCAGCTTTTCCCTGCCGGGGATGTCGCAGCAGTTGGTCGCCTTGGCCCATTACCCGGACGGCAAGGTGCGGGATGTCACGCGCGACGCGGTTTTCTCCAGCAACAACGGCGACGTGGCGGAGGTGAAGGGCGCCGTGGTCCACAGCATCCGCCGGGGCGAGGCCGCGATCCTGATCCGTTACGAGGGCAATTATGCGACCCGCGAAGTGGCGGTGATGGGGGACCGGACCGGTTACCAATGGGTGGACACCGCCGAGTACAATTACATTGACCGCCATGTCCACGCGAAGCTGAGGAAGGTCAAGGCCCTGCCGTCCGAAATGTGCACGGACACGGAGTTCATCCGCCGCGCGAGCCTGGACATCACCGGCCTCCCCCCGAAGGCGGAGCGGGTGCGCGCCTTCCTGGCGGACCCGGCCCCGGCACGGGAGAAGCGGGAGAAGCTGGTGGACGAATTGCTCGCCTCAGCGGATTACGCCGAGTATTGGGCGAACAAGTGGGCGGACCTGCTGCAGTGCAGCAGCGAGCACATTGGGCAGAAAGCCGTCTGGCAGTACCGGGATTGGATTCAGAAGGCGGTGCGGGAGAACCGCCCCTATGACCAGTTTGTGCGGCAATTGCTGCTGGCGGAGGGGAACGCCTACCAGAATCCGGCGGCGAACTATTACCGGGTCCTGCGCGAGCCGGGCAAGATCGCGGAGGACGTGAGCCAGACCTTCCTGGGGACGCGCTTCAACTGCAACAAATGCCACGACCATCCGTTTGAGCGTTGGACGCAGAACCAGTATTACGAGTTCAGCGCCTACTTCGCGAAATTGGCGATCAAGCGCGGCTTCAACGACAACAAGATCGTCAAGGACGAGGCGGGCAGCACGCAGCGGATCATGGCGGAGGAAATTGTTTACCGGGCCCGGGATGGCGCGGAGGTGCGGCACCCGAAAACGGACAAGGTGGTGAGCCCGAAAGCGCCGTTTGGGGCCGCCAAGCCCGCGGAGGAGGACGACCGGCGGCGGGCGTTTGTCGATTGGCTGACCGGCAAGGAGAACCCGATGTTCGCCAAGTCGATGGCCAACCGCACTTGGAGCTATTTCTTTGGGCGCGGCATCATCGACCCGGTGGACGACATCCGCGCCAGCAACCCGCCGAGCAACGCGCCGCTGCTGGAGGCGCTGACCGAGGACTTCGTGAAAAGCGGCTTCGACACCCGAAAGCTGATCCGGACCATCTGCACCTCGCGCACCTACCAAAATTCGTTCACGAAGAACAAGTGGAACGAGGATGACACCATCAATTTCGCGTCCGCGCAGCCGCGCCGCCTGAGCGCGGAGCAGATGCTCGACGCGGTGGCGCTGGTGACCGGGCACCATGGGAAGGTGGGGACGATGCCCGCCGGCATGCGCGCCGCCCTCGCGCCGGACGGCAAGGTGGCGGGGGACGATTTCCTGACGCTGTTCGGCCGTCCGAAACGGCAATCCGCCTGCGAATGCGAACGCTCGAGCAGCCTGACTCTGTCGCACGCGATGAACCTCATCAATGGCTCGACCATTGGGGAGGCGGTGAACGCGCCGGACAACGCGATCGCAAAGCTGGTCAGCCGCGAATCCAGCGACCAAAAGGTGATCGAGGAATTGTACATGACGATTTTGAACCGGCCGCCGTCCGCCAAGGAGTTGGCGCTGGCTGATTTGAAGGCGGGAGGGGGAAGCCGCCTGGAGGCGGCGCAGGATTTGGCGTGGGCCCTGTTGAACAGCCCGGCCTTTTTGTTCAACCGATAGGAGTAAATATGTTAAGCATTCCTGGAATATCCGGCAGCACATGCGACGGCTTCAGCCGCCGCGAATTTTTGCGCGTCGGCGGCGCGGGCATGCTCGGGCTGAGCTTGGGGGACATCCTGCGCCTGCAGGCCTCGACCACCCCCGCCGACGCCCCCGTCAACAAAAGCGGATGGGGCCAGGCCAAGTCGGTGATCATGATTTTCCTGCAAGGGGGCCCGAGCCACATCGACATTTGGGACCCGAAGCCCGACGCGCCCTCCAATGTCCGCGGCGAGTTCAAGCCGATCAAATCCAACGTGCCAGGCCTTTGGCTGAGCGAGGTGATGCCGCTCCTGGCCAAGCAAATGGACAAGGCGACGCTCATCCGTTCCCTGAGCTACACGCCGGCCGGCCTGTTCAACCACACGGCCGCGATTTACCAAATGATGACCGGCTACACGCCGGACCGCGTCTCGCCCTCGGGCCAGTTGGAGCCGCCGACCGCGAGCGATTTCCCGCACGCCGGCAGCCAGATTTCGAAGCTCAAGCCCATCGACACCCCGATGCTGCCGTTCGTCATGCTTCCCCGGCCCCTGCAGGAGAGCAACGTGATCGGCAAAGGCGGCACCGCCGGATTCCTCGGGCCCGCGTTTGACCCCTATTATTTTTACCAGGACCCAGCGAAGGAGATCAACCTGAGCGACCTCGCCTTGCGGAAGGATGTCTCGAAGGAGCGTTTTTCGCGCCGGGCCAAGCTGCTCGACCAAGTCAACGGCGCCATGCCGGAGATCGAGAAATCGGTCACGAACTACGCCCTCGATTCCTATTACCAGAAGGCGTTCGACCTCATCCTGTCCGGCCGCGCGCGCGAGGCGTTCGACCTGACGAAGGAGCCGGAGAAGGTCCGCGACCGTTATGGCCGGCACACTTTTGGGCAGGGCCTGCTGATGTCCCGCCGCCTGATCGAGGCGGGCACCCGTTTTGTGCAGATGAACTGGCCCTCCGTCGCCAATGGCGACCCGAACACGGACGCCTGGGACACGCACGCCGCCAATTTCGGGCCACTGCGCAACCTGCATTGCCCCAAGCTCGACAGCGGCCTTTCCGCGCTGTTGGAGGACATGGAGCAGCGCGGCCTGCTCAAGGAAACTTTGGTGGTGGCGGTGGGCGAGTTCGGCCGGTCGCCCCGCCTGGGCGTCAGCACCTCGGGGAACAGCAACTCGCCGGATGGGCGGGACCACTGGCCTTATTGCTACACCGGGCTGGTCGCGGGCGCGGGCATCAAGCGCGGCTCCGTTTACGGCAAGTCCGACTCCACGGGCTCCTCGCCGATCGAGACGCCGGTGCATCCCACGCAACTGCTCGCCACGATCTACCACGCCCTCGGGATCAACCCCCACACCATCGTGATGAACCACCTCAACCAACCGCGCGAGTTGGTGCAGTCCGAACCGATCCCTGCCCTCTTTGGATGATGAAAATATTGTCTGGCGGGATGGCGTTGGCGTTGACGGGGGCGGTGGCCTCCGCGCAGCCGGTCCCAAAACTGAAAACGATTTCGCACGAATACCTCCAGCGCGGCGCGACCGCGCAGGTCACAATTGAAGCGGAGAACATTTCCCCGGACGCGAAGTTTTTGCTCAGTGACGACGCGGGATTGACGCTGACGCTGGTTCCACCGGCCCAGCCCACGATGGCCGTCGAATCGAGCCTCGGCGGCGTCAGCACGGTCGCAAAACCGGATCCCGGCAAAATCACCGCCACCCTGGCGATCGCGGCGAACGCCGCCCTTGGCAACCGCGAAGTGCGCGTCGCCACCGCCGGCGGCGTTTCCAACCCGGTGAACTTCATCGTCTCGCACCTGCCGGAGGCCAACGGAGCGGCCGCGGCCACCTCACGGGACGCCGCCCAGGCTGTTTCCCTGCCCGTCGCCATCACCGCGAAAATCAACGGCGCCGCCGAGAGCGATTTCTACAAGTTCGGCGCCAAGGCGGGCCAGCGCATCGTTTTCGAGGTGGTCGCCCAGCGGCTCGGGTCCGCGCTGGATTCCTCCCTGGCCATCCTGGACGCGGCCGGGCGCGAACTGGCCCGGAATGAGGACGCGATCGGCAACGATTCCGTCCTGGAGTTTGTGGTTCCGGCGGATGGCGAGTTCTTCGCGCAGGTTCGCGATTACCGGATGCAGGGCGGTGACAATTTCAAGTACCGGCTGCTGGCGGGCGCAATGCCCTTCGTGCGGGCCGCGTTTCCCCACGGCGGGCGGCGCGGCGAAACGGTCGAGGTCGAGCTGCGCGGCCACAACCTGGAGGGCGCGGAGAGAATGACCCTGCGGCTGGACGCCGACGCGCCGACGGGCCAGCAGGAGCTTCGCGCGGCCTCCGCCGCCGGCCTTTCCAATCCGTTCCCGTTTGTCGTGACCGACCTGCCGCAAAGTTTCGACGCCGAGCCCAACACCTCCATCACCCACGCCAACGCGGTCAGCCTGCCCGCGGCGATCAATGGCCGCATCCAGGCCGCGAAGGATTACGACGCCTACAGATTCCACGCCGAGAAAGGCCAGCGTTTCATTTTTGAAGTGGCCGCCCAACGCTTCGGCTCCCCTCTGGACGCACTGCTCACGCTCACCGACGGGAGGGGCAATGTCCTGCAGCGGAACGACGACGCCAATGGCCCGGACGCCCGGCTGGACCAAACGTTCGCCGAGGCGGGCGACTATGTCCTGATCATCGAGGACCTGCTCGAGCGAGGCGGCCCCGAGTTCACCTATCGCATCAGTTGCACCCAACCGGTGGGTGACTTCGAGGTCCGCTTCGTGACCGACACTCCCCGCGTCGCGCGCGGCGGACGCGCGCCCGTCCGGTGCGAAATCACGAGGCTGAACAATTTTTCGGAACCGATCCGCATCTCCGCCGTGGGCCTTGGCGCCGGGCTCCACGCGGAGCCGTTGATCCTCACCGCCAAGGACCCCGCAGCCGGGCTGCTGTTCATTTCCGCCTCCGGGAGCGCGCCGCTCGGGCCGACGGAATTTCGGATCGAAGCCTCTTCGGCCTCGGCGAACCGCACCCCGTCCCGCGCCGCGAAGCCCTTCGCGCTGGACCGGCCCGTGGCGAAGGCGCACATCACCGTGCTGTCCGAGGCGCCCTTCATGATTTACCCGGGCCAACTCCTCGCCACCGTGGAGCAGGACCAGACGATCAATTTGGAAGCGCTGCTCGAGCGCGGGAAGAATTTCCAGGGCGAGGTGAAAATCTCGCTGGAAGGTTTCTCCGCCGGGCGCGAGCCGGTCACCAAAAGTTTTGATTATCAACCCGTGGCCATCAAGCCGAACGAAACGCGCGCCAGCATTCCGGTCAAGGCCCGGCTCGACTCGGAAATCGGCGCCCGCATGATGGTTCTCCGAGGCGACGCCACCGTCGATGGCCAGGCCGTCACCCAGTTCAGCACGCCATTCCCGGTGGCGACCAGCCAGATCCCCTTCGTCCTCTCGACCACCTTGAAGCGCCTGACCCTGACAGCCGTTGCGCCAGGGGGTGAGTCCTCGGCTGGCGAAGGCTTCTTCCTGGTGCGGGCCGAGCGCCGCGCCGGTTTTGGCGGCGAGGTGACCTTGCAGATTGAGGGGGTGCCCGAGGGAATCACGGCCACCGCCGAAAAAATTGCCGCGGGCGCCGGCGAGGCGACCGTCAAATTTGTCGCCTCGGAAAAAGCGCCGGTCGGGAAGGAAACACAACTGACCATCACCGGGGTGGGCGTTTTCAATGACAAGACCTACCGCTTCAAGCCCCAAACCATCGCCCTCCTGGTCAACGCGCCGGAACCGGCCGAAGTGAAGACCGCCGCCGCCAAACCCACCGAAAGCCCCGCCGGGGCATCCAAATAGCCCATGCTCCGAACCTTCGTCCAATCCACCGCCCTCGCCCTCGCGCTTTCGAACCTGCACGCGGAGACGTCGCCGCCGGTCAGTTATTACAAGGAGCTCGTTCCGATCCTCAAGCGAAGCTGCACCGGCTGCCATCATCCTGGAAAACTGAAGGGCGACCTCGACCTCACGACCCACACCGCGTTCAAGAAAGGGGGCAAGCATGGCCCCTCTTTCAAGGAGGGCGACCCCAAGGCCAGCAGCGTGATCGAGGAGATCTCCGGCAAAGAGCCATCCATGCCGAAGGAGGGCGATCCCCTGACCGCCGCCGAGGTCGCGCTGTTTGAGCGCTGGATCACGGAGGGCGCCAACGACGACACGCCGGAGGACAAGAAAAACCCGTTCAAGATCGCGGGGCCCCCGGTTTACGCCGCGCCGGCGGTCATCTCCGCGCTGGCGTACTCACCGGACGGCGAGTTGCTGGCCGTGTCCGGATACCACGAAACGCTGCTTCATAAATCCGACGGGTCCGCGGTGGTCGCGCGCCTCATTGGCGATTCGCCCCGGGTTGAGTCGGTGGCCTTTTCCCGGGACGGCAAGATGCTGGCCGTCAGCGGCGGCGCCCCGTCGCTGTTTGGCGAAGTGCAAATCTGGGACGTGGAGAAACGCTCGCTGATCCGCGCGGTCCCACTTTCGACGGACTCCATTTACGGTGTTTCGTTTTCACCGGGCGGCGACCGCATCGCCGTCGGGGGCGCGGACAAGTCCCTGCGCCTGATCAACGTCGCCGACGGCAAGGAGCTTTTCAAATTCGACAACCACAGCGACTGGGTTTTTGGCACCACCTTCAGCGTCGACGGCAAGCGGGTGCTCTCGGGCAGCCGCGACCGCGCCATGAAACTGGTCACCGCGGCCAATGCGCAATTCATCGACGACATCAACAAGCTGCTGGAAAGCGTGATCTGCATTTCCCGCCATCCCAATGAGGACATCGTCGCCTACGGCGGGGAGCTCGGGGCGGTGCGCACCTACCGCATGCAGGAAAACCAGGGCCGCACCGCCGCCAACAACGACGTGAACTTGGTCCGCGAATTTGAGCGGCAGACGGCCGCCGTCCACGCCATCGCCTACTCCCCGGACGGAGCCCACCTGGCCGTCGGCGGCGCCAGTGATGAAATCCGCATTTACAAAACGGCTGACGGCCAGCGCACGGGGACCGCGAAAGGTTTTTCGGGCGCCATTTTCGCGCTCGCGCCGCACCCGTCCAAGAATGTCCTGGCCGCCGGTGGTTTCGACGGCTCGATCCGCATTCTCAACATCCCCGACGGCGCCGAAACCAACCGCTTCGTCCCGTTTCCCATCAAGTCGCGCCCCGTGGCGGCGAAGTGAGCGCGCGCCGGACCGCGGGTTGAATTCCGCCTGGTCACGCGTTAGTCTTGCCCGAAACAAAGTGACTGTGTGAGCGACGCAAAAGGCCGGATACTAGTTGTGCGGGGTGGCGACATTGGCGAATTCGTCCTCACCTGCCCGGTTTTCGCGGCGCTCCGGGGGCAATTCCCCGCCATCGGCATCGAGGTGCTCGGTTATCCCCGGATTGCGCAGGTCGCCAAAGCGGCGGGCTTGGTCGATGAGGTCCGCTCGATCGAAAGCCGGGCCGCCGCTGGCTTCTTCGCGCGCGGAGCGCCGTTGGACCCGGACCTCGCCGGTTATTTTGCGCGTTTCTCCGTCATCTTCTCCTATCTGTATGACCCGGATTGCCATTTTCAGGCCAACGTCCTGAAAGTTTCCACCGCGCAGTTCATCGCCGGCCCCGCCCGCCCCAGCGAAGGGCAGTCCACCCATGCGGCGGATGCGTTCCTCAAGCCGTTGGAGCGGCTCGCCATTTTTGGCGCTCCGGCCACGCCGCGTTTGCGGTTCCCGGGGCGCGGCGCCGCGCGGGAGGGCGCATGGATCGCGGTCCACCCCGGGGCGGGGAACCTGGCCCGCACTTGGCCCGACTCCCGGTGGCGCGCCCTGCTCCAGTCCATCATCGCCAAAACATCCTACCGGCTCCTGCTCGTTGGCGGCGACTCGGAGAACCGGGCGCTGAGCGGGCTCGCCCAGGCACTGCCGCCGGAACGAGTGGCTGTCCTGGACAATCCGGGGCTGGCCGAACTGGGCATGGAGTTGGCGGGCTGCCACGCGTTCATCGGCCATGATTCCGGAATTTCCCACTTGGCGGCCGCGACGGGGTTGCCCTGCGTCACCGTTTGGGGAACCGCCAACGCGGCGGTCTGGCAGCCGCTCGGCCAAAACGTCACCCTCCTGAAGAGCCGGTCCGGAACGGTGGGCGTGACGCTGGAGGAGGTCATTTCCGCGCTGCCGTTGGTTTGGTCCGGGGCGGAGTGACCGCCCCTGCCCCGCCCCGAGTGAACTCACAACCGGTCGATTTTCATTTTCCCGGCCGGTCGGGGGCGCTATAAAGCGGCTGGAACTGTTGCACCCATGAAATCGATCCTTCTTTTCCTTCTCGTCGCCGCGTCCGCTTCCCTCACGTCATGGGC
The DNA here is from genome assembly GCA_964611245.1 of uncultured Verrucomicrobiota bacterium. Taxonomy (GTDB): domain Bacteria; phylum Verrucomicrobiota; class Verrucomicrobiia; order Limisphaerales; family SXQI01; genus CAZSXX01. The sequence goes on along the minus strand of CAZSXX010000002.1, from coordinate 17,753 downwards.
GGATGACCTCGAAAAACTGCAGGGCAAGTGGACCGCGAAAAAGTCGGGCGACCAAGGTTCCTACACGCAGCGGTTCGAGGTGAAGAAAAACCAATGGACCTTCAAGGTCATCGGCGCGGACGACGCCGTGGTGTTGGTGGCCACGGGCGAACTGGAGTTAAAAAAACAGGGGCCGTTCAGCTCCCTGCGCCTTTTCAAAATGAAGGCGGGCCGGTCGGAGGCCGAATTGGAGGATGTCTCCGAGGAGCGCAATTCGGTCTACATCCTCGACGAAACCCACCTGTTCGTGGCCTCGAACTTTGACCAGTTGCGCGGCAGCGAAAAGCCGACCGTGGACTCGTATTCCCGCGCGAATTGACCGGATCTGAGGGAGCTGGCGATGCTGCTGCTTCTCGACATCGGAAACACCCACACGCACCTTGGCCTGGCCTCGCCCAGCCGAGTCCTGCGCCAGGTTGAAATCCCCACGCCGTCTTGGGAAAGCGGCGCGGCGGTCCGGTCGATCCAAAAATGGATGCGCCGCGAGGTGGTCACCGGCACGGCCCTTTGCAGCGTTGTGCCCGCCGCCACGCTGGTCGCGCGCCGTTTTCTGGAAGGCTTGGGCATGCCATTTGTTGAATTGACGCCCCGATCGCTGCGCGGAATCGGCATTGATTATCCAAAGCCCAAATCCATCGGCCCCGACCGGCTGGCCAACGCCCTCGCCGCCCGCCATTATTTCGGCGCGCCCGCGCTGGTGGTCGATTTTGGGACCGCCGTCACGTTTGATGTCGTCAACGCGGAGGGAAATTACGCCGGCGGGATCATCGCCCCCGGGCTGGCGGCGATGACCACCTACCTCCACGAAAAGACCGCTTTGCTGCCCAAGATAAAAATCCGCGAAATCCGAACCGTGATCGGCAAGAGCACGACCGAGGCGATGCTCATCGGCGCCGTGCATGGCTACCGTGGATTGATCAAAGAATTGGTGGCGCGATCGAAGGAGGAACTCGGCGCCCGGAACCTGCCCGTCGTCGCCACCGGAGGGTGCGCGAAGCTCATCGCGGCGGGGCTGCCCGTGATTTCCGCGGTCCGCCCAACGCTCACGCTTGAAGGACTCCGCCTCCTTTGGCGAAACTCCCATCCCACACCATGAAACGCCTGTCGCTCCTCCTTGCCCTCGCCGCGCTCGGCTCCGTGTTCGCCGGACAGCCCCGCCTCCTCGAATCCAAACGCATTTGGGACGCCGCGCCGCACAACGCGTTCACGGACCTGACCCGGCACAAGGGCGAATGGCTCTGCGTTTTCCGCGAGGGGCAGGACCACGTCTCGCCGGACGGGAAAATCCGCGTCCTCACCTCCCGCGACGGGACCACCTGGGCCTCCGCGGCGCTGCTCGCCAAGGCCGGGCGCGACCTCCGCGACCCGAAGATCATCGCGGCGCCGGACGGCCGCCTAATGATTTACGCGGCGGCGGCGGACCGCCCCAAAACACCCGTCACCCACCAATCAATGGCCTGGTTCTCCCACGACGCGCGCGCCTGGTCCGATGGCGCCGAAATTGCGGAAACAAACATCTGGCTCTGGAGATTGGCCTGGCGCAAGGGAACCGGCGTGGGCGTCGGATATGACACGAGCGGGGAGAAATTCATCCGCCTCTACAAAACCACGGACGGGCTGAAATACAATGTCCTCGCCAGCCAGTTGATCTCCGAGGAATACCCGAATGAAACGGGCCTCGCCTTTGAGCCGGATGGAAACTTGGTTTGCCTGGTGCGCAGGGACGGCAAGCCGGGGCACGCGAAACTTGGGTTCGCCAAGCCTCCTTACACCGACTGGTCCTGGCGCGATGTTGGCGTGAAGATTGGCGGCCCACAGTTGATTCGCCTGCCCGATGGCCGCCTGATCGCCGGAGTGCGGCTATACGATGGGACCGTGCGCACCTCCATCGTTTCCCTCGACCGCGAAACGGGCCGCTTGACCGAGTTGCTCACCCTCCCCTCCGGCGGAGACTGCAGCTACCCTGGCCTCGTCTGGCACGAGAACACGCTGTGGATCAGTTACTACTCCTCCCACGAAGGAAAAACCTCCATTTACATCGCCCGCGCCGCGCTCGACTGATTCGCGGGGGACAAAGCCCGGCCCGCGCTACTGCAATCCCAGTTCCTTCACAAAATCGGCGTCCTCCCGGTAAGCTCCGGCTTTCAGCCCCAAAACTTCCGTCACAATCTGCCTCACGCCCTCGGAGACCTCCGACCGAATCCATCGCCCCTCGGGCACGGCGGCGGCAACCACCAGCGCCAAATCCCGCACCTTTCGGACTTGGCTTGGAATTCTGTTGCGGAGTGGTTTGAGAAATCGGGCCAACACAAAAGCCGCGGCAAAAAATGCTCCCATTCCGCACGTCCCCCCAGCCGCAGCGTCGCCCATCACGCGGCCTATATACATTCCGGCTGGAACCGCCACACTGAGGGAGCCGACAATAATTACGGCGCCCTCGTGCGGAAACTCCAGGCGGGGCCACCGCCCCGCGCCCAAACGATCGCGGAGCCTGAGCCAAAGCGCCTTTTCATCCGCAGGCTCAACCAACTTCCTCCACGGCGCCTCCAACCCAATCTCGTTCCGGGCCATCAGGGACTCCTCGATCAAAAATTTTCTCGCCAAGGCGAAGCCCCGCTGCGACCGGCAAACCGGGCACCCAACCGCCACCCCGCGCGCCAATATCAAATCGACCAGCATCCCAGGCGTTCGCAACCGCTCCGCCTCCCGATCCTCAATCGTCACTCCAAACCGTTCCTCCGCTTCCATAATGATCGACACGGCGTCCAAGCCCATGGCCAATTTGTTAGCCAAAATCCCGGGCATCCGCAATCTCACCGTGTCACCGGAGGGAGCCTCCCCCGCCCTGGCCGAACGCGGCTGGGGCGGGGCGACGCTGTGTCATGGTGCGACCAGCCTCAGGAACAAGGCGTTCACGCCGCCCGTCGACAGCCGAAGGGGACTTGTCGCCGGCAACGGTGTCCAAGGCCCGTTCACCGTCGGCGCGGACTCAAGCCGGACGCCTGCGTGGCCATCCCACCGCACTTCCACCTCGCCGCCCACTTTGAGGATCGAGCCGATGCGCAGTTCGCCCGCAGGTTCTGTGATCACCACCATATGGTCCTCGACTTCTCCGCTGGTGGCCGGTCCGGCAAAACCAATGCCTTGGTCGCGGGTGAGGCGGAACCGGGCGAAGGTGTTGCCCGGGCGGGCGCCGGCCGGCACCGCGATGCTCACCACATTGGGCCCGTCGACGACCGGGGTGTTCACCAAGACTTGCTCGCCGGGGTCGGACCAATCAAAGTCCGCGTTGAAGTCCACCCAAGCGTTCACGAATGCCGGGCCGGGATTTTGCAGGGTGACCACGAGCTGCACGCTGGCTGGTTGGCCAGGGGCAAGTGGGGTGAGGAATCGCACGCCCTCCTCATCGTCCGGTTCTGGGTTGGCGGGGTTCTCCAATCCGTTGTCCAAGTCGTCGCCCTGCGCGTCGGGGCTGGGAAAGCCATCCGGCTCCACGTCCACGCGCTGGCCGAGAAAGAAGCGGTCCTCCGTGACCAGATGGAAGGCGCCGTTGTTCGCCCGCAGCGTGGGATACCGCGGCGTGTCCAGCGCGTCGGGCGCGTCGCCGAAGTCGGGCGCAAGCGGATAAAGCTGGACGCGGTAATCCTCCACCTCGCCGTCGGGCGCGAGGTTCATTGGGCCGAGACCGGGGATGGCCTTGGTCGTGTAGCGCACCCGCAGGAATGACAATTGGGCCATCAATCGGTCAGGCACGAGGAATCGGATCAAGTTTGGCCCTTTTACGACCGGGAACGGGGCGGGCGGCGAGCCAGCGGGCAGGCCCAGGATGCCCGCGTTGACATATTCGGTGGGGTCCGGCGCGGCCGGGGCCAGCTCAAAACCGTTCGCGCCGTTGTAGTCGAGCCAAAGATCCACAAAGCCAGGTTCGCTGGCCGCGACCACCAGGGAGCTGACCACTCCGGCGAAGAACGGCCCGATTCCGGTGACCCCATCTTCGTCGTCCCCGTCGGCGTCTGTGTCATCCGCGCGTGCGTCGGCGGAGGGCTGAACGGGGTCCGAATCCACACCGGCTCCGAGGAATGCGTCGGAATCCAGCGGCCGCACGTGGGGAGCCGATCCGAACAAGGCGGGCGCATCCCCGCGGTCCACCCCGCCCAGCAGCACCCTGTGGTCTTCCACCTCCCCGTCGTCCGCCCCCCCAGTCGGGGCCGCAAGATCGGCGGTGGAAAGGCGGAACCTGGAAATGGTGAAGCCAGGCGACAAATCTCCCGGCAACGGAAATTCGAAGAGGGTGGCGCCGGCCTTGATCGGCTGATTGGCGACCGGGCGTTCCGAGGGGTCATCCCAATCTCCATCGCGGTTGAAGTCCACCCAAACATTCAGTTTGGCCCGCTTGTCGGCCGGGACGCGGGCTTCCACCATGACCTTGCCCAACTCGCCCGCGAGTCCCAGGGAAACGACAGGCCCGAAGAATGACGGCACCTGGGGACCGAGCACGACGATCCCGTCATCGTCTTGATGCGCGTTGGCGGTCGGACTCGGAAAACCGTCCAATTCGAGATCGGTCAACGGACCGAGGCCCAAGCGGGGATCCCGTTCGTGCCGGGCGCCATTGGCGGCGCTCAACGTTGGGTAGCCGCCCGGAATGGAAAAAAACAGGAGGGACGGCGCGTCCGGCGCGTCTCCATAGTCCTTCGGGCCGAGGACCCGGACAAGCGCCTCGAAAATGTTGTTCTCCGGCAAGGGGTCGATCGGAAGTGAAAGCCGGAACTCCGCCAGCAGCGCATGCACGCCCCCAAACAACGGGTTGACTCGGAAGGGAAGCGTCACGGCGCCCCCGCTGGCAACTTCCGGGAGGTCGCAGGCGAGCACAGAATGCCCGCCTTGCAGGCCGATCAACTCTTCAATCGACGGCCTTGGCGCCCATATCCTGGCCAAGTCCGAAGTCAACGCGCCTTCGAGGTAGGCGTTGATGTCAAAAAAGTCGTCCAATTGGGAGAACACATCCAACGGCGCAATCCGGTCCCGGAGCGCCCGGGCATGCTCGACCGCCAAGCGGACGGACGCCTGCCCGCCATCCGGGAAGACCACGTCCCGCAGCAGGTTCCGGGCGACGCCGACCAACCCCGTGCCCTGGGCCAGGACTTCCCTGCCAGCCGCCTCCTCCGGTCCGGTCGCCGCCCGGCCCAACAGGGCAAAGAAAAGCTTCTGGACCTGCGCCGCGCGATACTCCGTGGAGTCAAGCAACCGCCCGGCGGTCGCCGCGCGACCTCCGGTGTCCACGATCTCCTGCAGGCCCGTCGAATATTCCGCCTCGGTCGGACTCCGTCCGAGAAGCTCCAAGTACGCGTTCACCTGCCACTGGCCATCCGGCGGCAGCGGCTCGCAGGCATCAGGTTGGGACATAATTCCCATATTGGGTGGCAGGCGCAGGATCAAGATGCCCTCCCCGCTGTTGGGTCCGGCGTTGCGGATTTCGACCGTGAAGTCGAACGGCACGTTGGCCGGCACGGGCGCCTGAGGCAGTTCAACGAAGCCAACGTTAAAGTCCGCGGGAGCGCCGCCCGCCGTGATCTCGACCGCATAATCCTCCACTTCGCCGTCGGGGGCTTCGCCGAGGGGGCCGAGACCAGTCTGGGCGCTGATGCGGAAACGGGCGAAGGTGCCACCCAGAACCGCGTTGGCGGGAATGGGAATGCGGTAAACTTGGCTGGCGGCCCCCGGAACGTCGGTGAGCACCCTTTCCTCCGGATCGTTGAAGCGGCCGTCGCGATTGAAGTCAATCCAGGCGCTGATGGATTCCGCACTTAACAGCGAGAGCGCGTTCACTACGACGCTCGCGACGGTACCGCGCGTCAGCGGTTCGGCGAATGTCACTCCATCCTCATCCGCCCCGTCTCCGAGCGCGTCGGTGCTGGGTGTGCCATCGGCTTCCGTGTCCGCCTTGCCACCCAAGGCAATTGTCTGTCTGGAGTCCGTTGGCCGCAAATGGCGCGCTCCGTTGGCTGCGAGCGTGGTGCCATAACTGTCGGGCGCGTCGCCGAAGTCGAAATGGCGGATGAGTTCGATGGCGTAGTCCTCCACCTCGCCGGTGGGCGACTCCCCGCGCGGCCGCGGAGGCTCGGGCGCGCTCCCCGGAGGCTCGGTCGCGCGGATGCGGAACCGGGCGTAGGTGGAGCCGGGGACCGCGTCGGTCGGGATTGCGACCGTAACCTCCGACAGGCCTTGGACCCGCAGTTCGTCAATCACCCGCTCATCCGGATCGTCAAATTGTCCGTTCTTGTTGAAGTCAATCCAGCCGTTGACAAACCCGTCTTGGACTTCGTTGATGTCTAGGTTGAGGTAAGAGATCACATAGAGGCGAATTCTGGACTCCGACCCGATCACAAGCGGCATCAAGAACTGGACGCCGCCCTCGTCTGCGCCGGCGTTGTCGTCGCCCGTCGCCGTGTCGCCCGGGCTTCCGTCGGCCTCAGAATCGGGACGCTTGCCGAATGAAATGGCGGGGCCATCGTTCACTCGATGCCGCGCTCCGTCGGCGGCCAACGTCGTGCCGTAGCTGTCCGGCGCGTCACCGAAATCAAAGCGCACGGGAATTTCACCGATGGGATGGATTTCCGAGTTTTCGCCGAACGGCGACTCGAACGCGATGCCCACCACCGGGACTCCCGGCGGCGCCGGAACTTGGCCCGCCACATTGCCGTTTTGGTCGGGCGTGAAAAAATTCGGCTCCCCTGAACGGCCGTGCGGGGCGATCGTCGGCCCGCCGGCGGCTTGGATCGACGCCACGAAGAGCACAATCTCGACCGGCAACTCGGAGAACCCGGTGAACTGGACCTGGCCATTGACAATTTCGGCGAAGAGCACCACGGGAAGGCCGACGGGCTCACCGCCGGGCCCGGCCGCGCCGACATCAAAGCCGGAGGCATCGCGGAACGTGTTGTGCAGCACTCGTCCCTCTCCCCCTTGAAGGCTGTGGATCCCCGGATCACCGATGAAGAGATTGTCGGCCACATCGAGGTTGCGCGCCCCATCCACCAGGAGCCCAGGGCCGGAGTTGGGGATCGCCATCTGGCGGTCCCCACTGCTCCCAAACGAGCTGTCGAACAGGTCGAAAGCCCCGGTGGGTCCGCTGACCTTGGCGCCGTTCCGTTGGTTGCCGCTGATGGTGGAATCCCTGATCAAGACGGTGCTGGACTGGCCGAATTGATCAGACCAAAGGCCTCCGCCGCCGTTTCCCCTCGCCTCCGTTTTCGTGCGGTTCAGGCCAATGGAGCTGTCCTGAACCGTGAGATCGTTGTGGGCCGAAAACGGATCGGCGCTGGTCGCGAAAAGGCCGACACCGGTGTTGCCGGACACCGTGCAGTTGTCGAACCCGGCGGACGCGTCCCGCACCGTCACTCCGTTGCCATTGTTGCCCAGGAAACGCTGCCCGGCGGGGTCGAGGCCGATGATTGAACCGCCGAACAGGGCCTGGCCGCCGCCGCCGATCTCGACGCCTGTCCCGTTGCCCGAAATGACGATCCCGAAATTGTCGTTCCCCCCAGCCGTGCCGATTCGGAGGTCCAATCCGCCGTTGATTTGCAGGCCAGTCCCGTTGCCGAACTCAAGCAACGACGGATCCCCAAACCCAGCGGCGGTGGCGGCGCGGCCCTTGAGGGCCCCGCCCATCGAGTTGGGCGCGGCGCCGTTGCTTCCATCGGTGCCGATCCAGTTGCCCTCCACCACGGCCCTGTCGGCGTTCTGCAGGAGGACGCCGGCCTTGGCGAAGCGGGTGATGATCAGGCCACGGATACGCACATCCGGGCCGCTCACAATGAAGCCGTTTGCGTCCACGCCCGCCAAGGCGCCGTCAATACGCACGAGGAGGACGTGGTTCAGGGTCAGGCCCGAGGGGTCGGGAGCCGCGCCCGGCTGGGTGAAGCCGTCCACCTTCACCCTCTGCGTGATCGCGGGCAGGGGCGAGAGCGGTTGGATCAACTGCACGCCCGGGCCGGGCAGGCCGAACGCGACCGTGTTCAAATCCATGGTGAAGGCGGCGTTGGCGTCGAGGATCGCCTGGCGCAACGATCCGGGGCCGCTGTCCGCCGTGGTGGTGACCAAGAACGTGCGCCCCGGAATCTCCGAACTGATTTCCCGGCACTGGCTGAACTCGGACGTGTTGCCGTCGGGATCCGTCGCCGTGGCGGTGATGACGCCGCGGCCCACTCCGGCGGGGAGAACCACGTCAAACACGGCGGCGCCAGAGCTGTCGGTGGCCAGATCCAGGAAGCCCAGGGGCGCCGCGCCTTCGCCATGGCCGGCCCCGTCGCACGTGGCGGTGTGGTGGAAATCAATGTGGTAGGTCCGATTCGGCAGGCTGTTGAGCGCGCCCCGCACCCTCGCCCCGGACACGACGGCGGCGGCCCCTGTGAGCACGGGGAAGTTTTGCAAACCGTTCGGCCCGGCGTCCGCGTCGCCGGCGTCGTTCGGGCTGACGCCGAAGCCGCCCAGGTCGATGGCCAGCGCGCCGTTGCCGAAAAAGCGGTTCCCGCGGATGGCGTTGCCCGCGCCGGCCCCGGAAACCACCACGCCGCTGGTTTCGTTGAAGGCAATTGTGTTCCCGGCGCCGGGGTCGATTGCGCCGACCTCATTGCCGACCGCGCCCGCGAGCGCGACGCCCAGAAAATTGCCCGCTGGGGTGGACCGGTCGGCGGCGACGCCGATGAAGTTGCCCTGGATGCGGTTGCCGACGCTGCCGGGCCCGGTGAAGGAGACGCCCGCGCTGGGATTGCGCGCGATCAGGTTCCAGGCCCTCGGCGCCACTCCCCCAACAAGGTTGCCCGACGACTGTGCGCCCCGGATGCCATCGCCGCGGCAGCCGACGATCACGCAGCCGGTGACCGTGTTGTCGCCGCCGCCATCGAGGTGGATGCCGGCGCCGGGGAAGTTCCGGATGCTCAGGCCGCGCACCACGTTGCCGCGCCGGGTGAAGCGCAGGCCGTCGGTCCCCGGCAGGGCTCCGGATCCATCCAGCTCGACCAACCATGCGGCCACGATGCGGTCCACCTGCGTGTTCTCCGCGGCGTCGGGCTGGGAGAAGCCGTCAATGTCCACCGGTTCGTCCACCACCGGCAGCGCTTTGGTGAGGAAGATCGTGCGGATGCCCGCCCCAGGGATATTGAAGCGGATGCGGGTCGGCCCGGCGCTGAACTTCGTCCCCGCCAACCGAAGCGCGTCGGCCAGCGAGCCGGGGCCATCTTCGGCTGTGGTCACCACCACGATCGTTTCCGGCGGGCGCGTGCTGGCGGCGCGGAGGGCCGCCGAGAATTCGGAGGTGTTGTCCTGCGAGTCCGTGGCGGTGGCGGTGATCCAGCGGCCCACCGGGGCGATGGCGAGGGTGGCGTTGAACTCGGCCCGTCCGTCCGCGCCGGTGTTGGCCGTGGCGCTGCCCAGGTATTGGCGGCCCTCGCCAAAGCCCGAGATGTCGGGACTGTGGCTGGCGTAGAAGTCGAGCGTGAAGGCGGCGTTGGGCGCGCTGTTGAGAGAACCCGCCACCTCCACGGCGGAGTTGTGGACGGTCGCGCTGGCCAGTTCGGGGAAGTTTTGCAGGCCGTTCGGGCCGCTGTCGCCATCCCCCACGTCGTTGGGCGTGGCGCCATCGAAGCCGAGGTTAACGCCGAGGTTGCCGTTGGCGAAGATCATGTTCCCGCGGATGGAATTCCCGGACGCCTCCCCGTCAAGGACCGCGACGCCGTCGCCAACGTTGTGGGCGATGATGTTGCCCTCGCCCGCGCCGGGGCCCCCCACTCGATTGTCGAAGCCAGTCAGGACCACGCCCATCGCGTTGGGCAACGGTGTGGTGGAGTCCGCGCCGACCCCGATGAGATTGCCGAGTATCACGGAATCCCTGAAGGACTGGACCCCTGCCCCGGCGTTCCCGCCAATGACGTTGCCGAGGATTTGGATGCCGGAGGAGCCGCCGGGCACTTGGATGCCCACGCCCGCGTTGCCAACCGCCACCAACCCGGTGACATCCACGCCGATGTAATTGTGGGCGACGACGCATTGGTTGGCGTTGGGGAGCCTCAATCCGTCGCCGCCGGACGCGGCGACAATGTTGCGCGCACCGGCCTCGGCGCCGCCAAAGCGGTGGTTGTCCCCGCTGATGTCAATCGGTTGGCTGTTGCCGCGCGGCAGCAGGCCGGTGGGATCGAGGCCAAACCAATTGCCCTCAATCACGGAGCCATTGCCGTTGACCAGCAGGCCGGCGTTGTTTCCGGAGATTATGTTGCGGTCCCCAGGCGCGGCGCCGCCGACGCGATGGCCGTTCCCGGAAGCAAGGTGAAGACCGATGCCGTTCAATGCGCCCCCAGCGCCCCCGTCGGGTTTCAGGCCGATGAAGCAGCCCTGGATGGTGTTCTGCCCGCCGTTCACCTCGACCGCGATGAACCACTTTGTGATGGCCAGGCCACGCACAACGCTGCCGGTGGAGTTGAGCTCCAGGCCGGGCCCGCCGAAATTTGCCCCCGCCTCCAAGTGGATATTCAGCGCCGCGTCGCCGCCGTTGGCCAGCGTGTTGGCCCGCGACCCGGGTTGCGAGTAGCCGTCAATGGCCACCGCGTGGGTGACCGCCGGAAGCGCCACGGCGGGCGTGATGACATGCGGGCCGACGCCGGAGATGGCAAACTCGATGCGGTTGGCGGAGCCGGCCACGCTGGCGTTGTTGCGGCGAAGCGCCTCGCGGAGGGAGCCGGGCCCGTCGTCGTCGGTGTTTGTCACGACGAACGTCTCGCTGCCGAACGCGGTCGTCGCCTCGAAGCAGTCGCAAAATTCGGAGGTGTTGCCGTCCGGGTCGGTGGCGGTGGCGGTGATGAAGCGGCCCACCACGGTGATTGGAAATGTGACGTTGAAGGCCGCGTTCCCGTCGGTTCCAGTCGCGACGGTTGTGCTGCCTAGGTACTGGTCACCCTCGCCGTTGCCGGAGGAGTCGCAGGCCACGTTGGCGAAGAAGTCGAGCGTGAAGGTCCGCTCTGAAGCGCTGTGCAGCGTGCCTTGGATCGCCGTGCTGCCCGCGGCGGCGCTGGCGCCGGTGAGGACGGGAAAATTCTGCCCGCGGTTGGCCGTGGCGTCGGTGTCCCCGGCGTCATTCTCCAGCACGGTGTCGGAACCCAGATTGAGGCCAAGCGCCCCGTTTTCGCTGATCGAATTGCCCCGGACCGGGTTGTCGTTCTCGTGCGAGAATCCGTTGATGGCCACCCCATGCTGCAGGTTGAAGGCGACGCGGTTCCCTTCCCCGGGGCCCGGGCCGCCAATGACTGTTCCGGGTCCGTTGACCACCCAGACGCCAAGTTGGTTGGGCACCGGCAGGCGGCCCGTGGTGTCCGTGCCGATCCGGTTGCCAAGGACGCGGTTGCGGGCCGCCCCCGGGTCGCGAACCTCGACGCCCGAGCCAAAGTGGCCGCCGATGACGTTGCCCGCCCCCGGCTCCGCACCGCCAATCACATTGTCGGGCGAACCCTGGACCAGCACGCCGGAAGTGGTGCCGGAGAAATCGGCGCCGATGGGTGGGGCCGCAATGCCGGACGGCAGCACCCCAATGAAGTTGCCCAGCAGCGTGTTGGCGCCCGTCGCGCTGAGGATCTCGACGTTGAAGGCCGTGTTGCCTGCAATGATGTTCCGCGCCGCCGCCGTGGCGCCGCCAAGGCGGTTGCGGGTGGCGGCGCCTTGGAGGCGCACGCCGCGCGTGTTGGAGCGCGCCGTGCCATTGGGCAACAGGCCGATGAGGCATCCCTCGACCACGTTGTCATTCCCGGTGATCAGGAGGCCTTCGGTCTGGAACTTCACGATTGCGAGGCCCCGCGCGACATTCCCCGCGGTGTCGAACCGCAGGCCGGTGCCGGCGAACGGCAGGGCCGCGCCGTCCAGGACGATCCGGTGGACGGCGTTGAAGCCATCGACCAGGGTGTTGGGCGCCGCCCCCGGTTGGGTGAAGCCGTCAATCTCAACCGGCTCGTTCACCAGCGCGGGCAACAGGGTGGCGGGGGAGATCGTGTGCGGACCGTCGCCGGGAATCGCGAAGGCGATCCGGTGCGGCGGGCCGGTCACCACCTGGTCGGCGTCAAGCAAGGCCTGCCGCAGCGAACCGGGGCCGCTGTCGGCCGTCGTGGTGACCGTGAAGGCCAGCGGCGGGATCGTGGCCGTGGCGCGGAGCGCGGCGGAAAACTCGGACGTGCCCTCTGGGCCGGTGGCCGTGGCTGTGATGAAACGGCCGAGCACGCGCGTTGGCACCGTCACGTCGAATGCGGCGTTGCCGTCGGCTCCGGTGGCCACGTCCGCGCTCCCCAGGAACTGTTCGCCCTCGCCGAATCCCGTGGAGTCGGCCTCGCGGTTGGCGAAGAACTCCAGTGTGAAGGCGGTGTTGGCGGACGCGTTCAGCGCGCCGGTCACCCGCGTGGAAGCCGCCGCCCCCACGGCCGCGGCCAGCTCCGGGAAATTCTGGAGGCCGTTCGGGCCGGCGTCCGCGTCACCCGCGTCGTTGAGCGTGCGGCCGTTGTTGAATAGGTCGACGCCAAGGTTTCCGTTGGCGAAGATGGAATTGCCCCGGATGTAGTTCCGCTGGCTGGCGGTGTTCAGCAGCGTGATTCCCCGGCCCGTGTTGCGGGCAATGACGTTGCCCTCCCCGGCCAAGCCGCCACCAATGAGAGTGTCGCTGGCGTTGTTCAATTGGAGGCCGTGGCCGCTGTTGCGGATTTCCGCCCCGTTGAACGCGACACCCACGCGGTTGCCCGCCACCACGTTGGCGTTGGCGTTCTCCAACTCGACGCCCTCGCCATTGTTGCCGCCGATCACGTTCCCCTCGCCCACGCCCCCGCCGCCAATCCGATTGGCGCTTCCAAAAGTGACATGGACGCCGTCGCCGGTGTTCCCGACGCGGGCGGCCCCGGTGAGGTCCGTCCCGAGGAAGTTGCCCTGGATGACATTGTTCCGCGCCGCGGCGCCGTTAATGAAAATGCCATGGTTGTTGTTGCCGGAGATGACGTTGCGCTGCGATGGAGCGGGGCCACCAATGCGGATTCCGGCCGCGCCCCCCACCAGCACTCCGTGGCTGTTTTGGCCCTGGTCCGAACCATCAAGGCCGAGGCCGATCACGTTTCCCTCGAGGACGGCCGCGCTGGCGGTGGACATAATCTCGATGCCCTCGCTTTTCCACCGCGTCAGCGCCAAGCCGCGGACCGTCACGCGCGGAGCCTCGACGCGCAGTCCATCCGTGCCGCTTGGGGCCGCGTTGCCGTCAAGGGTCACCTTGAGCGTGGCGTTGAAGCCCTCCGCCAGCGTGTTGGCCGCCGCGCCGGGCTGTGTGTGGCCGTCGATTGTGACCGGGGCCGCCAAAGCGGGCAGCGCGGTGACGGGCGCGATGGTGTGCGCGCCATCGCCCGGAATGTTGAACACAATGCGGTCGCCCTCGTTGAGCGCGGCATTGGCGTCCAGGATCGCCTGCCGCAACGAGCCGGCCCCACTGTCGGCCGTCGTGGTCACGAGAAAGTCCGCTGGCGTCGCCGTGGTCACGGCCCGCCGCGTGGCGGAGAACTCGGAGGTGTTGCCCGCCGGATCGGTGGCGGTGGCGCTGATGAACCGCTGCGTGGTGGCGGCGAGGCTGGCCGTGAAACTCCCCAACCCGGCCGCGTCGGTCGTCACCTCACCGCTGCCAATCCACGTCTGGCCTTCACCGTTGCCCGATGGGTCGCCCAAGTCATTGCCGTAGAAATCAAGCGTGAAGGCGCTGTTGGCCGTCGATTGGAGCGTCCCAGTCACCTCGGTCGCGGCCGCGCGCAGGACGGCCTCGGTGAGCACGGGAAAGTTCTGCAGCAGGTTGGCCCCCGTGTCGGTGTCGGTGGCGTCGTTGGGCTGCACCCCATTGCCGCCAAGGTCAATGCCAAGCCCGCCGTTCGAATGGATCGAATTGCCGCGCACCGTGTTCTCCGGTCCGCCGCTGATGGCCACGCCGTCCCCAGTGTTGAACGCGACGCGGTTGGCTTGTCCCGCCCCAACACCGCCCACCCGGTTCCTCGCCGCCGCTCCCGCGATGAGCACCCCCGCGCCGCCGTTGGCCACACCGGCCAAGCCCGTCCGGTCGAGCCCAATGTCATTGCCCTCAATGACCGTGTTTTGCGTCGCCGCGCCGGTCAGTTCGATGCCATCGCCATTGTTCCCGGAGATGAGGTTGCGCGCCAAAACGGAGGGGCCGCCAATCAAGGAGCCGGCGACGGCGCTGATGTTGACGCCGTCCTGCCCGTTGCCGACGTCAATCGAACCGGTGAGGTCCAAGCCAATGAAGTTCCCCTGGATGACGGCGCCTGCGGCCGTCGCGCCCGCGAGCGCGATGCCGTGCTGCGAATTGCCGGAAATGACATTGCGGGCCCCTTCCAAGGCGCCGCCGACACGCGTGTCCACGGCCCCGTTGATGACGACGCCGTGGATCGAATTGGCCACGGCGGCGTCGCCCGCGCCACGAACGCCGATGAAGTTGCCCTCGATCACCGTGCCCATGGCGCCCGCCCCATTCACCTCGACGCCGTCGCCATTGTTCCCGGAAATGATGTTGCTGGCCCCCGCGGCCCTCCCACCGATCACTGTGCCCGGCACACCGGCGACGTGGATCCCATCCTGGGCATTGCCCAGATCCGCCGCGGCATTGATGTCCAGGCCGATCACATTCCCTTGGATAAGTGTGCCCGCGCCAGCCACGGAAATGCCGCGCTGCCCGTTGCCGCTGATCACGTTTCCGATGCCCCCTCCCGCTCCACCAATGGCCGTGTCCACCGCTCCGTCCACCAAAATGCCGTGGTCGGTGTTGCGGAGCACGCCCAAGCCGGAGGCGTTGAGTCCGATGATGTTGCCTTGGATCAAATTCCCGGCGCTGGCGGCGCCCTGCACGAACACGCCATGGTCCTCGTTGCCCGAAATCACATTGCGCTGCGCCGCCTGCGGGCCCCCGATGCGGTTGCCGCTGGAACCATTGATGAACACCCCATTGAGCGAGTTGCCTTGGTCGGCCGCGCCGTTCAGCGAAACGCCCAAGTAGCACCCTTCAACGACATTCCGGGCGCCGCCCTCGATCTCAATGCCATCGCCCTTCCATCGGTTGACCACAAGGCCACGGATCACGCAGTCGCTGGCGGCGAGTTTGAGGCCGTCGGAACCGGACGGGCCACTGGAGCCGCTCAGTTCGATGAGCGGCACTCCGGCGAAGCCAGGCTGCGTCGCGCCGTCAATGGTGAGCGCCTCCGTGATCGTCGGCAACGGGGCGGTGAAGGGCGGCGTGATCGTCTTGCCCGCCGCGCCGATGTTGAACTCAATCACGTCCGCGCCCGGCGACGCGTTGGCGTCGAGGATCGCCTGGTGCAGCGACCCGGCCCCGGAGTTGGCCGTGGTTGTGACGGTGAACGTGGCGGCCCAGGCGTGTGGAACCGGCCACAGCGCGGCCACGACAAGGCTCAGAGAGAGGCGCAGGGAATATTGCATGGGAATGCGTGGTTCCGCTCGGATTCAGGATTGGGATTGGGGGCCATAATTAACAAATCGAATGGAACAAAGCAAGATCAAACGTCGGAAAGTTCGTGTAAAAATTCGACAACCCCCCCGGGCCGCCGCAACCGCCGCGGGCTAAAGCAATGCCGATGCGGCGGATCGACCACCGGCGCCGACCGCGGAAACCCTGGAACCAACGAAAGCATCGCACATGGCGATCCGTGCGATAAGTATCGCTTATTTTTACCTTCAACCGCGCGGCTCACCCGCCCAGTCAAACGGCGAACAACCCAAAATGCTTTGTTGCGCGAAAGGAGGATGCCTCTGGAGTGCGTCGGTCCCCGCGAGGGACCGGAAAGTGGTGGAGGCGGCGGGAGTTGAAC
>CAZSXX010000002.1:0-1811 GCA_964611245.1 uncultured Verrucomicrobiota bacterium | reverse complement strand
TACATGCTTAGTCAGAGGAGATTTGTCTGCTGGGCGATAACGCTCCGACTCGAGTCGCCTTGCATAGTCCGCATGGAATTTTTTCGGCTGGAGACGCGCGGTCCCCGTTCCCAACCTAACCTGCTGCTTGCGTTCATCACCGTAGCAGGTGTCCAGTGATGAACGTCGTGGCGCTTAAGCCGCGAGAGCGAACTCTTCGTTTGCTTTTATGTTTTGGTCCGATTTTTTTCGAGGCCAACGAACCATCCTCGGCATGCCGCCTCTGGCGCGTTTCCATGGTCGAAACCAGTACGCCCCCAAAACGGAACGGGAGTAATATCGCCCGGATTGCCGGGGCGTCAAACGATTGTTGAGGCCGGAAACGGGCGGGCGAGGCCGAGGCAGCGGCTGGATGGCGGGAAGCCCCGATTTCTCGATTCCAGGGAGAACTTGGCCATCCTTCGCCGCGGGAGCGCCCGTCCGTGGGCCGGTCTGGTGGCGAGGCCTCGCGTGGCCAGCCGCGATTTGGGCATTTACGGGGGGGCGGGGAATTGGGAGCAGTTTTGTTTTGCAAAACGGCCGCGCCAATTTAAGAGTTGAGCGTTCTTTGAAAATGGACAGGCGAAGTTTTTGGCTCGCCTGTTTTGTTTAGCAATCAGATGGCCAGGGAACCCCGTGCGATTCGGGGACGGTTGCGCCACTGTGACGGGATACAAACTGCCAAGGCCACTGGCCGGCTTGCGAAGCCGGTTGGGAAGGCGGCAGGGAGGTTTTAAGCCCGGAAGTCAGGATACCGGTCTGGTTGCGCTCGTCTGGACAATGCGGCTTCGCGCCCGCACGGTCCGCTTCTCCGACAAAGAGAAGGATGAGGCCAGCCCGGGCATCTGTTTTGCCCGGAGTTGTGGAATGCCTTCATTCTCCCGCTTTGTGGGTGGTGGAGGTTTTTTTACGCCTGCCGCTCCCCGCATCTGGCCTTGCAATCGATCATTCGCCTTCACACGAAGGCAATCCAATTGGAGGTCAGCATGCGGAAACACTTGGTTGGCAGTTTGGCGGTGGCCGGCGCCCTGGCGGCGCAGGCACAGTTTGCGGGCAATGTCATTTCTTACGCGCCCGGGTCGGGCGCCGCGGCGGGTTTCGACCAACCCGCGTCGGCTCTGGGGGAGCCTTCGCGGTTCACCGTCCACCAGTTCGGCGGGCCGGTCGATCCCACCAATCCCCCCTTCCTGGCCGAGCAGATCGTCTCCATCGGCGCGGGTGGGTTCCTCACGCTCCAGTTCTCAGGCCCGGTCCGGAACGACGCAGGGAATCCTTACGGGCTGGATTTCATTGTCTACGGAAACGCGGGATTTATCCTCACCGATTTCGAGGCGGGCATCACTTCCGGCGAATTGTTCGGCGCGGCGGCGCCCGGCTCCACGCGGGTGAGCGTCAGCGCGGACAACGCCCAGTACTTCACCTTGGACCTGAGCCTGGCTCCGACGGTAGACCGCTATTTTCCGACGGATGGCGCCGGGACATTTGGCGTCCCCGTCAACCCCGCGTGGGCGAACGCGACGGCCTTCGCCGGGGGCGACCTGGCGGACATCCGCTCGGCGTACGGTGGCTCTGCGGGCGGCGCCGGCTTTGACATCGGCTGGGCGCGCGATGGCGGCGGGAATCCAGTCCATTTAAGCGAGATTCAATTTGTGCGCATCGACGTGACAGGCGGCGCGGTGGAGGTTGACGGCGTGGCGGCCGTGCCTGAGCCATCAACGTGGGCCCTGCTGGGCGCCGGGGCGTTGTTGGCCTTGGTCCGGAAACGGCGCGCATGAACCTTGGCGCAGCCATTC
>CAZSXX010000001.1:5037-52699 GCA_964611245.1 uncultured Verrucomicrobiota bacterium | reverse complement strand
CGGGAAGTCAATTTTGACCATCCGAACGCGTTGGATTGGCCGGCCTTCCGCAAGTCCCTTCTGCACGCCGCGTGCGGCCGGGCGGCGCGCGTTCCGCAATACAATTTCAACACCCACACGCGGGAGGCCGGGGAGGTTGTGCTGGAGCCGCGCCGCGTGGTGATTTTTGAGGGATTGTGGCTGCTGCATAAGCCTGCGCTTCGGCGGTTTTATCAACTGGCCGTGTTTTTGGACGCCTCGCCGGAGCTGTGCCTGGGCCGCCGGTTGGAGCGCGACACGCGGGAGAGGGGGCGCGCCGCCGCGGAGGTGAACGCGTGGTATGCCGAACGGGTGCTGCCGATGCAGCGGAAGCATGTGAATCCGCAAAGCGCGCGGGCGGATTTGATCTGGCCGGGACCGGCCGACGGGGCGGTGGCCGCGAAGCTGGCGGAGAAAATTTCAAAAATGCTGGGAGGCAAATGAGCGACCAAGAGCTAAAGGAATTGTTGATCAAGCGGTTTGGCTCGATGGAGTCATCCACCTCGCGGGTGCGATGGAGCATCTACTGCTATTGGAAGCGGATTTCGTGGAAAGCAGTGGTGGCCAGCAGCACGTTCCTCAAGCGGTTGTTCGACCTCGTCGCCGCGACGTGCATCCTCATCGCGATCAGCCCGGTTTTGGCGGTGATCGCCCTGCTGGTGAAGGTGGAGGATGGCGGGCCAGTCATCTTCGCCCAGCGTCGGGTCGGAAAATTCGGCCGCGAGTTCAAAATGTTCAAGTTCCGGTCGATGCGGGTGGGCGCGGAGGCGCAGTTGCAAAAATTGCTGGCGCAAAACGGGCATGCCACTGGGGTGACATTCAAAATGAAGAACGACCCGAGGATCACGCGGATCGGGGGCATTTTGCGGAAATACTCGCTGGATGAGCTGCCGCAGTTCGTCAACGTGCTCAAGGGTGAGATGTCGATGGTCGGGCCGCGCCCGCCGGTGCCGCGGGAAGTGGCGCTCTACACGATGAAAGACCGTCAGCGGCTGGCCGTGACTCCGGGGTTGACCTGTTTTTGGCAGATTGGCGGGCGGGCCAACATCGATTTTCCGGAGCAAGTGCAATTGGACGTCCAATACATCGAAAGCCAGAGCTTTTGGCTGGATGTGTGGATTTGCGTGAAAACTGTTCCAGCCGTGCTGCTGGGGAGAGGAGCCTGTTGAACATGAAAATGATCCTGATTTGTCCCAGTGAACGGAGTGAAATGGACCAACTCACCGGCACGCTGCCGCTGGCGGCCTTGCCCCTGTTTGGCGAAACCCCGCTGGAGCTTTGGCTCCGGCATCTAGCGGCGAACGGGTTCAAGCAGGTGAAAATCCTCGCCGCCGACCGGCAGGAAGAGATCCGTCGGGTGGCTGGGTCCGGGGAAAAATGGGGCATCGAGGCGACGGTGCACGCGGAGGCGATTGAGCCGACCCCGGCGGAGGCGCGGCGCAAACACAAGCCGGCCAGCGAGTCCGGGTACCTGCCGGAGCCCGGAGATGTCCAGGTGGTGGACCACCTGCCGTGGGACGATTCTTATCCGATGTTCGCCGATTACGCGGGATGGTTCGCCGCGTGCCGGAAGATCTTGGAGCGGGCGCAGCCCGGGTTCCGAGTTGGGATGAGGGAACGGACGCCCGGCGTCTGGGTGGGGCGCGATTGCCAAGTCGCCCCGAACGCGAAGCTGACCGCCCCCTGCTGGCTCGGGCGCGGCGTGCATGTGGGAGCCCATGCTTCCATTGGGCCCAACGTGATCGTTGAGGACGAGACATTCATCGATGAACGGGCGGAATTGGAGGATGCGTGGGTGGGGCCGCAAACGTTTGTCGGAGCGTTGACGAGGATTTCGGAATCCCTGGCTTGGGGCAGCGGGCTGATCAATTGGCGCACAGGTTCCCACATCGTCGTGCCGGACGCGTATTTGCTCTCTTCGGTGGACCCGGCCGGGCGCGCGGTCAAGGGCTGGCTGTCGGGCAAGCGAATCCCCGCCATATTCCAAGGCTCCATGGCCCGGCCCATCGCGGCGTGGGCAAGCCTGAAAGCGAAATTGCCGGGTTGAAATGTGGGTTTGACCCGGATTGCCCGATGGCGGGCAAGGTAAAGGAGCGGAGTCGAGACCGGACCGTGCCTGATGTTGGCGCGGAGCTGGGGTCGATACCCTTGGCGCGTTAAGTCATTTCGTCGGGAAAAAATCATGAATATGAAAGTTCAATCGAACGGTGAAACCCTGAGCGTGAGTGGGATCAAAGAGCTCGGAGCCACCAATTCCAATGTGTTCCGGGACCAAGTCAAGGCGGAGTTCCGGGAGCCCCAAAAGAACATCGAAATCGACATGTCCCAGACGATGTTCGTGGACAGTTGCGGGCTGGGGGCGCTGATTTCCCTGCACAAGGCGACCTGCAACCGGAATGGCACCGTGCGGCTGATGAACCCGACCGCGCCGGTCCAGCAAATCCTGGAGCTGACGCGGATGCACCGGATTTTTGAGATCGTCAACGATTAGCCCCCATGGCCCTCCACGCGCTTCCCGTTTCCCGGCCGGTGGTCCTGCAGGTCCGCATGGAATGCGACCTCTCGAAGGTCCGGCAGGCTTCGGCGCAGATGAAGGTGTTCCTGGCGGACCAGGGGTTTTCGCGCGCGGACGTGGACGGGTGCGAGCTGGCGGCCGTGGAGGCCTGCAACAATGCGATCAAATACGCCGAAGGGGACGCGCGGGGAAAAGAGGTGTTGCTGGAGGTTGTGTGCGGGCGGACTGAGCTGGAGATCCGGGTGCATGACCACACCCGCGGATTTGAGATGCCGCGGGAAATCGAGCTGCCGGATTTTGAGAGGGAAAGCGGGCGGGGCCTTTACCTGATCGACTCGCTCATGGACGACGTGAAATACCTGCGTGGACAAGGGGAGAATTGTTTGGTGATGCGGAAGAGGAGGGCGCCCGAGCCGGAGGAGAAAACGATGGAGATCTCGGCGGAGGAGGCCAAGCGCCGGCTCTCGGAGAGCGAACAGGTGATCCGGGACATGGCGGAGGAGCTGAGCTCCTGTTACGAGTCCCTGTCGGCCATTTTCCGGTGCAGCTCGGAGCTGGGGAAGACCAACGACTTGGAGGAGTTCGCCCGGCGCCTGCTGATGGACCTGGCGCAGATCACCTCGGCGGATTGGTTTGTGCTGCGGTTGGTGCCGCGCGAGGGCGGGGAACTTCGGGTGTTCACCGCGTCGCGCCCGTTCACGGGAACGGAACGGATCACATTTGACCGCGCCGGGGGTTCGGTGGAGCTGCAGGCGGGGCGGGGGCGGGATGACGTCTGGTTCGATTCCCACCGGCCGTTGCGGGAGGGCGATCCGCTCTTCGAAGTGAACCCGAAAGCGCACGGCCTCGCGCATCCCATTTTCCTGGGGGACCATTTGATTGGGACGGTGGCGGTGGCGAAGGACGCGGCGGGGCCTTCGTTCACGGCGGTGCAGGCGAACGTGGTGCACACGTTCTCTGACTTCCTCGCGATCCAGATCGTCAATTCGCGCTTCAACGAAGACCAGGTCCGCACGCGGCTGGTTTCGCGCGAGTTGGAAATCGCCCAGCAAATCCAGCGGTCACTGCTGCCCAAAAGCATCCCGCGCCTGCCCGGGATGGACCTCGCGGGGTTTTGCCAAAGCGCGCACCAGGTCGGGGGCGACTTCTACGATGTGCTGAGGGTGCGCGACGACGCGGTTCTTCTGGTGATCGCCGACGTGATGGGCAAGGGAATCCCGGCCGCGATGTTCGCCGCGGTGTTGCGCAGCCTTCTCCGGGCCGCCCCCGAGTGGATGGACCAGCCAGCCACGCTGCTGGAGCGGGCCAACCGGCTGATGTATGAGGAACTCTCGGCGGTGGACATGTTCATCACCGCGCAACTGGTGTTCGTGGACGCGACGCGGCGGCAGATCACGGCGGCCAGCGCGGGGCATTGCCCCGGGCTGCTGGCGATCGATGACCAGGGATCGATCGTCTCGATAGCGCCCGATGGATTGCCCCTTGGAATCCAGCCCAACACCCTTTTCGAAAGCCACACCCAAGTTTTGGACCGGCCCTGCAAGCTGCTGCTCTACACGGACGGCTTGACGGAAGCGCGCAACCCCTTGGGCGAATTCTTCGGGCAGGACCGCTTGGTGAAATGGCTACGCAAGGGGGCGCCACGCGGCTTCAGCGCCGAGCGATTGGCGCTCGACCTCGCCGGTGACCTCAGCGAATTCCAGTCCAGCGCCGCGCAAACGGACGATCAAACGTTTTTAATCCTGGCTGAATGAAAAAACGAATCCTTCCGCTTTTTGTGATGATCGACGCCTGTGGCTGGGAGATCATCAAGGATCGCCCGTTCCTCCAAGCCTTGGCGCCCAACCGGCGGAAGCTCGGCTCGGTTTTTGGCTACAGCTCGACCTGTGTGCCCAGCATCGTTTCGGGGCGCTGGCCGGATGAGCACCACAACTGGTGTTACTTCGTTTATGACCCGGTCCATTCGCCGTTCTCGAAATTGCGTTGGCTGCGGTTTATCCCAAAGGCGATCAGCGGGCGTAGAATTGTCCGGCGCCTCCTGACAAAAATGGTCAAGGAACGCCTCGGGTTCAAAGGGTATTTTGACCTGTACAACATCCCATTCTCCCACATTCACCTGTTTGATTTCACGGAGAAGAAAAGCCCGCTCCAACCACGCGGGATGAACCGCGGGCCAAACATCTTCGACCACCTGGAAAACAAGGGGATTCCCTATTTCGTGAGCGATCCGCTGCGGAGCGAGGAGGACAATCGGGATGCCGCAGGGGAGGCGATCCGGAACGGGGGGATCGACTTTGCCTTCATCTACTGGCCTGGGCTGGATGGGTTGCTGCACACTGCGGGCAACGATTCCGCGCTGATCGGGCCGCGCCTGGCGCAGTATGAGGCGTGGGTCGGACGGTTGGTGGAGCAGGCAGGGGAGAAATACGACGAGGTCCGGCTGTATGTGTTCAGCGACCACGGGATGGCCAATTGCGACCGGTTGCTGGATTTGATGCGGATCATCGGCCGCTTGCCGTTGAAGTTCGGCGTCGATTACGTGGCTGTTTTTGACTCGACGATGGCCCGGTTCTGGTTCCTGAAAAATGGGGTAGGCACCGTCATCGCGGACGCGCTGCGGAAAGTTCCTGAAGGCCGGATCATGGAGGAGGCGGAGCTGAAGAAACTGCGCGCCTTTTTCCCGAACGGCGAATTTGGCGAGTTGATCTTTTTGGTCCAGGAAGGGGTCTTGATCGTTCCAAGCCACATGGGCGAGCGGCCCATCCGCGCGATGCATGGGTACCATCCGGACGATCCCCAGAGCTTCGCGGCGCTGTTTTCAAACCAGCCAACGCCGGAGAGGATTCAATCCATTCCCCAGATTCATGACTTGATGATCCTGGAGTCAGAGGAGGCAGCGCGCCAAAACCAGGCGCCGCCAGCCCGCGAAATGAAGGAGGAGCTATCGGCCGTATGAATATCGCACGCGAATGGATGACCAAAACACTCATGTACCACCTCTACCAAGAGGTGGCGCTCCGGTATCACTTCAAGTACGTCCTGCCGAAGATCACGGAGATCGAGTTGGAGGGCGTGAAGCTCGATGTGTCCCAGCTCTCGCCGAAAGTGAGGAACCGGCTGCTCAGCGGGGCGTACGAGGCCGGGGAGAAGGGGATGTGCCGTGATTTTCTGCGGCCTTCCGACAGCATCGTTGAACTGGGCGGCGCGATTGGCTTCATTGGCCTGCTCTGCCAGAAGGAGCTTGGCATCCGCAATTACGCGGTGTTCGAGGCGAACCCCAAGACGACGGAGATCCTGAGGCGGAATCACCAATTGAACGGCGTGAAACCCAATGTGTGGAACGTGGCGTTGGGCGCCTCGGACGGCGAGGTGGACCTCGAGATCGGCAGTGACTTTTGGGAGAACACCATCGTCGCGTCGGACAAGGCGCCGGGGCGGCACACAGTGCGGGTTGAATGCGGCACGCTGGAAACCTTGCTGCGGAAATGCGGGGTGCGGCCGAATGTGCTGATCATCGACATCGAGGGGGCGGAGCAATTCATTGATTTCGGGGCGCTGCCGCCGGAAGTGAACAAGGTGATCATGGAGATCCACCCGGGGGTGATTGGCCAGGCCGCGGCCTACGACATCGTTGGGGCGCTGTTGAACCGGGGCTTCCGTGTGGCCAGGGAAGAAAGCCAAACCTTCGCGTTTTTGCGCAAGTGATGATCGCCGCGCCGACAACCCCTTCCCGACGAAAAGCGCCGCCGGCGCCGAGCCGCCTGGAGTTGGTGCGGACGCATTATCGGCTGCAGAACGGCCGATTTTTCACGGAGACGCGAATCGGGGAAAGGGGAGTGCACAGCGCGTCCGACCTCCCGGCGCCGATGTGGAACCACTCCATGTGGTTAGCGGTGGGCGACGCGGCGGAGTTTCTCAAGGAGGCAGAGGGTTGGCATGGGCGGCATGGGCGAAGGCCGGTAGTTTATGTGCTGGGGGACGAATCCGGAGGGGCGGAGCAGGCCTTGGCGGGCGGAGGCTACGAACAGTTCGACCGTGAAACTTGGATGGTCCGTGACACTGAGTTGGAGCCTGCTGCGGCCCCTGTGTATTCCATCGAGGAGCCGGAGGAGCTTTCGGGGTTCATCCAAGTTTTCCAGGCGGCGTTCCACGCGAAATCGGGCGCATACGAAACGGCCTTGCGCCGGGAGCCGGGCGATGGGGCGACGCGGCAGAAGCACCTTTTGGCGCGCGCTGGCGGCAGTCCGGTGGCGGTGGGCACGATCGGAATCGATGGGGAAACCGCCTGCATTTACAACGTGGGCTCGGCGCCGGAGGCGCGCGGGCGCGGGGCCGGCCGGGCCGTTGTCGAGGGTTTGATCGAGGCCGCGCGCGACGAAGGATGCCGCTGGGTTTTTTGCAGGTGGAGGCGGGAAGCGTCGCGGAGCGGCTTTACGGGAAACTGGGTTTCCAGCCCGTGTTCGCCCGCGTGGGATATCGGAAGGCTGCCTGGCCTGCCGCAGGTCGACTCGAGGAGAGCGCGGTCAGCCAGGCGCTCGGGTTCGCCGGGCGGATTTCCGGCGGTGGTGGCACCAGGCGCCGCGAACGCTTCCTCGTGGCGACTGCAACCGGCGCCCGATTGCGGCGCGTCTGCGAGGAGGAGAAAATCCCGGCGGAATCCGCCATCTGCGGGCTCTGGGCGTTGCTCATGTCCCGGTGCCTGAGGAGCGAGGAGGTCGCCGTCCGCGTCCGGTACAAGGGAAGGAATTCTGGGGCATTCCGGTGGGCCATTGAAAACGACAAATCCGCGGCGGCGTGGCTGAGGGAGATGGGGTCGCCGGTCCCGGAAGGCGGGGAAATTGAAACGGGCGTCTGTTTTGATCCGGCGCCTGAGGACGGTCCGGAGTTCCTGACATTGCTGAATCCCGAGGGCGTGTTCGGGCCGTTCGAGATCTCATATTGCCCGGAGCTGTTCAGTCCCGAGGCGATCCGGCGGATGGGAAACCACCTGTTAGCGCTGTTCGACTCATTGGCCACGAACCCCGCGAGTCCGCTCCGGGAGTTGGAGATATTGCCGCAATCCGAGAAAAGGCAATTGCTGGACGAATGGAGTTCGGGCGGGGAGATCGATTGGGACGGCAAGACTGTTTGGGAGATGATTGAGAGGCAAGCGAAGCGGACGCCCGCCGCCGTGGCGTTGGCGCTGGGCCAAAGCGAGGAAAGCGGAGAGACGCGCCGCTTGAGCTTCGCGGAATTGATCGCCGCCTCCGCCGGTCTGGCGGCCGCGTTGAGGCGCAGCGGCGTGCGGGCGGGATCACCCGTTGGCGTCTTGCTGCCCCGGTCGCTCGAGGTTGTCATTTCGATGCTTGGCATTTGGCGCGCGGGCGGCGTGTTTGTGCCGATTGATCCGGGCTGCCCGCGCGAGCGCGTGGGATTCATGGCGTGGGACGCACGGATGAAAGTGGTGATCACCAGCCGGGCGCTGGCGGGCCTTGTTCCCGAGGGCGTGCCGACGTTGATGGCAGAGGAGTTGGACGGCGTGGAGGATTCGTCCAGCGTGCGGGTGGAGCCGCACGACCCGGCCTATGTGATTTACACTTCGGGCTCCACGGGCCAGCCGAAGGGCGTGACGATCACCCAGGGGGCCATTGCGCAGCATGTGACGGCGATGATCGAGCATTACAGGATCACGCCGGAGGACCGGCACCTGCATTTTTCGCCGTTCACCTTCGACGCCTCGTTCGAGCAGCTGTTGCCGCCGCTGGCGGCCGGGGCGAGCGTGGTCGTTCGGGACGAGCGGCTGTGGGACACCGGGGAGTTCATCCGCAACCTTGAACGGTTCCAGTTGACCATGGTGGACATTCCCATGGCGTATTGGGGCCAATTGGCGCAGCACGCGAGCGCAGCGGTGGGCGTGAACATCCCGGCACGGTTGCGCCTGGTGGTGGCGGGCGGTGAGGCGATGCCGGCGGACCGTTTGGCGGAGTGGCGGCGGGGGCCTTTCGGGAACCGGCGACTGGTCAACGCCTATGGCCCGACCGAGGCCACGGTGACCGCGACGGCGTTTGACGCCGGACAATTCACGCCGATGTCAGGCACAGGCGGCGGAACGCCGATCGGGCGGCCGCTGCCCGGGCGGCGAACATTCATCCTCGACGATTTGCTGCGGCCGGTTCCCATCCGCGTGGCCGGGCAGCTTCACATTGGCGGCCCCCTCCTGGCCACGGGCTACGTCAACCGGGCCGACCTGACGCGTGAGCGGTTCATCCCAAATCCATTCGGCGAGGGGCGGCTGTACGCCACGGGCGACCTGGCCCGGATACTGGAGGATGGGAACATTGAGTTCCTCGGGCGATTGGACGACCAGGTCAAAATTCGCGGTTTCCGAATTGAGCCGGGCGAGATTGAGGCGGCCCTGAAGGAGCATCAGACCGTGGGCGAGGCGATCGTCGTGGCGCGGAATGATGGCGCTGGACAGAAGCGCCTGTTGGCCTACGTCACCTCGCGCGGTGGGAAGGCCGCCACTGAGCGGGAGCTGCGGGATTGGCTGCGCGCCCGACTGCCCGAGCACATGATTCCCCACGGCATCGTCGGCCTTGAATCGATGCCCTTGCTTCCAAGCGGGAAAGTGAACCGGAAGGCGCTGCCTGAGCCGGGCTCGGAAAGCGGCTCCGCCCCGGCGGGAGCCATTCCAAAAACGCCGCTGGAGCTGCAGTTGCAGCTCCTGTTCCAGCGGGCCCTGCGGAGGGCCGGCGTGGGGGTGGACGAGAGTTTTTTTGAGTTGGGGGGCGACTCGCTGCAGGCGCTGGAATTGATCGTGCAGATTGAGAAAGCGACCGGAAAGCGGCTCCCGTTGGAGTCGCTTTTCCTGACCCCAACTGTCCGGAGCATCGCGCGCGAGATCGAAAGCGCCGCCCGGGGGAATGACTGGTCCTGCCTGGTGCCGTTGCAGAAAGCGGGGGCCCGCCCGCCATTGTTCCTGGTGCACACGACCCCCGGAGATGTGCTTGGCTACGGGAACCTGATCCACCACTTGGGGGCGGACCAGCCCTGTTATGGCTTCCAAGCGCTCGGGCTGAAGGATGGAGCGGAGCCGCAAAGCACGATCGAGAGGATGGCGCGGGAATATGTGGCGCTCCTCCGTGAGTTTCAGCCGCGCGGCCCGTACTTGCTCGGCGGATGGTGCTTTGGCGGCATAGTGGCGGTGGAGATGGCGCAGCAACTCCGCGAAGCCGGGCAGGAGGTCGGTGGGCTGCTGCTCATGGAGACGATCAGCGTCAGCCCCGGTTTGGCCAATTGGGCGTATCAACTGGCCCGATTCAGATGCCTCTTCCAGATGTCGCCCAGGCGGTGGTGGCAGTACCTGGAGGCCAAAGCGAAGTACCGGCGGCAGGTTGAACTGGACAACCGGATGCGCTTTCGGCGGGCGGGCGGCGAGGTCGACCCGCAAGAGCAGCGGTGGCTGGAGCGGTTGGAACGGGTCTACAACGCGAACATGGCGGCCTTGAACGTGCACCGGCCCCGCGCGTATCCCGGCAAGGTGACCCTTTTCAATGCGGTGGAACAAGACCCGGGCATTCTGCCGGACCCGAACTACGGGTGGACCGGCCTCGCCCAGGAAATTGAGATTCACGAGGTCGCCGGCAACCACGACACGATGCTGGCGGAGCCAAACGTCGGTTCCCTCGCGGCGGCGGTCCGCGGTGTGTTGGCCCGAAAGTGAGCGATGGAGGATTCCCAGCGCATGACCAATGACGAGGTGAAGCGGCACATCTACCGCAACTCGATCTCCAACTATGTATTCCTGGTGATTCGGCTTGGGCTGGGGGCGGTCCTCTTCCGGCTCATCTACCAAGAGTTGCCCAAGGAGGAGTTCGGATACTGGTCGGTGCTCTGGAGCATGCTGGGGTATGGGATCCTGCTGGACTTCGGCTTTGGATTCACCGCGCAGAAACGGGTGGCGGAGCTGAAGGTGAAGGGGGAATGGGACCGCCTGAGCCGGGTGCTCAGCACGATCTTTTACGCGTATGTCGGAATCGCGGTGGCGATCATGCTGGGCGGGTGGGTTGTGGCGCCCGGGATTGTGGGCGTCCTGCGCATTTCCCCGGAGAACGTCGGGCCATTCACCGACATCATGCGGGTGTTTTTGGTCGGGATTGGCCTGGCGTTCCCGCTGGGAATCTTCCCGGAAATCCTGCGCGGCCAGCAGCGGATTTGCCTGGCCAACTACCTTCAGTTGGGGAGTTACCTCGCCAGCTTCGTTCTGATCCTGATCTCGATCACTTACAATTGGGGTCTCCTTTGGCTCTTTGTCATTTCCCTGGGCGGCACCTTGATGGCGGACCTGCTCTGCGGTTTTTTCGCGCTGCGCGACATGCCAAAGGTGACCCTTGCCCCGAGGTTGTTTTCTCGGGCAATGATCCACGAGACAACGCGCTTCTCCGTTTACGCCTACGTCACAACATTGACGACGGTGATATTGACAAGGACGGACCAGATCGTGATCAGCACCGGCCTCGCGGTGGCCGCGGTGGCGATCTATCAGGCGGGAGCGAAAGTGGCGGAAATGTACGGCGGGTTCGCGCTGCAGATCGCGGAGACACTCTCGCCGGCCGCCGCGCATTTCCACGCCACCGGGGACCGGAGCATGTTGCGGGACCTGTTGGTCAACGGAACCCGCTTCACCGGCCTGTTGGCCACGCCGCTTTATCTTTGCTCCGCGTTCTTCCTGACCGGAATCCTGAGGATCCTGACCGGGGAGAGCCTGGGTGGAAGCGAGACGTATTGGGTTGGCCAGATTCTGCTGTTGTGGACCTACGTGATGGTGATCACGCAAAGCGTGACCAAGCGTATTTTCATGATGTGCGGCCATGAGCGGAGGTTGATGTGGCTGGGGGTTGGCGAGGCATTCTTGAACCTCGCGTTGAGCATCGCGCTGCTCATGGTTTTCCGGAATGTGCTGTGCGTGGCGGTGGGCTCGCTGATTGCCACGTGCGTTTTTGGCTGGGGATTCATCTGGCCTTGGGCGGCGCGTGAGGCGGAAATCTCAAGCTGGAAACTGGCCCAGGCGGTCCTGTTCCCGGCGTGGGCCGCCTGCTGGCCGTTGATCGCGTTGATCGCGATCATTCAGATGATCCCACGCCAACCGTTCTCCGATTCCTACGCCGTGTTCTTCGCCGAGGGGACGCTGGCGGCGATCGTCGCGGCGGCAGGCCTCTGGAAAGTGGCCCTCGACGAAAATGAGCGCGCGAAGTTCACCGCCTATTTTTCCAGCAGGCTGGGAAGGAGGACGGCGGCATGACAGCCCCCGAGGTGTCGATTGTGATGCGTTCCTTCAATGAGGCATGGGCATTGGGGGCGACCTTGGCGGGCCTGCGGCGGCAGGCGGGGCCGTCCTGGGAGTTGATTGTGTTCGACTCCGGCTCCACGGATGGCTCCGTGGCGATGATCCAGGATTTTAGGCCCGCGCGGTTCATCCAGCTACGGAGTGACGAGTATGTGCCCGGGCGGGTCATGAACCAGGGAATGCGGTTGGCGCGCGCCGAACGGGTGATTTTCCTGAACGCCGACGCAACGCCCGCCAATGAGGGCTGGCTTGAGCCGCTGGCGCGCGGACTGGCTGATCCACGCGTGGCCGCAGTTTTTGGGAGGCAGATCCCGCGCCCGGACTGCCGGGCGGTTTACGCCTGCGATTACGAGCGGTGTTTTGGCGAGAATCGAGAGTCCGCCGGCTGGGGCCATTTTTTCAGCATGGTCAGCAGCGGATTGCGGAAGGACATCTGGCGGCAGCGCGGGTTTCTAGAGAGCCTGCAATACGCGGAGGACGATGAATACACGCGGTGGGCGCGGGCGCAGGGGCACCGCGTCGAGTATTGCCCGGAGTCGATCGCCATCCACTCGCACAACTACACGCCGCAGCAAGCCCGGCGGCGGGCCCATGGCGACGCGAAGGCGCTCGCCGCCAGTTGGCCGGGATCGGCGCGCGATTTCAACTGGCCCTCCACGGTGGCGCTCGGCTGGTTCAGCGACTTCCGGCATGACCTTCGATTCTGCGCGAAGAACCGCCGATTGGGCGAGTTGGCGCACGCCGCGGTTGTTCGCTGGAATCAACGCATGGGCCGCCTGCAAGGTTTCCGGGATGGGTGGCACCAGTATCGCGCACCCGCCAAGCCCGCCGCCGTCCGCCCCGCCACCGCAGCCCCGCGCGCCGCATGAAAATCCTCGTTCTCACCAATCTTTTCCCGCCCCATTACCTCGGGGGCTATGAATTGATTTGCCACGCCGTGGTCAAGGCGCTGCGGGCGCGGGGACACATCGTCGAGACGCTGACGTCCAACCATCGGGTGAACAATCCCACGGGCGACGAACTGACTGGGGTCGAGCGTTCCTTGTTGGTGCATGGATTTTACGGGCACGCGTGGCGTGGCATCGGGTCCCTGGCCAGGCTGGAGATCACGAACAACCGGATTCTTCGGGCCGCGCTCGCGCGATTCCAACCTGATTTGGTCTACGTCTGGAACATGGGCGGAATTTCGAAATCGCTGCTCACCACGCTGGAGCGAATGGGCGTGCCGACCGCTTTTTACCTGTCCGACCATTGGATCGCCAGGGGGCTGGCGGCCGATGTCTGGATGAACTGGTGGAACCAGCCCGGCTCCCGGAGCCGGAGCGTGGCGAGGGCAGTCTTGCGGGCGGTGGGAGTCCGGGCGGGTGTGGACCGGCTGGCACCGACTGCGGCGGCGGGCGCCCTGAAGTTCCGCCGCGTCTATTTTTGCAGCAAGGCGCTGCGTAAACTCACGGCCGCCGCGGGCTTCGACGTGATGCATGGCGCCGTCATTTATTGCCCGGTGGACACCCGGCGTTTCAATGGCGCGGCCCGCCGGGCGGATGAGCCTTGCCGCAACCTTCTTTGGGTTGGGCGGCTAAGCGAAGACAAAGGAATCCTGACGGCGCTCAAAGCGATGAAGGCGCTCCCCAAAGGGTTGGGGGTGGTCCTGAATGTTTACGGCGTCGGCGAGGCGGGCTATGTGCGGGAGCTCCATGATTTTGTGGCGGTGAACAAGATCCCGGTGCGTTTTCAACAGGCCAGCATGGACCAGATGCCCGCCGTTTACGCCGCGCACGACGCGCTGCTCTTCACCTCGGAATGGGCGGAGCCGTTCGCCCTGACCCCGCTGGAGGCGATGAGTTGCGGGCTGCCGGTCATCGGCACGACGACCGGCGGCAGCCGCGAGCTGTTCCGGGACCGGGACAACGCGCTGACCTACGCCGCGGGGCAGGCCGACGAACTGGCCGAACGAATTCAGCGGTTGGCCAGCGACGGCGAGCTGCGAGCGCGCATTTCGGCCGCGGGCCAAACCGAAGTCCGGGCGAACTACGACGAACCGCGCATTGTCGGCCAGATTGAGTCGTATTTGGAGGAAACCGTCCGACTTTGGCCCACTTTGCCATGACGCAGCGATTCACAACGGACGGAGGCCCGGAGCTGGAGAAACGCTTGGAAAGTTGGTGCGCCGCGTTCACGGTGGGGGTGCGGGGAATCATTCCCGAGTGGGCATTGCGGGCAGTGGTCCTGGGTGGCGGATATGGGCGCGGGGAGGGCGGCGTGGTGCGGGGCCCGCGCGGGGAGGAGCCCTACAACGACCTTGAGTTTTACATTTTCGTCGCGGGCCCGCTGCTGGCGCAGGAACGCCGGTTCAATAAACGCCTGCTCGAGCTGACCCACCATTGGACGGCCAAGACGGGCATCGAGTTCGAAATCAAGCTGCTCACGTTCGAGAAAATCCGCCGCGCGCAGGTGAGCATGTTCTACCACGACCTGGTGGTCGGCCACCGCTGGCTGCACGGAGTCCGCGAGGAATTTGACTGCGAACACCACCGCGCCGCGCACCGCATCCCGCTGCATGAGGCGACCCGGCTGCTGATGAACCGATCCTCAGGCCTGCTCTTTGCGGCGGCCCGACTGGACCAAACGGCCTTCGCGGGGGAGGACGCGGATTTCGTGAGGCGCAACATCGCCAAGGCGCAGCTCGCCTTGGGGGACGCCGTGTTGACGGCCTTCGGCAGGTACCACGCGAGCTGCCGGGAGCGGCATCGGAGGCTGGAGAAAATTGAGCCGACCCCGGGGTTGGCCTGGCTGCCGGAGTTGCTTCGGCACCACGCCGCCGGAGTGTCCTTCAAGCTGCATCCCTTCGTCTCGGGTGAAACACGGGCCGCCTTGCGCGCGGAGCACCAAGAAATGCGGGACCTGTCCGAGCAGATTTTTCTTTGGCTGGAGGCGCGCCGCTTGGGGAAGGGATTCCGCTCGGCCCGCGATTACGCGTTCGATCCCATTGAGAAACACCCGGACCAACGCCGGGTGCGCAATCTCCTGCTGAACCTCCGGGCTTTCGGCCCACGCGGGCTGGCCACGGTGTATCCACGGGCGCGGCTCTTGGAGTCGCTGGCGTTGCTGCTCTGGACACCCGGGGCGCTGTCCGATCCGGATTCGGTGGCAAAGCTCCAGGCCCGCCTCGGGACGGACAGCGCGGACTTCGCGGGGTTCGTGCGCGCGTATCAGAAGATATGGGCCCAATTTAACTGATGAAAATACTCGCTGTGTATCCCTATGTGCCTTATCCGCTGGACCGCGGCGCCCATTACCGCGCCTTCCACCTGCTCAAGGGACTGTGCCAGGCGCACGAGGTGGATTTGGTCGCGCTGGCTGAAAATGGGGCCGGGCGCGAGCACGCGCGGGAGTTCGAGAAATTCTGCCGGGAGGTCGAAATTGTCCCCTTTGAACATCCCCAATGGCAGCGGCTGATCCCATCCCGGCTCGCGAACCCCCTGCCTGCGACCATCGAGCATTGGAACATCCCGGCGCTTGACGAGGCCATCGCGCGCCGCCTCGCGGGCGGGGAATACGCGGCTGCCCATGTGTTTGACGTGGTGATGGCACGGCCATTCCTGCGGCGGCTCCGGAGCGTGCCGCTTGTGGTGGACCGCACCCGCGTTGACTTGCAGTACCAGGCCATGGAACAACAGCGCATGAAGTTTTCCTTCAAAACCCAGCTTTTGAACGTCGAGAACATGGCGAAATTGTGGAGGTATGAGCGGGCGGTGGCGCGTCGGTGCGCGGTCCAGATAGTCTGCGGCGGGGACGACCTGACGTTTGTGCGAAAGTACATCACCCGCCGGGGGGCGGTCGAGGTGATCGCCAATGGCGTGGACTTGGCCCATTTCAAGGCCAATCCGGCTTTCGGCGCGAAGTGCGGGCGTCCGACCATCCTCTTTTGCGGAGCCATGGACTACAACCCGAACGTCGACGGGCTTCGTTGGTACTTCGAAAAGATCCATCCGTCCATCGCGGCCCGGGAGCCCGACCTGCAAATGTGGGTGGTTGGAAAGGAGCCGACGCCGGAGGTCCGCGCATTTGGGAAGATTCCCAACGTGACCGTCACTGGCGGGGTGCCGGATGTGCGGCCCTATTATCAGCAGGCGTGGGTCCAAGTGGTGCCCATCCGGATCGGCGGGGGCACACGGCTGAAGATCGTCGAGTCGCTCGCGATGGGCACGCCGGTGGTCTCGACCACGATTGGCGCGCAGGGACTGGGGATCGTTCATGGGCACGACGCGCTGCTGGCGGACACGGAAAAGGATTTTGCGGCGGAGACATTGCGGGCCCTGAGCGACGGCCAACTCCGCGAACGCCTGACTCGGGAAGGCCAGAAGTCAGTGGCCGCCCGGCTTTCGTGGGATGGGCTTGGGGCGGACCTGCGCCGTATTTACGCGGATCATTTTGGCCTGGATCGCACGCACCGGAAACCGATCCTGGAGGAGCATGAATCCATGGCTCAAGCCAAGTAGTCGGCGATGTGGATGACTTTGACGCGGTCGGCGCCCGCCTTTTTCAGGCCGGCCCGGATCTGCAAGATGCAGCCGGGATTGGTGGTGACGACCACCTCGGCTCCGGTCGCGATGATGTTGCTTATCTTGCGCGCCTGAAGGCGTTCGGCCATGGCGGGTTCGGTGAGGTTGTAGGTTCCGGCGCTGCCGCAGCAGACGTCCGACTCGGGCAGCTCCACGTAATTCTTGCCGGCGGCTTTCAGGACCAACTCGCGGGGCGGAAGAGTGATCCCCTGCGCGTGCGCAAGGTGGCAGGCGTCGTGGTACGTGGTGCGGTACTGGGCCAGGCGCGGGTTGACCTCCAGCCCGGGATGGCGCGCCAGCATTTCCGTGAGGTCAAGCACCTTGGCCTCAAAGGCCTTGGCCCGCCCCGCGTCGGGACTGGCCCGCAGAAGATGGCCGTACTCCTTGAGGGAGGACCCGCAGCCCGCGGCGTTAATGACGATCAGGTCAACCTTGGCGTCGTCAAACGCCCGGATGTTTTTCCGCGCCAGGGAGCGGGCTTGGGCGAGCCGGCCGCTGTGCGCGTGCAAGGCGCCGCAGCAGACTTGATCCCGGGGGGTGACGACGTCGTAGCCAAGCTGATTGAGGAGACGGATGGTCGCGGCGTTGGTGCGGCTGAACAGCACGCTCATGACGCATCCCGACACCATGCCCACGCGGCCCTTGCGTTCGCCAATGGCGGGGGAAAATTCCGGCGCCGGAAAACTGCGGATTTGCTCAGGGAGGAGGGCCAGCAGATCACGCAGGAACCGGGGCAGTTCGCCCTCAAGCCCAAGGCGGCGGATGGCGCGGGCCGGGAGCAGCGAAAGGCGGATGCGCCAGGGAAATGGAAACACTTGCTCAATGGCCACGCGCCGGAGGAGTTTTTGCCAAAGGGAGCGGTGGTGATGCCGTTCGATGTGGTCCCGCGTTTCCTCGAGCAACGCCCCATATTGCACGCCGCTGGGGCAGGCGGCCTCGCATGCGCGGCAGCCCAGGCAGCGGTCGATGTGCTTGACCGGCGCGCCGCCGACGGGCAGCCGGCCGCTGTCCATGCCCCGCATCAAATAGATGCGGCCGCGGGGCGAGTCGTTTTCATCGCCGGTTTCGAGGTAGGTGGGGCAGGAGGAAAGGCAAATCCCACAATGAATGCAGGCCAGGCTCTTTTGGGCGTCCAAAATGGGGCCCGGCGCGCTCATCGGAATTTGCCCTCCGGATCAAAGGCTTTTTTCAACCGTTCCTGCAGGTGGGCGGTGTCGCTTTTATCCAGCCTGGGAGGGTCGCCCAGGTAATGGATGACGCCATTGGCGGCCCGGGCGACAAAAAACTGGGGCGCAAGCGAGGCCAATCGTTTGATCAGGTCCGACGGCAGGACCGAAATCATTTGGACCCCTCCGGCCGGCGCCGCCTCCCAGAATCGTTTCTCGTGGTCCAGGTCGGATGCCTTGGAAAATCCCGCGGCGGAGGCTTGCGCCATCTGTTCTTCGACGTCCTCGGCCGCGCCCGCAAAGCCGATGACCAGCCACCATCCAGCGCGCTCCCCGGCCGCGGGGACGTTGTGAAAATCGAGGACGGTGGGGTTGAGGTCCGATTCGGAAATTCCGGCGATCAGGTCCTCCGCCTGCTCAAGGGACTGGACCTGCGCCTGGCCGAAACGCTCCGCCTCCGGCCGCGGCAGGGTTTTGAACGTCGCCTCCACAATGAGGCCCAAGGAGCCACGCGCGCCGACGAACATGCGCGTCAGGTCATACCCGGCGACATTCTTGACGACCTTGCCGCCGGTGCGGATCACCTCGCCGTTGGCGAGGATGACCCTCAGGCCGAGCACATGGTCGCGGACGAGACCATGCCCGCAGCGGCGCGGGCCGGTGATGCCGTGGTCGAGCACGTCCCGCACGGTCCAGAGGTGCGCGAGGGGAGGGTCGATCGGGAGCCATTGGTCATGTTCGCCCAGGGCCGCGCCAAGGTCCGCCCAAGGGAGGCCAGCCTGGACCGTCACGGTCATGTCCTCGGGATGGTGCGCGAGGACCCGGCGGAACTCGGAAAGGTCAACCGCCTCAACGCGCGGCGACCCGCGGATCGCGGCGGCTATCTCGGCGATTGAAATTGGCGCCACGGCTAATCCGTCGTGGTCAGGTCCATTTGCCGCAGGTAATAAAGGATGCGGCCGCAGTTGGGGCAGGTCATGATGTCCTGGTCGCCCTGGACCCCGAGCACCACCGCCATGGGCAGCTTCATGTGGCAGCCACCGCAAACACCGTGCTCGATGCCCACCAGCGCGGTGCCGCCCTTGGTCCGGCGCAGGCGGTCGTAGCGGGCCCGCGCCCCGTCATCGACGGCGGAGACCAGCTTGTCGTGGTCCTGCCGCAATTCCTCCAACTGCCGTTTGAGGCTGGTCTCGCGGTCGGCGAGCGATTTGATGAGCGCGTCGACCTGCTTGACCAGCTCGCTGGAGATTTTGGCCGCGGCGGCGACCTCGGCGGCGGCGACCTCCGCTTTTTCCATCAGCTCCAGTTGTTGGTCCTCAAATTTGACGATGGCCTCCTTGCAGCCGTCGATTTCATGGGCCAACGCGCGGTACTCCTCGTTCTTTTTGGTCTCGAACTGCTGGAGTGAGTATTTTTCGATCAGCTTCTTTTTCGCCTCGACTTCAAGCTCCAGGTTCTTCCGGTCCGACTCAATCTGCTTGGCCCGGGTTTTGGCCGCCTCATGGCCGACCTGCGCGGCTTTGGCTTTTTCGTGGAGCGACGCGCGTTCGGGGTCGATGTTGTTCAACTCGGTCTGGACGCGGTGAATTTTTCGGTCGCGGTCCTGCAGGATGAGGAGATTTTCGATAACGCTAAGCATCGGGCTCCAGACGGTATCGGCGCCCGGGCGGCAAGTCAATTGCGGGCCATTGGGCGGCGGGGCGAAAATCGGCGAGGGGGTTCGTTGCAATTCGCGGCCATATTCGCAATGCTTTCCACGGAATGTTGACATGGGAGACAGCGCTGTTCGTGATCCTGTTCGGCGCGGCGGCCAGTTTTTTCTGCGCGTTGGCGGAGACGGCCCTGTTTTCCCTGGGGCGCTGGCGGTTGCAGCAGTTGAGCGACGCCACGCCGGCCGCGTTGCGCGTGCAGTCCTTGCTGGCCCAACCGCATGAGGTGCTGGCGTCGATCGTCCTCGGCAACACCTTCGCCAACGGGGCGATGGTGGCCACGGTCCTGTGGCTGTTGCTGAAGCGGGAGGTCCCGGTGATCCTGCCGATGGCCGCCCTGTTCCTGTTCATCCTGCTGTTCTGCGAGGTGTTGCCCAAGGCGTTGGGGGTGCGGGCGCCGGAATTTTGGGCCCTGCGCCTGGCCAGGGCGATCGAGATGCTGACGCGCTACAGCCGGCCCGCCCGCAGGCTGGCCGGCGGAATCGAGCAGTTGGCGTTCCGGCTGATCGCCAAAAACATCAAGCCGCAGCCGCACCTGTCGGACCAGGAGTACCAGGATTTGCTGGAGATCGCGTGGCAGCAGGGGACGCTGGCCCGGACAGAGAAGGAAATCATCCTTCAAATCGTGGGCATGGAGCGTCGCACCGCGGGAGATGTCATGAAGCCGCGGGCCACCATGGCGTGCATCCCCGACGACCTTTCGGTTGAGGAGATGATTGAAGCCGCCCGGCGGCACAAGCACTCGCGGCTTCCCATTTATGACGAGAATCCGGACACGATCGTCGGGATTCTGAACACGCGCTCGCTTTTGCTCAACCCTTCCATCGACCTGTCCGAGGCGATCGAGTTTCCCTCGTTCGTGCCGGCGAGCATGAACTTGCTGCAGCTTTTCCAGGCGTTGCAGCGCCAGCGGCGCGGGCTCGCCATTGTGCTGGACGAGTTTGGCGGGACGGCCGGCTTGGTGTCGATCCACGACATCCTGGAGGAAGTGATCGGCGAGATCCGGCGGGACACCGACGAACGCGGCTACCTGTTGGAAAAGCAGGGGCCGGGAAAATGGCGGGTCAGCGGGGCGACCAGCATCGAGGATTTCCGCCGGGAATTTCCCGACCTTGGCGAAACGCCCGATGTGGACACCATGGGCGGGTTGTTGGTGCACGCGTTGGAGGTGGTGCCAAACATCGGCGAGAGCGCGGTGTTCCGGGGTCTGCGGCTCACCGCGCACGCGGTGGATGACCGCCGGGTCCATGAACTGATTGTCGAAACGGTCAAACGCGCATGAGCCCGGCCATCCTAGTTTTGCTGGCGCTGTTTCTGGCGATTTCATTCCTTTGCGCGGGAATGGAGGTTGGGGTCCTCACCCTGGGCCGATGGAGAATCCGCCAGCAGGCGCGAGAGGGCCGGCGGCGGGCCAAAGTGCTGATGGGGTATCTGGACCGGCCGGAAAAATTCCTCTGGACCATCCTGGTCGCAAACACGCTGGCGGCGTTTGGCGCCTTCAGCGTGATTGTGTATGAGCTTTTCGACCATCTGCGCGGACGCCCGCTGGCCTGCCTGGCGCTGTTTGGGACGGCCATCGTCGTGTTCTATGTCGCCTGCGACCTTTTCCCCAAAGTGATTTTCCGCATGTATCCAAACCGGCTCTGCATGATGGCCGCGATTCCCTTCCAACTGATCGACCTGCTTATGCGGCCGCTGGCTCATTTGATCCAACAGTTCTCCGACCTATTCCTGCGCTGGACGGGCGGCCATGCCTACACCGGGAAAGTGTTCAGCAGCCGCAAGGAGTTGAGGATGGCCGTCCAGGATTCGGCAGGCACGCTCTCCGGCGAGGAGCGGACGATGATCACGCGCGTGCTGGACCTGCAGCAGACGACCGTGGGACAGATCACGCTTCCGTTTGGCCGGCTGCCGGATTTGACCGCGCAGCTCACCGGCGCGGAGTTGTTGCGCGCGGCCCGCGACACGAACCGCAACCAGCTTCCGGTTTGGGAGGACGCCTCGCGGCGGCGGGTCGCGGGGGTGGTGGATTTCCGCTCCATCCTTTATGGCACGGCGGAAGAGCAGGCGCGGCCAATCCGGGAGCGGATCATTCCCGCGCTTTACATCAGCGACCACATCGCCATCGAAGAGGCGTTGCGGCGCCTGCAGCGCTCCGGCCAGCCCCTCGCGATTGTGCTCAATCCAGAGCGCCGGGAGGTCGGCGTTGTTGGCTTTGAGGAAATCCTGAAGGCCATATTTGGCGAGGTGAAAATCTGATGGACGCCACGATCCCCCATGCGGAGTCGGCCGGCGCGATCATGCTGAAACTCTTGGCCGTGTTGGTGCTGGTGCTGGTGAACGGTTTTTTTGTCGCGGCGGAATTCGCCTTGGTGAAAATACGGGACTCGCAGTTGGACCCCCTGATCCGAAAGGGGAACCGGGCGGCGCGGGCCACGCGCAAGATTCTCGAGAATCTGGACGCCTCGTTGAGCGCCTGCCAGTTGGGCATCACCCTGGCGAGCCTCGCGCTGGGATGGGTGGGCGAGCCGGTGTTCAGCGCGTTGCTCACGCCTGTGCTGGACGCCCTCAAAATCGAGTCGCCGGAAGTGAGGCACACCCTGTCGTTCATGGTTGGGTTCAGCGCCCTCACCTTCCTGCACATCGTGGCCGGGGAGCAGGCGCCCAAATGGCTGGCCATCCAGCGGCCGCTTCCCACCTCCCTGTTCGCGGCCTATCCCTTGAAGTGGTTCCACCAAGCCTCGTATCCCTTCATTTGGGGCCTCAACCATGCCTCCCTATGGCTCCTGCGCCAGTTCGGGGTGGAGCCGGCCGGGGAGCATTCCTCCTCGCATTCGCACGACGAATTGCGGGTGATGGTTTCCACCGCGCAGCGCCACTCCGGCGCCACCGACCTGGGCCGGACCATTGTTCTCAACGCAATGGACCTGCATCGCCGCCGGGCCCGGGAGGTCATGCGACCGCGCCATGAAATCGTTTACCTCAACTCGGAGGCGACCATGGCGGATTGCCTGGATGTGGCGGAGAAATCACGGTACTCCAGGCTGCCGATTTGCGAAGGCGGCGAGTTGGACCGGGTGCGCGGCGTCGTTCATTTCAAAGACTTGGTCGCACTTCGCCTCCGCGCGAAATCGGCCCATGACCTCCTTCCCTTCGCGCGGAAGATCGTTTTTGTGCCCCCCACCGCCCGCTTGGAACGGGTGTTGCAGTTGTTGCTCGAGCGGAGATTGCACATGGCCTTCGTGGTCGATGAGTATGGCGGCGTCATTGGAATGGTCACGCTCGAGAACATCCTCGAGGAGCTGGTGGGCCAGATTCAGGACGAGTTTGACCAGGAGAATCCGATGGCCCTGCTGGTCCGGGAGAACACTTGGGAAATCCAGGGCAATCTTCCGCTGCATGACTTGGCTGAAATGGTGGGGGAGCCGTTGGACGAGGAAGGAATTGTGACGGCCAGCGGGTTTGTGACGCAGCGCCTCGGGGGTTTCCCGAAAGTTGGCGACGTCCTGGTCCTGGCCAGCGGCTCGCTGAAGGTCATGGAGGCCGATGGGCGGACCATTTCCAAGCTCGAGTTCACGCGCGCGCCGGAGATTCCCGGGGACTTTCGCGAGGGCGCGGATTAGAGCTTCTCCGGCTCGGCCATCAACGCGGCGATGCGGGCGAGCAACCGGCCAGCCCCGCCGCCGTCAAGGACGCGATGATCGAAGCTCAAGGTCAGGTTGGCCTCCATGACGGGGACAAACTGGCCTTTCGCGTCGTCCCAAAACGGGACCCGCTTCCCGGCGCCCATCCCGAGGACAAGGGTCTGCTCCGGCAAGGGGATCGGCGTGGCCCAAGTCAGCCCGAACGTCCCAAAATTGGTGACGGTGGCGATTGATCCGCCCTGCGCGTCGAGCGGCAGTTTTCGCTGGCGCGCGAGGTCCACCAGTTGGTTGTAACGCCCCACGAGTTCCTGGAGCGGCTTTTTGTCGGCGTTGCGCAGCACGGGGACCAGGACGCCATCCTCCGCTTCGACCGCAAAACCAACGTCGATCGCGGCGGGGTGGACAATGTGGTTTCCGACGAGGCGCCCGGCGGGGGCGCTGTTCTCGGCCAGGGCGATGGCCAAGGCGCGCAGCGCGTAGAGGGCGGGGCCGGGCTTTGGGTCGCTTTGCCGCCGGTGGGCCAGCACGGGATCGAGCGTGATGGGGAGCGCGACCGTGGCCAGGGGCCGCGTCCAGCTTCGGCGCATCGCGTCCGCCACGGCGACCCGCATCGACGAAGCCTGCGAGGTGCGGTGCTTTTCGAGGTTGGAGATGAATTTCTCGAAATCCTGGATGGTCACCCGGCCGCCCGCGCCGCTGCCCGCCACGCCGGCGAGGTCGGCGGCGTGCAATCCGAGTTCGTGCATGCGGGCCTTCATGCGCGGGGACATGAAGCTGGCTCCGCCGGCCTGGGCCGGCACCGGGAGGCTGCTCACGGTTGGCTCCACGCCCATTGGCCGGGCCGCGATGGGCTGGGCGCCGGCGTCCTGGGGCGACGAAAAGTGCGAGCCGTTGGAAGGCGCGGCCTCTTGGTCCTCCACCTCCAGTTGCGCCAACTCCGCCCCCACCACGTAGCTCTGGCCGGGGACCGCGGCGATGCGACGGACAATGCCGGTGGCGGGCGAGGTGACATGGGTGGCCGCCTTGGTTGTTTCCACCTCCATCACATTCTGGTCCACATCGACTTTGTCGCCGACACTGACGGCGATGCTGACCACGGTCGCCTCGGCGATCGATTCGCCGAGTTGGGGGAGGATGATTGGAACTAGGGCCATAATCAGAGGCGGAGCAAGTTGCGCACGGCGTCGGCGATGCTGCGCGCGGTGGGCCGATGGGTGGACCACAGGTTGGGATGAAAGGGGATGGGAGTGTCCTTCGCGTTCAATCGCTGCGGCGGGGCATCCAGCAGGCCGAACCCCTCCGACGCGATGCGGGCGACCACCTCGGCCGTCACCCCACCCCACGGGAACGCTTCGCCCACGCAAAGCACCCGGCCCGTGCGGGCCACCGAAGCGATGATCGTGTCCGTGTCCAGCGGCTTGACCGAGCGCAGGTCAACCACCTCCAGTTGCACCCCATCCGCCGCCATCTCGTCCGCGACGGCCAAGGCCTCATGCACCATCGCGCTGTAGGCCACGATGGTGGCGTCTCGGCCGGGGCGGGCGATCCGCGCCTTGCCCACGGGCATGGCTTCATCCGGCAGCCGGTCGGCCTTCAGGTGGTAATAGAGGAACTTGTGCTCGCAAAAGATGACCGGATCATCGATCGCGACGGCTTCCAGCAGCATGCTGTAGGCGTCCTCGACCGTGGCGGGGGTCATCACGATCAACCCGGGGTAATGCGCATAGAGCGCCTCCAGACTTTGACTGTGGAATGGGCCGCTGCCGGAGGTCCCGCCGGAGGGCATGCGGATGACGATGGGGCAGGGGACCTGCGTCCGCCAATAAAGGGTGGCCGCGTGGTTGATGATCTGGTTCAGGCCCGGCGTCGAAAAATCGGCGAACTGCATTTCGATGATGGGCCGCAACCCCTCAATCGTCGCGCCGATGGCCGATCCGATGATCGCGTCCTCGCTGATGGGCGCGTCCAGCACGCGGCCGGGAAATTCCTTGGCGAGCCCTTTGGTGGCCTTGAACGCCCCGCCAAAGGCGCCGACGTCCTGCCCATAAATATAAACGCGGGGGTCTTCCCGCAGCGCCCGCGCCTGCGCTTCACGGATGGCGTCGAGGTAAGTGATGCTCATGTCACGGCGTGGAGTCAAACGTGCCCGAAAGGCGCTTGCAGGAAAGCGCGCACCACTCCTCCCGCGCGGGATCCGGGCTGAGATCCTTCTGCGCGACGGAGACGGCCTCCTCGATCTGGGCCGAGGATTCGGCTTGCCACTGCTCGAACTGCGCTTCGGTGGCCCACTGGTTTTCCAAAAGCTCCCGGCGGGCGATCTCCACGCAGTCGCGCCCCAAATCGGAGTTTTTTTGGTCGGCGCGGATGTAGCTGGCGTCGTCATGCTCGCCGTGGCCGCACAAGCGAAGCAGGGTCGCGACCACCAGTTGGGGACCTCCGCCCGCGCGGGCCTTGTCCACGGCCGCCCCAATCGTTCTCAGGCAATCCGCGAGGTCGGTCCCGTCCACCGAGTGGCCCTCGACGCCGTAACCAATCGCGCGGTCCACCAGCGTGCGGCAAGCGAACTGCCGGGTGTTTGGGGTCGAATAAGCGTATTGATTGTCCGCCACGACCAGGACCAGCGGCAGTTTTTCGACAGCGGCCTGGTTCAACGCTTCGTGGCAGGCCCCCGTGGAGGTGCCGCCTTCGCCGAT
The DNA here is from genome assembly GCA_964611245.1 of uncultured Verrucomicrobiota bacterium. Classification (GTDB taxonomy): domain Bacteria; phylum Verrucomicrobiota; class Verrucomicrobiia; order Limisphaerales; family SXQI01; genus CAZSXX01. Next base: position 27,067 of record CAZSXX010000001.1, on the reverse strand, counting down.
GGAGGCCGCGCCGACCGTTCCGGTTTTTCCCTTGAACCGGTGCGCCATGAGGACCCCATTGACCACGGAAATCATCGCGCCGAGATGGCTGATCATCGGAAGGTATCCCTCGCGGGGTTTGCCGCGATGCACGTTGCCGTCGCGGGCGCGCATGGGGCCGAGGGGGGAGCCCAGGCAGGTCCGGACCGCCTCCAGGACAGTTTCGGCGAAGGCGAGCCGCCCGGCCCCATCGCGGATCAACGGGGCGAAAACATCCCCTTTGCGAAGCGAAATCCCCGTGGCAACGCTGAGGGCCTCCTGGCCGCGCCCGAGGTAGACGCCGCCGCCGGGAATTTTTCCGGCGCGGTAAAGGCTGGCCAGTTTTTCGTCGAGCGCCCGCGCCAGAACCATCCAGCGGAACGACTGGATGAACAAATCCTGGAATGATTCTGGCGGCGCCGCCATCTGCCGCTCTAAAACACCGGACAGCACAGGCGAAGTATGGAGGGTTCGGCGGGCTTCGGCAATGATTTGCTCAGGACTTTGAGGGTTTGGCCGGTTTGCTCGGGGATCCCCCGGAGGACTTGCCGCCGCCGGCCGTCAACACGGTGCCGGTGATGACGCCCACAGCGAAGAAGGCGAAGTACATGATGGCGGCGGGTTGGGAAATGGCCCTCGGGATGATCGGCGGCAGGGCGAAGGACACGGAGGAACGGTTGTTCATCCCCATCATCACCAGCAGCAACAGGACGACCATCAAGAAAATCGTTTTAAAAAGAAGTTTTGCGTTCATACCCCAAAAAGTGGGCCGACGATAGGCCCCGTTCCGGGTGGCGTCAACTCCGCGTGAAAACGGCTCTTTTCAGGCGGAAATCAGTCAGTTTCCGAAGCCTGTGATCAGGGATCCCTCGCTTTTCCCGTCGAGTTGGTCGCGCACCGATTGTGTGCGGGCGAGGATGAACCGCTTGATTTGGTGGGCGGGGCGCCGGGGGCCCTCCGCCGTGCCATCGTGCATGTGCCCATCGCGCGGCCCGCTGACCCAGTTGGTGCTCACCGCGATCTCAAACCGCTGGAGGCGGAAAGCGGACTCCGCCGCCACCGCTGGCCTAATCGCCGCCGCCAACATGTCCACGTCGCGGTTCAGCCGTTCGACGGTGAATGGGCCGGCAAGCGCCTCCTCGAGTTTTTTCCGGTAAACCACGCGGAACGCCTCCACTTTCAGGACGCGCGCGAGGAATTTGTTGTTGTAGCTGGCTGGTTTCCAAATGCTGGCGGTCTCGCGCTTTTCCGCCGTGCTGACATAGGCGAATTCGCCCCACGCGTGGTCTTGGTCCCATGGGATGAAACCAAATTTGTTCGAGCGCGGGTCCAAGTACATGTAAAAATTCTGCCCGTTCGAGAGGTATCCATCGTAGCTCGACAGCAGGACGTGGCCCGCCAGGAAGGCCGCGTACTCCTCCAAATCCAAAAAGTCCGGCAGTCGGGTGGCGAACTCTTCGTCGCCGGCATGGGAAACCAAGTGGGCCATGTCGACGACCCGTTGGAGCTGTTCCTCCGTAGCCTTCGTCTTCAGGTCATAAATCTCCCGGTAATCTTCCCAGGATTTCCCAAGGTCCGAGAAGAGGTTGTAATCGACCGGCTTGAAAATGGGGACGGCCTTGGAGCCAAACCGGTCCTTCGCGAAATCCGCGTCGATGTTTTCGATCAGCGCGAACAGGCCCAAGGGTTGGTTGGTCAGCGCGCCCGGGGCGTCCACGGTCAGGTAAGCATAGGCGGTGCGCGGGGCGACGGCCCCCAATTCGCGGAATAATTTCTCGGCGAGCGCATCCTTGACGTATGAGAAATCCGGAATGGAATTGACGAAGTTCAGGGTGCTGACGCCGACGATGCTTTGGCCTTTTTTGACGCGGTTCAGGTCCACCTTGTACGATTGTTTGTGGCCAAAGAGCGAGTTGAGAAACGTGCCATTGCCGCGAAAACGGACACCCACCGGGTCGAACGTTTCGCCGGCGAATTCGAAGGAGCCTTCGCCCCAATGGAAATCGATGCCCAAGGCCCCAGCCAGACCGCTGCGGCTCGCCTTGGAATTTCGCAGGGCCAGTGGCCCGCCATTGTTCTGCACCGGGGGGATGCTTTTTGGCTGGATGGCTTTCCATTGGCTGGGCGTGAGGATGATCCGCGCCAGCCAGATGTTCGTGAGGCCATACAGTTCCGCGGAGCTTTTGGGTGGGGCCAATGAGGCGTGCCGCCGATCCTCCGGGGTCACCGGCCAGGGCCGCGCGGGCGCCAACATCCCCGGGAATTCCTTGGCGAGCCCCTTTTGCATGTTTTCGGTGAAGGCCAACGCCAAATTGAAATGACCTCCGTCGATGAGGAACTTCATCGTCAGGCCGAAGCCAACCAGCGCGCAGAGGGTGATGGCGACCCCGGCCGCAATTCCCTTGCAAAAACGCCTGAATCCGATCCATTGCCAGGCCGCCACTGTTTTGGCGGCGAGGCGGGACCGCTTGGTTTTGCGTTGCCAAGCTGCCATCGCCTCGACGATGCCGGATTCCATTTCCGGCGGTGGCTGGAGTGGCATCGCGGCCAGGTAGGCCGCCGCGTCAAATTGCGGAGCTTGGAGGCGGGCGGCGATTTTCTGGAGGCGTTTGTTGAGCTTGGCCGCGCCAGCCGCCCGCCATTTGCCGAGGCGCGCTGGCTTGACTCTCAGGGCCGCAGCCGCTTCCTCCAGCGGTTCGTTGAGGGCATGGCAGGCCAAGACCGCGTCCGCAAAAGAGGCCTTCAACGCGGTCACCGCTTTGACGCATGCGAAAGCCACTTGGCCCTCGGGCGTCTGCGGTTTTCGCGCCAGTCCGAGTGCGCTCCGTTCACGCGCGGTGGCGAGCCAAGTGGATCGCGTCAGCCAAGTGGCCAGCGCGGTTTTCCGCGAAAGGCTCCGCCACCGGATGGCCAAAGTTTCGAACACGGCCCGCGCGACCGTTTCCGCAGCCGCAGGATTCTCCGGGATCAGCGCCAGGGCGGTTCCATGCACGAGCGGAAGGAATTTCCGGACGACGTCCGGGAAACGGTCCCCGCCCGGGGCGAGCGCGCGGTCCCGGCGGAGGTGGCGGACGGTCAACGCCCCGGAAAGCGGCGAAAGGGTGTCGGTCATTGGATGTTTTTATGCCGAGCCAGCGGCGGTGGAAATCCCTATTTCGTTTCCTCAATGTCAACCGGGGCGCCGCGCCACACGTCAGTGATCGCCCAAAGATTCACGGGCCGGACCGACCCTCCAATGCCGAGCGAACGGACACTGCCATCCACGAACGCGAAATTGGATCCAGGATTGTGCATGTTCTGGTTGACCTCCTGCCTGTCATTTCCCTGGTTCTGGCCGAAATCCATGTGGACGTGATAGGAGCCGCGGCGCTTTTCGCCGAACAGGACGGTTTCCGAGGGGAGCTTCACCGCGCTGTCCTTCATGCCATGTTCGTAGTTCCATGCCATCACGCGGTCGTAGTTTTCCTTGGAGAGCGTGGCCGCCCAATAATCATTCCAGCCATTGATCAGGAAACTGCGCCATTCCAGCCAGTTGTCCGACGGGCATTTGAGGATCTTGCTGTTGCCCTCCTTGCTGGTCGAGTTGTTGGTCCGCGAGGAGTTTCCATAATAGGACTTGAGGGCGAACATCCACGCGTTGGTCATGTGGAGCCGGCGCGGGAACTCACTGTCGTAATCCCCCGCGTACAGAGCCGCGGAGAGCCCCAATTGGCGGACATTGTTGACGCAGGCGATCTTGTTGCCCTTCTGTTTGGCGCGGCTGAGGGCGGGCATGAGCATGCTCATCAGGATGGCGATGATTCCAATCACCACCAGCAGCTCGACCAAGGTGAACCCGCGGGCATTCCGTGTTTTCATTGTCAGTCCCATCTTAACTGACAATACACAGGCAGGTTCGTTTCGGTTACAGAAAAGCGGTGGGCGAGCCGTCGCCCCGCGCCATCCCCGCTAATATCCCCCCGCGCCAATCTTCCCCGAATTCCCGGCCGCCTCCCCGGACGCGGCCCGCCGATGAAACTCCTCCAGCATGGCCACCGTGGCGCTCGCTCCGCATCGGGTTCCGCCGAGGTCGCGCACCATGACCAGCCCGTCGAGGTCGCGCACCCCGCCCGCGGCCTTGACTTGGACCTTGGGGGAACAATTGGCGCGCATGAGCTTCAAGTCGGACTCCGTCGCGCCCTTGTAATTGTAGCCGCCCGCCGGTTGCTTGACGAAGCCGTAGCCCGTGCTCGTCTTGACGAAGTCGGCCCCGGCTTTTTCGCAGACCTGGCAGAGCTTCACCTTGATGTCGTCGCCGGTGAGGAAATCATTCTCGAAGATCACCTTCACAATCGCGCCATGCTTGTGGGCGGTGACGCAGACGGCCCGGACATCGGCCTCGACATAATCCCAATCGCCCGAAAGCGCCTTGCCGATGTTGATGACCATGTCGATCTCCACCGCGCCATCCTTGCAGGCGATTTCAGTTTCGTGCCGCTTCACGTCCGTGGCGCTTCCGCCGTGCGGGAAGCCAATGACGGTCCCGACGAGAACGCCGGAGCCTTTGAGCAGTTCCACGGCGCGCTTCACGTAGTAAGGCTTGATGCAGACGCTCGCGACCTTGTATTTGGCGGCGACCTTGCAGCCTTCCTCCAATTCGCGGTCCGTCATCGTGGGATGAAGGAGCGAGTGGTCGATCATTTTGGCCAATTCCTCGTAGGTATATTTCATAAATCAGGCGGCCGAGCCGCGTGTGGGCTACAGCCGGATGCAGACGGCTTTTGTCTCAGTGTATAGGTGCAGCGCCTCCTCGCCCATTTCGCGGCCCCAGCCGGACTGTTTGTACCCGCCGAACGGCATCGAGGCGTCGAAAATGTTGTAGCAATTGACCCAGACCGTGCCGGCGCGCAGGCCGCCGGCAATCCGGTGGGCGCGGGAGACGTCCTTGGTCCACACGGCGGCGGCCAGGCCGTAGATGTTGTTGTTGGCGGCGGCGACGATTTCCTCGACTTCCTTGAACGGCGTGGCGCAGACCACCGGGCCGAAAATCTCTTCGTCCATGACTTTCATGCCGGGCTTTGCGTCAACGAGCACTGTCGGCTGCACAAAATAACCGCGGTCCCCCGAGCGCCCGCCGCCAACCACGGCGCGGGCGCCTTCGCTTTGGCCGGATTGAAGGTAGCCCATCACGCGGTTGAGCTGCTCCTCGGAAACCAGCGGTCCCATCTCGGTGTCTGGGGCGTGTCCGGGTCCAATTTTGATCTTGCTGGCCGCCTCCGCGATGCCATCAACGACCTTGTTGAAATGCTTTTTGTGGACGTACAGCCGCGAGCCCGCGCAGCAGCACTGGCCATGGTTGAAGAAGATCGCGCTGGCGGCGCCGGGAATGGCGGAGGCGAGGTCCGCGTCGTCCATGATGATGTTCGGCGATTTGCCGCCCAATTCCAGGGAGACCTTTTTTAGGTCGTTGGCGGCCGCTTTGACGATCAGCTTGCCGACTTCGGTGGAGCCGGTGAACGCGATTTTGTCCACGCCCGGGTGCGCGGCCAAGGCGGCGCCCGCGGTTTCGCCCAAGCCGGTGACGATGTTCACCACGCCCGGGGGAAAGCCTGCTTCCTGGATCAGCTCGCCAAGGCGCAACGCGGAGAGCGGCGTTTGTTCCGCGGGCTTGAGCACCACCGTGCAGCCCGTCGCCAGCGCGGGCCCGAGCTTCCACGCGGCCATCAACAGCGGGAAATTCCAGGGAATGATCTGGCCCACCACGCCGATCGGCTCGCGTTGGGTGTAGGTGAAGAATTGCGCGCCGGGGGTGGAGATCGGGAAGGTGCGGCCGTGGATCTTTGTCGTCCACCCGGCCATGTAGCGGAAAAGGTCCACGGCGAGGGGCAGGTCCGCAACGCGCGCGACGGCAAGGGGCTTGCCATTGTCGAGGGACTCGAGGGCGGCGAACTCCTCGAGGTGGGCTTCAAGCAGGTCGGCCAGTTTCCAGAGCAGCCGGCCACGCTGCGAGGGAGACATCAGCCGCCACGCATCGGAGTTGAAGGCGGCCCGCGCGGCGTTGACCGCGCGGTCAACATCCTGGCGGTCGCCCGCCGGGATATGGGCGATCACCTCGCCGGTGGATGGGTCCAAGGTTGGGAAAACTTCGCCGGTGACGGCGGGGAGCCATTCGCCATTGATCAACATGCGCTTGGGCTTGCGCACCCAAGCGGGCCGCGCGGACCCGTTCTTCGTAGGAGATGGCTGTGGGCGGACGCCTGCGGAAGGGATTTTGGCAGTTTTCATGGTGGCCCCCTTTTAGCAGATGATCGGCCGAATTAGCACGGAAAATACGGCCTCAAAACATTGCGCGCGACCCGCAGGGCGTTTTGGCGTCCTTCGAGTGTTTTCCCGAACGTGTCGTCCTCGACTTCGATGCAGACCGGCCCGTCGTAGCCGACCTCCAACAGCGTGCCCATGAAGTGGGCCCAATCGAGCTGGCCAAAGCCGGGAATGCGCGGCTGGTGATAGGCTTTGGGCAGGGCCATGATCCCCCAGTCGTTGGCCGCCTTCTGGTCGATGCGAATGTCCTTGGCGTGGATGTGGAAAAGCTTGTGCCGGAATTCGCGCAGTGGCTCGATCGGGTCGAAGCGCAGCAACAAGGGATGCGACGGGTCGTAATTCAGGCCGAAGGAATCCGACGGGATGTCCGCGAACATCCGCCGCCAGATCGCGGGGCACATGGCCAGGTTCTTGCCGCCGGGCCATTCGTCGGCGGAATACAGCATGGCGCAGTTTTCGATGCCGATCCTCACTCCGGACTTCTCGGCCAGGGCGACGATTGGCTTCCAGATTTTCAGGAAACGCGGCCAGTTTTGCTCAACGCTTTGCCGCCAGTCGCGCCCGACGAACGTGTTGACATTCTTGAGGCCTAGCATGGGCGCGGCGCGGATCACCGCCTTCAAATGCGCCACCACGGCGGTGGAGGCGCGCGCATCCGGATCGAGCGGGTTCGGGTAATAGCCCAGGCCGCTGATCTCCACGCCGTATTTTTCGCAAAGCTGGTTGATCTCCGCCGCGCGCGTTTTATTCAACGAGGTGACGTCGATGTGGGTGATGCCCGCGTAACGGCGCTCGGCCTTCCCGGGGGGCCAGCACATGACTTCGACGCACGAGAATCCCTCCGCGGCGGCGAACTCGAGGACCTCCTCCAGGGACCATTCGGGCAGGATGGCGGACACGAAACCAAGCTTCATAGATTCACCCATTTTTTGGAGGCGTTGCTTTTCAAGATCGCTTCGCACACCTCTATTTCGTGGTGCCCATCGCGGGCGGTGGCGTAGAGCGGGGCGCCGGGGATTTTGCCCACCGCGATGTCGCGGTAAACCGCCCGATAAAGCATTTTGAACGAGTCGGGGAAGCCCTCCGCATGGCCCGGCGGATAATCGGCGAAGCCCGACACGTCCTCGGCAAAACCTGGGCAGGCGCGGTGCGAGACGCCATTCGCGTGGTCGCGAGAACCATATTGCAGCGTGTTCGGCTCCTCGCTCCCCCAGGAGACGGAGCCCTCCGTGCCGTAAATTTCCATGCGGATGGAGTTTTTGCGGCCGGCGGCCACCTGCGAGACGGAGGCGTTGCCATGCACGCCGTTCGCCCACTCCAGCAACAGGCTCGAATAATCATCCGTCTCAACCGGGTAACGCTTCCATCCTTTGGTCGATTTCACCTTGGTGAACGTCTGCACCGGACCCGGGGGCCGCATGCGGGTCGGGTGCGCGATGCCCAACCGCGCAAACACGGAGGCGATGGGCGCCTGAAGGATGAACGAGACGGTGTCCATCCAGTGCGTGCCGATGTCGGACACCGCGCGAAGCTTTCCACCTTCGCTCGGCAACAGGCGCCAATTGAAATCCTCGGGCTTGAGCAGCCAGTCCTGGAAATATGAGCCCTGCACATGGATGATCCGGCCGAGGCGCCCGGCGGCGATGTCGGCGCGCATCTGCAGGACGGCGGGGTAGAAGCGCACGTTGTAATTGACCGCGAATATTTGTTTGGGCCGGCGCGCGCATTCCTTGACGAGGGCGGCGGATTCGCGGGCGGTCATCGAGAGCGGCTTTTCGCACACCACATGCTTGCCCGCGCGCAATGCCTCCAAGGCTTGGGGCGCGTGCTCCTTGTTAGGGGAGGTGATGTGGACAACGTCCACCTCCGGCGACTGGATCAGCGCCCGGTGGTCGTAGTTCAAATGGACGTTTGGAATGTTCCACTTTGCGGCGACCTCCTTCGCGCGCTCCGACCCGGCGATGGCGGTGACCCGCACGCCGAGGCGTTGCAGCGCCTCAATATGGACTGGGCCAATGAAACCGGAGCCGATGACTCCAGCCCGCAACTGATGGATCGCGACGCTCATTCTTGAGGACGAGAGAATGCTGGGCCGACGGGGCGGGTCAAGGCGATTGCGCCGGGGAGGGAACGCGGGTTGGCTATTCGGAGACCCGTTGGAGGATGTTGTGCGAAATGTGTTCGCCGATCCGCGCGCCGGCCGCCTTGCCCTCAATGTTGTCGAAGGCGAAGTGGATTCCGCCGTAAATGCGGCTCAGGCCGATTTCATCCGCGCAGGCGGTGAAGCTGGAGAAATGCCGCTGAACGCCAGGCAACGTGTCCGACGTGGCGGTGAACGCGAGGTCATCCGTTCCAAAAAAGCGGGCCAGGACCGTCGCGCTGGCGCCGCTGAAAACGCTGTGTCCGCTCACGTGGGCGGGGAACGGCGGGGCCGCGAGCAGGGAATCCCATTTTTCATCCTGGGCGGTCGCCGGATTCCCATCGTCGTCGCCGCGCTGGATCGCGGTCACGGGCCGCCAGAGGTTGGATCGATATTTCGCCTCCCAGCAGACAATCGCGGCGTCGGCTTGCGCGATGCTCAGCAGCGCGAACAGGCGGGCGGTTTCGGCGAGGGGCGTTTTCCTCTCCCGGCAGATGGAGGCCGCGATTTGGTGCCAATGCCCGGGCGGCATCGAGGTGTGGCTGAAGTCCGCCCAGAAATGGGCGGCCTGCGTTTGATCGGGCGTCCGAACCGGACTGTTTTTGGAGCCAAGAGTTTTGACCTCGTTGAACGCGGCTGCGTATTCCGGGCTGTCCAGTCGGGGCGGCGGCGGAGGAAGGAATGAATCCTTGTCCGGCAGGGCGAACAGGCGGACGTTCCGCCAATGCGGTGTGGAGGGGGGCCGGAAATGCGGGCCGGTTCGGCGCCACTGGCCTGGCTCCGCGCTCGGGATGTAATGGGTTTCCGTCGCCATGCCGTCGTCCTCCCGGTCGCGCAGCGCAAGTTCCGCCACCCGCTTTCCCAAGGCGAGGCCATTGACTAGCGGGGGGCCCGCCGCGTGGGACTGGACGAACCGGCCGCGCAGGGCGTCCGCCTTGGCCGCAAACACGGGATAAAGCCGCCGGGCCACTTCGTGGCTTGCGCCGACCACCGCCGCCTCCAGGGAAACTTCGCCCGGGGAGGGGAGTTGGGAGCGGTGCGGTTGATGGGTTCTCCGCACGCTGTTGACCGCGTCAAAAACGGCGGCATGGAGGATGGCCAAATTGCGGCTGCTCAGGTTCGGTCCGCTGTTGTCCACGCGGATGGCGTCGACCACCAGCGCGTTCCACTCCAACACTGGGTTGGCGCGCGCCTGCAGGAACGCCCCCACTGCCAAGGCGAGTAGGAGGCTGGGCGCTTTCATTGGATCAGCGGGTCCACGCTTGAATCGTCACCAACGTGTTGGCCGGCAGGCCGAGGGGCACCTCCAGCGTGGCGGGGTTGACGGCGGTGTTGACGATGTTGGTGTCGACGACAATCCGCGGGCCGCTGTCCGGGGTGAGCGTGACCCGAATGGGCACGTCCGTCCGAAAATCCTGGGCCCGGAGAGTGATGGTGCGGTTCGTGTCCGACCCAAATGGCAGGAGAATTCGCACGGTCGCGCCCGCGCCAATGGCGATGGGTTGGCCGGCGGCCTGGGTGACGTCAAGCCGGGGGACCACATCCGGTTCAACAAACATGTTCGCGCCGACGGTGGTCTGGGCCAACGGGTTGAAACCGAGTTGAAGAGATGTCTTGTCCAGTGAATCAATGCGGATTCGTCCGGCGCCGCCGCCTGCCCCCGAAGGTGTCACGTCAACGCTGCCGGACCCTTCGACTGTTGGCGCCAGCAGACGTATGCCCCCACCGCTGCCTGCGTTCAGCGCTCCGCCTCTCCAACTCCCTCCTCTGGAAATAATGCTGCCCGTGCCGGCCACGCGGATTCTGCTGTTTGATGCGACGAGGATCGCTCCCCCGCCGCCGCCGCCGCCGCCCCCGGGAAATCCCTCCTGGCCCCCGCCACCGGAGCCTCCGATCAAAGGAATCAGCAGTGGGCTTCCATAGGCCAACCCGTGGCCGATGGATCCGCCTCCGCCAGAGGCTGTGCCATAGCCTCCGCCACCGGCGCCGCTGCTGGCTTGGTTGGCCGACCCGCCCCCGCCCCCGCCTGGGCCGTAGCCGTCGCCCGGCGGGAAACCATCCCCAAACCCCGGCTTGCCACCGTCAAAGCCGCCCGGCCCCGCGATTCCGCCAATCGGAGGGTTACCTGGACCCGCCGAGCCCGAGACGTCAATCGTTCCATCCACCACAACATCCCCCTGCGCCAGCAGCATGACTGGGGTGTTGAGCTCGTTCCGCGCAAATCGCAACGTGCGCCCCGCGGCCACCGTGATGGTGGTGTAATGGAGGCGTCCGTCCGGCGGCAGGGTCACGGTGACGTTGGCGTCGGCGACCACCAAGGGTCCAAGGGCGCCGGTGCTGCCAGTGTCGAAACCCTGGCCTCGCGCGGTGGCCAAAGCCGCCGCGCCCATCAGAGCCATCAGGAGTCGTTTTTTCATATTATTCATAGTCATAGATGTAAAGGGCGGTCATTGGGAGAATTCGACGGTCACCGGAGGGTTGGCCACGGTGGTTCCAAAGAAACCATTTGGTCCAAAAATGACGCGGGGGGCGAGAATTTCGACGGGCGGCCGGGCCACCGTCGTCCCGAAGGAAACGTCACCACCGAAAACCACCTGGGGCGCGAGGATCTCGACCGGTGGTTGCGCGACCGTGGTCCCAAACGACCCGTCCACGCCGAAGGTGACGCGGGGCGCCAGAATCTCGACGGGCGGCCGGGCCACCGTCGTTCCAAAGGAAACACCTCTGTCGAAAGCCACCCGGGGCGCGATGATCTCGACCGGCGGCTGCGCGACCGTGGTCCCAAACAGGCCGATCGGGCCGAAAGTGACGCGGGGGGCGATCACCTCGATCGGCGGCAGGGCCACGATGGCCAGGAACGGCTTGGATGCGGGCGAAAGCGGATTGCTGCCCGCGGTCAATTCGGATTCATCGCTCCACCCATCGGCGTCGGAGTCGGCTTGGAGGGGATTTGTGCCCGCAGCTTGCTCGCGTTTTTCGCGCAAACCGTCCTGATCCCGGTCCTCGTCCCCATCGAGGATTCCATTCCTGTCGGTGTCGCGGAGGAGCGGATTGAGGCCATAAGCGATTTCAAAGGAATTTCGCAATCCATCGGCGTCCGAGTCCACATTGCCGTCGGGAATGCCGTCATTGTTGGAGTCGAGCTTCAGTGGGTCCAGGCCCAGCAACAATTCGACCCCATCGGGGAGGCCATCCCCATCGGTGTCCAGAGTGACATCGTAAATGCTGACCTGAACGTTCACTTCCGCCGCCAGTGGATTGCCAGCCAGATCCTTCAGAAGCTGCGAGAACGTGAGCCGGTACGCGCCCGGAGCCAGGATCGTGCGCAGGTTGACGGCGACCGAGGGCACCTCGGCGCGAAGGTCGAACGAAACGTCCTGAATCAAGAGGTCGTCCGCGTTGCCAAAAACCCCATCGGGTCCGGCCCCGCGAAGTTGGATGGCCGTTTGGGTGACCGTCTTGGGGTCGAGCGATTCGCTGAACAGAGCCAACACCGAGGTGATGCTCGGCTGGAGCGCCCCCGAGGCGGGCAGGGTGCGCACGAGCCGGGGAGCGGTTGCGTCCGGCGTGAGTTCGAGCGTCAGTTCCTCGCTCCACGTGGCGTGCCCGCCCGTGTCGATGGCGCGGGCGCGGACGACCACATTCGATTTCGCCGCGGTCGCGGTGGGCGCCAGGAAAGCGACCTCGAACGGGAAATTCCCGTCGCTCGCCAGCCGTTCGCCATTCCGGTAAAACTCAACGGCGCGGACCATGACGTCGTCCGTCACCGCGGCGCTCAACCGCAAGAGGTGGCCCTCCTCGGCCCTGCCTCCATCGGCGGAGGTTCGCAGTGAAATGGTGGGGGGGATCCCGCCGGTGTCGCTGGCCAGGAAATTGACGATCTGAAGCCCGGCGGCGCTGTCGGCGACGTAGGCGAGGCCGTTGTAGATCGAGGCGGCCCGGGCCAGCCCCGGTGTGCGGATGATCGCGCCGGCATTGTTGTTCACCAGCGGGTCCCGCAGGTCGATGAGTTGCACGTTGTGGGTGGCTGGATTTTTGTCGTTTGGATTCGCGCCAACGACCGCGAGGCCGAACCCAGAGCCTGTGGGCAGAATCTGCTTGAAGGATCCGGCGACCTCCCGCCAGGGGGAAATCAGGCTCGGCGAAAGAGGGTTCGAGAGGTCGTACCGGCCGAATCCGGCATAGGAATTCGCGTAGGCGGTTTGATTGCCGACCGAAAGCCGGCGGCGGCCCGTCACCGGATCCACCAAGAACAGGCCGTGGGGCGCCTGGCCCAACGGGAAGATCATCCCGCCGACTTGCTCAAACGTGAGCAGATCTTGGTTAAGCACGACCGTGGCCACGCCTTGATCGAGGGCAATGTCGAAGGCAGGCGCGGAAAGGTAAGCGGAGTCCAAGACCCGCCCGGTCGACAGGTCCATCAGGTGCAACTCCGCCACACTCGTTCCGATCCATGCGAAACCGCCTTCGACCGCCGCCGCGGAAACCTTTCCCGCCACGAGAATCCGTCGCAAGCCGGACCCTGGGTTGCGCGGATCCAGCACAAGGAGCCCCTCATAATCGCCGCCGGCAACCGCGAATTCCTGGCTGAGCGCCACCACCCGCACCTCGCCCGGAGCGTCCAACCGCGCGACCAGGACGCCGAGCCGCTCCGCCGCCACGTCGAACACACCGATGCCGCCGCCCCTCAACGCCATGACCGCGCGGTCGTTGAAGGCCGCCACGTCCACCGCCTCCCCTTGCACTGGCACCGAGCCGACCACCCCGACCGCGGCTGGGCGGCCGTCCAAGGGATTTGTGCCTTGGTCAATCTCGGCTCCGTCCGCAATCCCATCCCCATCGGAGTCAGGGTTTCGCGGATCGGTCCCGATGATGAACTCGGCGAGGTCCGCGAGGCCATCGTTGTCCGTGTCGCGGCCGTCCAAGGCGGTGATGGCGGCGTTGATTTGATCCGCCATCGCCTCCGCGTTGTGGAATTGGCCCTCCGTATTGATTGACCCAAGCGTCGAATTCACGATGGTTGGGAGAAGCGGAGCGGTTTCGCCCAAGCGGGAGCGCAATGGAACCAAGGTGAAGGAAGGCAGAATCGCGGACAGGCCGGCGGCGGAGATCCCATTCACGGAGGAGCGGCCGACGGAGCGGGTGCGCGCATCATAGAACCAGTTGTCGATTCGAATCGAGTCAGTCGCCTCGCGCCCATCCATTCCCCGGAGCGCGGAGACGGGCAGGAACACCTGGTACTGCCCAAAGGGCTCAGTGAGTTCCCGTTGAAAAAAGTTCTGCCAGGCCAGTTTGAGGCTTCCAAATTCCACAAGCAGGCGCGAGCGAAGATGGAAACCAGCCCGGTAAATGGCATGGGGCGGCGCTCCCCAGGAGTACAGATCAAAACGGGCCGCTTCGGCGCCGGCGGCCGCAGCGACCGCCCGCCAGAAGGCGACCGAATCCGGGCCAGTGATGCCGTTCAGCTCGGCTTGGAGCGCTTGAAGCGCAGCCAATTCCTGACCGGTCGGAGCGGCTCCGGCCAACCCCAGGCGAAGGGCTGTGATTTGATCGAGCAACGCCAACGCCCGCTGCGCTGGGGTCTCATCGCGGCCAGGGCCCGCGTCCTCGGTCGGGCGAAGCGGCGACGGGGCGCCGCTGGAACAAACCGTGGTGACGGCGCCATCCACGCATTTGTTTCGCTTCGATTTCGCGTTCGCGACGCATTCGTCCCGCTGTTGATCGAGAAACGCGCCGGAGCAGTTTCCGGAGCTGTTGCCAGCCTCGACGCACGCATTGTGCGCGGCGTCGCGGGCCCTTTGGCATTCGGCCTGTTCCGCGTCGTTCGTCAAATCGCAATTCCTCTTTTTGCCGGGGTCCGTCACCGTGTGACAATTGTCGCGGTCGGGATCGGTCGGGTTTGGGCTTGTGGGCGGGAACGGGGGAGAGGGGGGCTTGGGAGGCGAGTTGTTGGGCTGCGGGCAGGTGATCAGGTGCCACCCTGGCTGGCGGATGCCGACGCCTGGATCGGTGCAAACCAGCTTGCCATCGCCGCTTACGGTTGCGCTGCCAATCGTCTCCCACTTGCCAGTGTCATGATTGAATGAAATCAGCGCTCCCCGGGCCCCCGGCAGGAGCGGAAAGCCGTCGCTGTTCGGCAGGTTTGGGAAGCACGCGGGGACCGGACGGTCGAAATTTTGGCCGCCATCGGATTGGACCGTGATGACCAGGGTTGGGACGAGCCCCCCCGGAAGCGGCTCCGGCAAGCGCGCCGGATCCACGATTGTGATGCCCACCATCCCGCCCCGTTTGCCATCGTTGTCGAAGAGCGAATTGGCGGGGACGAGAATCTTGACCCCAGCCAAGGCCGGATTGGCTTCAATGGCGGAGGGGGCAAGGCGGATTTCCGTGTCCTGAGTGACGCTGACGGGCTTGAGCGTCTCGGCGGCGATGAGAGGCAGATAAATGATCCCGTCGCCCGGCACGAGATTGTCGGCCCTTCCGCCCAGAGCCGTCCAAGCCTTCCCGACGTTCGGGTAGTATGCCCCGCCCGGCCAGGAGCTGAGCGGGGAGGTGCGCCCGTCGATGTGCACAAAGAACCGGCCCGCCGGGCAATTCTGCAATGTGAAACGCCCCTCTGCGTCCGTGACGGCTCGCATCGTTTCCTCCGCCCCGTCGACCGTGACGGTCACGCCGGGAAGCGGGCGGTTGGCGACGCCTCCGGCGCCATCGGGAACCGGCTCGCTGGCGAAGACCCTTCCGGAGATCGCGGTGTTGACGATCGGCGTCGTGCTGTATGTGTCGAACTGCAACAGGTGCAGGCCCCCCGGTTGGCCGTCCCCATCGGCGTCCAGGTCGCGCCCATTTCGATCCTTGATCCCAGTGGCGTCAAAGACCGCGCTGATCCGCGTGCTGCCCGGGATCGGTTCGAGGTAAAAGAGCGTCGCCTTCCGGCGATCCGAGCTCAGCTCGACGCGGCTCAGGAATTTGCGGCCCGCAAAGCCCGCGAAAAAATTGGCGGAGGTGATCTCCGCGTTGGCGGCGATTGGGGCGGAGAAATGCAGGACCGTTTCACGGTTCACCGAAACCCCGGCCTCGCCCGCCGTGGGAAAAGTGCTGGAGATGGTCACCAGCTTTCCGTCGTCGAGCGAATCGGTGTACTCCTGCAACGCCGTGCGGCCGTTGCCGTCCGGATCCGCCGCCGCGTCGAGGGAATTGAGCCCGTTTAAAAACTCATGCTGCAGCTCGTAGAAGTCAGGGATCTGGTCGCCGTCGGAGTCGATCGAAAGAGTGCGCGGAACCTGCTGGACGCGGTAAAACCGCATCGGGCCCTCCCCGGGCGGCGCCAAGAGTGGCGGGGTGAGCCCCAGCGCCACAGGGGCGATGATCGCCGAGGGCTCGGCGCCGCCCAGAAGCCGATAGTAGCTGCCGGCATCGGCGGGGAAACGAACCTCCAAACTGCCGTCGGCCCGGAACTCGATGCCCTCGACGGTGAACTGGGCGCGCGCGGGCTGGAAGGCTGCGACGAGGAAAAGCGGGAGCAGATTGCGCATCCTTCCAAGGCGACAAAAGTTCATTCTGTCCTTGATTCGCGGGCGCTCGCCGCGATCTAACGAACTTTCGCGATTATTTTCCCTCGACCGGGCCGTCCGGCGGCAGCGCCTGAATTTCCGCCTTCAGCAGCCGGCCGACCCGCAGCCGCGCCATGTACAGTTGGGCGCGGTTGACTCCCAGCAGCGAGCAAATCCGTTCCACCGGCCAGTTTTGAAGCGCGGCGAGGTCGAACATCTGCCATTGGCGGGCCGCGACTTTTAGTTTCACCCGCTCGGTCGCCAGCTTCAGTTGATTCTGGCGCCATTCGTCCTCCCAGAGCTGGGTCAATGGATCGGCGCTGGGATCCGCCGCCTGCGCAATCGCGTCGCCCGCGTCGTCGCCGTCCCGCTGGCGGCGCCCCCGCCGCCGAAATTGGTCCACGATCCGCCGCCGGGAAATTTGGAACAGCCACGATTTGAAGGACCCCCGGGAGGGGTCGTAGCGGAAGCCCGGCATTTCGCGCGAGACGCTCAGAAGCGTCTCCTGCAAGGCATCGTCGGCCTCGGCCACGCTCAATCCGGAGCGGACGGCAAGGGCGTGGATCACCCCCGCGTACGTGTCAAAAAACTGCTGCCACCCGTCGTGGTCGTCGGATTTTTTCAGGCGCGTCAGCAGGCTGAGGCGGGTCGCCGCGAGGCCGGCGCCCCAGTCCGGACGCGGAGTTGCCCGGGTGGCGCGGAGGCTCGATCCTGGTTCCATTTTTATGCGATTCGCCCGACTGGGCCTTGATCTAACGGGATATCTTGGAATTCTCCCTTGGCCCGCGCAAAAAGCTCAGGGTTTCGTCCTGGCTGACCACCGCCACGGATTCTCCATCCGGCGAGACTGCCACCCAGCCCTGATGGACCCCGGTGCGGAGGCGGAACTGTCCCGACTCGCGCCGGGCGGCGAGGCTCCAGCATTTGAGCATCCCGGACCCGCCCAAGCAGAGCAGCGTGCGGTTGTCCGGAGTGAACGCCACGGCTTGGACACCGCCCTCATGCCCGGGGAGAACCATCAGGCGCTCGCCTGTCCCCACACTCCAGACGTGGACCGTGTCATCCCAGCTCCCGGTCGCGATCAGCCGCGCATCCGGCGAGAAAGCGACGGAGCCAACTCCCATGCGGTGCCCGGTGTAGACGCCCAGTGTCTCCCCGGTTTCGAGGTCCCACAGGCGTGCCGAGCGGTCGATGCTTCCCGCGAGCAGCAATTTTTGGTCGGGCGAAAACGCGAACGCCACGATCATCTCCGTGAGGCCGGAGAGATGCCTCGGCTCTTTCTCCCCGCTGGTGTCCTGCGCCACGACAACGCCACCGCGGTAGCCAGAGGCCAGCCAGCGCCCGTTTTCACTGAGCAGCCGCTTGGTCTGGCCTTCGGAGGGCGGGGGAATGGCGCGCGTTTCGAGGACCTGGCCGTCGGCCACGTTGATTTTCTGGATTTCATTCCGGCCGCCGAGGATCACCAACTGCTCCCCGCTCCCGCTGAATCCCCCGATTTCGAAGGCTTGCGGAATGTGAGCGACCTTTTGGCCCGAGGCCGTCTCCCAGACGGAGGCCCCGCCCCCCCGCACCATGGCGGCGACGCGACGGCCGTCGGGGGAAAAAACGGGCCGTTGGGCGGCGGATGAAATTTCGCCTGTGTCCCGGGGCGGAGAAGCAGTCCAGATCCGGATGTCGGCGTCCTTGCCGGTCGAAATGATTTGCGACCCATCCTCCGACCAAATGACGGACCACACCTCGCTGCCATGCCCGCGGTAAACATGGAGTTCCCGGAGGGTTGCCGCCTCCCAAACGCGGACCGCCTGGTCATTGCCGCCGGTGGCGATGCGCAGGCCGTCCGGCGAGAACGCCGCGCTCCACACAATGCCCCCTCCGTGCGCCGTTTTTTCGGCCAAGAGCGTCCGCGTGGCGATGTCCCAAAGGCGGAGTTGGCCATCCCGCGAGACAGTGGCGGCCATTGACCCATCCGGCGAGAAGGTGGAAGAGAGAACCACCCCTGCGCCGGCCAACTCGCCCAAGGGTTCCATCCCCGGCCAGGACCAAAGCTTCGCCGAATGGGACCACGAGGCGGTCAGCAACAGCGTGCCCGTGGGTGAAAACACAGGACGCGCGCCCGAATCCGGCAGGGTGTGCATCACGCGGAACTGCTGATCGATGATCTGCGTCACGCCATTCGTGTCGAACAGCTTGAAATGGGAGCCGCGCGCCAGTTTGTCGCCGCCGGGGGCAAACGTGATTCGTGAGGACGCGGTTGAGTTGTTGGTGAGCATTGCGCCGCTTTCCAGATTCAAGATGAGCGAGAATGGCCGGTCCCCTTCCGCCGCCAGCACGGATCCGGATGGGCTTAGTGCCAGGCTCGTGAAAAGAGCCCCGGGCAGGCTCCACCGCCGGATCTCGCGTCGGCCCGCCATGTCCCATTCCCGGATGGTGGAGTCAAAACTTGCGGAGAACAGTTGGCCTGGCTTCCGACCGAGGACCAAGGATGAGACTAGGTTCGAGTGCCCGGACAGGGCGCCGATGCTGTCGCCCCGGACCTGCTTCCAAAAGTGACGCCACTCGAAGCCCCGGAGGTCCGGTTGCCCGATGGCGGGAATGTATTCGGCGAGCAAAGATTCCGCCCGGCCGTAGTTGCCCGTTCCAATCGCCTGTTGCGCCAGGTTCATGTCGGCCGCGTAAAGATTCTCCCTGGCATGGCGCTCTTTTTCCTCGACGACCAGCCGCTGCCTTGCCTGGGAGGCCGCCTCGCGCCGCGCGTTGTCCGCAATCCTTCGCTCCCAGGCGAGCGCCCCCGCCACGGCGAGGAACAGCAGGCCAGCCAACAGGCCAGCGCGGCGCCAAGCCGCCAACAGCCGCTCGTTTCGTCGGACGCGGCGGACTGAACGGCCGGCGTCCAGCAGGAGAAGCTCCCCGCGCATCTCCTCCGGCGACGCGTGGCGCTCGTCCGCCTTCTCCGCGCAGGCCCGCAGGATGATCTCATTGATCTCCATGAACAGGTTGCTGTCGCCGTTCGACTCGAGGTCCGGCGGGAGGTCCGGAAAATCCAGCCGGCTCCGGCCTGTGGCCATTTCGTAAAGCGTTTTGCCAAAGCTGAAAATGTCGGCGCGCGGCGTTCCGGGGCCCTCGGGCGGGATGAATCCGTCGGTCCCGACAAATGACCGGGCGGCGCCGACGCTGCTCACCAATCCGATGTCCGCCAGAAGCGGATGGCCATTCACAAAAATGATGTTCGAGGGTTTTACATCCCGGTGGATCAGCCCTTTGCCATGCAGGTAGGAGAGCGCCTCCGCCACCTGCGCGCCGATGCGCGCGCATTCCAATGGCGCCAGCCGCCGCCGGG
Organism: uncultured Verrucomicrobiota bacterium; assembly: GCA_964611245.1. Taxonomy (GTDB): domain Bacteria; phylum Verrucomicrobiota; class Verrucomicrobiia; order Limisphaerales; family SXQI01; genus CAZSXX01. The sequence continues at coordinate 7,722 of CAZSXX010000001.1, read as the reverse complement.
CGCGGATGTGCTCCGCGAGGGTGAGGGGGGTGTAGCCATGTGGCGCCACCGCGTCGTCGGCCAGCTCCATCACGCAATAGAAGTAACCCTCCGCGTCGTTGCGGCCGACCTGCAGGATGTCCACCACCCCGGGGTGGCCGCGGGAGATGGGCTCGAAGTTTTTCAGCCCGATGAACTCCCGCTCGTAGGTCCGGTCGTGGTCAAACCGTTCGCGCCACACCACTTTCACGGCGCGCAGGGCGCCGGTGATGCTGCGCGCCATCCAGACTTCCCCGCAGGCCCCCGCGCCGATGCGTTGCAGCATCGCGTGGTCCGCCACCGCGGGGCAGTTTTCCGGGAGGGAGGGGGTGGGCTCCAGCGGGCGCATGGCAGAGTACTTTCACGCTCCAGCGGGAAGGTCCAGAGCAAACCGCGCGGCCGATTGGACTGCCCCTTGGCGCCAACTTTTTTCCGCTACCGCTTCAATCCGGGAATGGCTCCGCCCGCGCGGGACATCATCTTCTGGAATTTCCCCATGCGCTTCATCATTTGCTGCATTTGGCCGAACCGGTTCAGGAGGTTGTTCAGTTCAGTGACGGTCACGCCGCTCCCTTTGGCGATGCGGATGCGTCGCTTGGCGTTGATGATCTGGGGATGGCGCCGCTCCTTGAGCGTCATCGCGCAGATCATCCCCTCCATCCGCCGGAAATCCTTCTCGCTTTTGGTCATGTCGGCGGTTTTCAACGCCTCCGCGCCGCCTGGCAGCATCCCTACGATGCTTTCGAGCGAGCCCAGCTTTTTCATCTGCCGCAGTTGGTCCAGGAAATCCTCCAGAGTGAACTGGCCTTTCCGCATTTTCTCCTCGAGCTTGGCCGCCTCCTCTGCGTCGACCGCTTCCGCGGCGCGCTCGACCAAACTCACAACGTCGCCCATCCCCAAGATGCGCGAAGCCATCCGCTCTGGATGGAACGGCTCAAAATCCTCCGGCTTTTCGCCCACGCCGACAAACTTGATCGGCTTGCCGGTCACCGACTTCAATGAAAGCGCCGCGCCGCCGCGGGCGTCGCCGTCCAGTTTGGTGAGGACCGCGCCGGTGACATTCAGGGCTTGGTCAAAGTGGGCCGCGACGTTGACCGCCTCCTGGCCGGTGGCGGCGTCCAGGACAAGGAGGATTTCCTGTGGCTTGATCAGGTCGCGCAGCCGGACCAGCTCCAGGACCAGCGGCTCGTCGATCTGCAGGCGGCCCGCCGTGTCGAAAATCAGGGTGTTGCGGCCCGTTTTTTCCGCGTGCTCAAGGGCTTCGCGGGCGATCTTCAGGACATCCGTTTCGCCGCGCTTCAGGAACACGGGGACCTGCAGTTGGCGGCCCAAAGTTTCCAACTGGTCCATCGCGGCGGGCCGGTAGACATCGGCGGCCACCAGCAGAGGCAGGCGGGCATTCTTGACCAGCAGCCGGGCGAGCTTGGCGCTGGAGGTCGTTTTGCCCGACCCATGCAGGCCAACCATCAGGATGCACGCCGGATTCCCCGTGATTTCCAAGCCGGCGTTCTGGGAGCCCAGCAGGTCGACCAGTTCGTCGTGGATGATTTTGACGATTTGCTGGCCAGGATGGATGCTTTGGATGACCTCCACGCCGATCGCCTTGGCCTTAACCCGCTCGATGAAATCGCGGGCGACCTTGAAATTGACGTCCGCGTCGAGCAACGCCACCCGGACGTCCTTGAGCGCGTCCGTGACGTTCTCCTCCGAGATTTTGCCCAATCCCCGGAGGTTCTTGAACACGTTCTGGAGCTTGCCAGACAAACTATCAAACATGCGCGCAAGGTAGGTGAGGATGCGTGCCTTGACAAGAATCGGGTGGAACCAGGCCGCCGCCGGAGATGCGATTTTTCAAATATGCTGTAACGTTTTGGCCGGGGACTGGGAAATGGATGGTGTGGAACGAATGATCAACCGGGCCCAACGGGCGTGGAACAAGGCGAAAGTGGCGGGAATCTCTGTGTTTCTGGCCGGTGTTGTCGGTGGGACCGGCGCCGTCTGCGCGGAGAATCCGAACGCGGGCGCGAACGGTCAGCCATCGCAAGAAGCTCCGATGGTTCGGCCCGCCCCAGCGGCGGGCGTCGGCCGGTTGGCCCCGGACTTTGATTTGAAACCGATCTCCGGAAAGAAATTCCGCCTGAGCCACCTACGGTCCAGCCCCGCCGTGGTGATCGCGTTCACCAGCACCAGTTGCCCGGTGACCCGCCGGTATGCGCCAACCTTGGCCGCGTTGGAGCGGGAGTATTCCAGCCGCGGGGTGCGCTTCATTTTTGTGAACCCCACCGAGTCCGATTCCTCCGCCAGCATCCGCGAGGCCATTTCGGTCCACGGGTTGGCCGGGCCCTATGTGAGGGACACAGGCGGCCGGATTGCCACCGCCCTGGATGCGGGGTCCACGGCGGAGGTCTTTGTCATGGACGCCGCGCGCACCCTGCTTTATCGCGGCGCAGTTGATGACCAATATGGGGTGGGATATTCGAAGGCCGAACCAAGCCATCGCTATTTGGCCCAGGCGCTCGAGGCGGCGCTTGCCGGGAAAACTCCGGCCATCGAAGCCACGACCGCGCCGGGTTGCGCGTTGGACACCACCAACCGTAAGGCACCCCGCCCCGAAGCGCCCACGTATCACGCCCGCATCTCGCGGATCCTTCTGCGGAACTGCGTCGA
>CAZSXX010000001.1:0-5024 GCA_964611245.1 uncultured Verrucomicrobiota bacterium | reverse complement strand
CGGCGCCATGCCGCCGTGGTTCGCGTCCCCGGCGCATGCGGGCGAGAGTCCCTGGGCCAACGACCGGACGCTCGTCCCCGAGGACAAGGCGGACCTGCTCCGCTGGCTCGCGGACGGAAAAAAGGAAGGCAGGAAAGCCGACGGCCCGGTCGCCAGGACATATCCAAAGGAATGGGAGATGGGCGAACCCGACGCCATCGTGCGCATTCCGGAACCAGTGCCGGTGAAAGCGACTGGGACCATGCCTTACAAAAACATCTTGGTGGAGACCCAGTTCGGCGGCGACCGTTGGGTGAGCGCGATTGAAATGCGCCCCACCGCGCGCGAGGTGGTTCATCACGCCTTGGTCTATGTCGTCCCGCCGGACAAACTCGAGCGCGCCCGGCGCAGGGGAGGCGACACCGGGGAGGGGAACTTCTTCGCCGTTTATGTCCCCGGCAACAACCTCCTGCGATTTCCCGAGGGCTTCGCCAAGCTCATCCCGGCCGGGGCGTCCCTCCATTTTCAAATTCACTACACCCCCAACGGCACCGCCACCACCGACCAGACCGCCCTCGGGCTGGTTTTCTCCAAAACGCCCCCGCGCCACGAAGTCCGGGTGGCGGCGGTCGCGGCCCAGTTGGACATTCCGCCCGGGGAGGCGAATTACGAGGCGCGGGGGCGCATCCCAGTTCCGTTCGACGCCAAACTGCTTTCCTTCATGCCGCACATGCACGTGCGCGGGAAATCGTATCGTTACGAATTGGAGCTGCCAAACAAGCAGTCCCGGACGCTGCTGGACGTGCCGCGCTACGATTTCAACTGGCAGCTCCAATACCGGCTGCGCGAACCGATCGACGCCCCGGCCGGCAGCGTGCTCAAGGGTTTCGCCACCTACGACAACAGCACGAACAATCCCGCCAATCCCGACCCCACCCGCCGCGTCAAATGGGGCCAGCAGACGGATGAGGAAATGATGCTCGGCTATTTCGAGTATTACCTGCCCAATGTCGAGCCCGCCGGCCAGGCACCTTCCATTGTGGAATTGGCGCTGCGTGATGGGGGCCTGATTTTCAATGGGCTCGACAAGAACCACGACGACAAAATCACGTTGAACGAGGCGCCTTCCGCCGCCCAGTTCCGTGATGCGGACGCCAATGGAGACGGCGCGGTCACCCGCGAGGAATTCAAGGTGTTCTGGCGTCGCCAAGCGGACAAGAAGAAGGCCGCTGGCGCCGCGAATTAGGATTGCCCCGCCGAATGCGGCGCCGTTCGGGTTCATCCCGGAGGGCGCTTTTGGGAAAAGGGAACGCGGGCTAAACTTTCACCCACTGCCGCGTTTTCGCCGATTCCTCAACCGCCTCGAGCACACGCTCGTTTTTCAGGCCGTCCTCGAACGTCGGTTGCACCGCCTTGCCCTCGATGACCGCGCTGACGAAGTCCGCGATGGTGTGCACGAAGGTGTGTTCGTAGCCGATGATATGGCCAGGTGGCCACCAATTGCCGACGAAGGGATGCACCCCGCCGCCCTGCGTGACCAGGATGTCCCGGAAGCCCTGGCGGTCGGCGGGTTGGGTGTTGTCGAAATACTTGAGCCGGTTCATGTCCTCGAAGTCAAAATGAAGCGATCCCTTGGACCCGTTGATCTCCACTTCGATGTGGTTTTTTCGGCCCACGGCAAAGCGGGTGGCTTCCAAGTTGGCCAGCGCCCCATTCTTGAAGCGGCCAATGAACATGGCGGCGTCGTCCACGGTCACCTTGCCCATCTTCTTGCCGCCCTTCGCGCCCAGGCCGTCGCCTTTGCCGGATTGGTCCTGGAGCGGGCGTTCTTTGATGAACGTGTGCATCATTCCGCAGACCTCCTTGAAATCGCCGACGAGATAGCGGGCAAGGTCGATGATGTGCGCGTTGATGTCCCCATGGGTGCCGCTGCCCGAGACACCTTTCTGCAGGCGCCAGACCAGAGGAAATTCGGGATCGACGATCCAATCCTGCGCATAGCGCGCGTAGTAATGGTAAATCTCGCCGATCGCGCCCTCTTCAATCATCTTTTTGGCCTGCGCAATCGCCGGTATCCGCCGGTAATTGTGGCAGACCATGTGGACGATTTTGGCCTTCTTGACCGCGTCCAGCATCTCCTGGCATTGGGCGACATTCATGCCCAACGGCTTTTCGCAAAGCACATGCTTGCCGGCGCGGGCGGCCGCGATCGCGATTTCGGCATGCGAATCGTTGGGGGTGTTGATGTCAACGATGTCGATCTCCGGCGAGTTGACGACCGCTTTCCAATCCGTGGAGCCATTTTTCCAGCCGAGTTGGGCGCGGGCGCTTTCGACCCCGGCCGGGTCGCGGCCGCAAATCGTGTGCATTTCGACGTCCGCTGGCAGGTTGAAAAAGCGCGGGGCCTGGCGCCAAGCGTTCGAATGGGCCTTGCCCATGAAGCGGTACCCGATCATTCCGACTCGCAAAGTCCTCGACATAAATAAAGTAGATGTTGAATCCGGTGACGGCGACTTTATAGTGAGCGTTATGGGGCAAGTCAACGAGAGTTCGGCCCCGGGCGCGTGATTGGGAATCTGGTTGGCCGGATTGTGGATTCGGGTTGATGTTTGCCGCGGGTTGCGGGGGACCCGGAGCCGCCAGCGGCCGCGCCGCGACGTTTGTTATGCAGTTACACCTGTTGAAATCGAAAATTCACCGCGCGACGGTGACGGATGCCAGCCTGAATTACGAAGGCAGCATGACCATTGCGGCCGACTTGATGGACAAAGTCGGCCTGTTGCCATACGAGAAAATCCTGTGCAGCAACCTCGCCAATGGGGCGCGGTTTGAGACGTATGCGATCCCCGGGGAGGCGCTTTCGGGGGCGATCGTCCTGAATGGGGCGACGGCGCACCTCGGCAAGGTGGGGGATTTGATCACGATCATGAGCTACGCTCAGATTGAGGCGCAGGAATCCAAGGCCTGGCGCCCGCGGGTGATTGTGCTTGGCCCGGGCAACCGAATCATCAACGAGAGGGGCATTTGAAGAAATCCTTCACGGCCACCGAGGTCGCGCAATGGGTCGGAGGGACGTTGGTCGGTGAGGGTTCCATCGAGTTGACCGGATTCGCGCCGGCCGCCGCCGCCCGCCTCGGTGATCTCACTTTTGCGGAAAACGAAACTTTTCTGGATCGCGCCGAGCAGAGCGACGCGTCCGCGATCCTGATCGACGGCGTGGAGTTCGCGTCCAAAAAGACGCTCATCCGCGTGCCGCAGGCCCGGATTGGTTTCGCGAAGGCCCTCGCGCTTTTCTTTCCCGAGCCGGAAATGCCGGCCGGCGTGCATCCCACCGCCGTTGTCGCGGAGTCCGCCCAGGTGGACCCCACCGCCCATATTGGGCCACATTGCGTGGTTGGGGAGGGCGCCGTGATTGGGCCGAAGGCCGTTTTGCACAGCCTGGTCAGCGTCGGCGCCCGGTGCTCCATCGGCGCCGAGACCGCCATTTTCCCGAACGTGACGATTTACGCCAACTCCCAGATCGGCGCCCGCGTCCGGATCCATTCCTCGGCGGTGATCGGTTCGGATGGCTATGGGTATGTTCTGGACGGTGGTTTCCACCGCAAGATTCCCCAAGTTGGGCAGGTGATCATCCGGGACGACGTCGAGATCGGGGCGGGCGTGACCATTGACCGCGGCGCGCTCGGCGCGACGGAGATCGGCAAAGGCGCCAAGATCGACAATTTGGTGCAGATCGCCCACAACGTGGTGATTGGAGAGCATTGCATCGTGGTCGCGCAGACCGGCATCGCCGGCAGCACGAAAGTGGGGAGCTACACCGTGATCGCGGGCCAGGTGGGAATCGCGGGGCATTTGAAGATCGGCAACCGCGTCACCATCGCCGCGCAGTCCGGGGTGATGCACAGCATTCCCGACGGCGAGAAATGGCTCGGCAGCCCCGCCCAGCCCGACCGCCAGATGAAGCGCCAGTGGCTGGCCATGCAGCAATTGCCGGAACTGCTCCGCCGCGTGGCGCGCCTCGAAAAAGAGCTGGCCGAGAAGAAATGAAATGAACGCCATCGCCGACGCAAAACGATCCTGGCTGGCGCTCGGCGCCCTGCTCGGGTTGTTCTTGGGCGCAAGCGGCCGCGCGGCGGATGCCCCCCCGCCAATCATGCGCGAATTTCGTGGCGCATGGATCGCCACGGTCGGGAATCTGAACTGGCCCTCGAAGCCAGGGTTGCCCGTCGAGCGGCAAAAAGCCGAGATGCGCGCGATCCTTGACAATGCGCAGGACTTGAAACTCAACGCGATCCTGTTCCAGGTTCGTCCCGCCTGCGACGCGTTCTATCAATCGGACTTGGAGCCTTGGTCGGATTACCTGACCGGCGAACTTGGCAAGGCGCCCGCCCCGTTTTACGACCCCTTGGCCTATGCCGTCGCCGAGGCGCACGCGCGCGGGTTGGAGCTGCATGCGTGGTTCAACCCGTACCGCGCCGGCATCCTGCCCCGGAAGGGCCCGGTCCCCGCGCGGCACATTTCCAAATCCCGGCCTGCGCTCGTGAAACGCTACGGCAACCACCAGTGGCTCGATCCGGGCGAGGCCGCCGTCAAGGACCACACCTTCAAGGTCATCCTGGATGTGGTTCGCCGCTACGACATTGATGGCGTCCATCTCGACGATTATTTTTATCCGTACAAGGAGAAGGACAGCCGCGGCAATCTCGTCGAGTTCCCGGATGACGTTTCGTTTGCCGCTTACCAGAAGGCGGGCGGAAAGCTGGCCCGCGGCGATTGGCGCCGGAAGAACGTCAACGACCTGGTGCAGCGCCTCTATTCCGGCATCCGCCAAGCCAAGCCGTGGGTCCGTTTTGGAATCAGCCCCTTTGGAATTTGGCGGCCCGGATACCCCAGTTCAGTGACGGGCCTCGACGCGTATGAGCATCTCTACGCCGACTCCCGCCTTTGGCTCCGCGAGGGGTGGGTCGATTATTTTTCCCCCCAACTCTACTGGAAAATCAACGCGCCCAAACAGAGCTACCCGGAACTCCTGAACTGGTGGCTTT